>JANQJF010000037.1 GCA_028281765.1 Planctomycetota bacterium | reverse complement strand
GCTCGGATGATCCGTAAGCTGCTGCGCCTTGACGACGTCGCGCGTGCGACGGATCGCCTTGGTCTTCAGAGCCTCGTCACCCGTCGCGAGATAGGCCTGAACCTGGCTCTGCATCGTCCAGCCTTCGGCGCGAATGTACTGCGTGAAGTCCGTGACGTAGCCGTGGTAGTGCATGATGCCGCGGCAGCACTGCCCCATCAAACGCAGCTCTTCCTTGGCCCACTCGTCGCCGGTGATCGTCCAGTAGTCGAAGTACAGGTCCGACGTCCAGTGCGAGATATCGTACGCGTTCCAGTCGTGCGGCTTGCCGCTGTCGTCCATCCGCGAACGGTAGGTGGCCCACGGATCCGACTCGGTCAGCGCGCGGCGGCCGAGGGACTCGGGTGCGAGGTCACGGTGCCAGCGGTCGTTGAGCGACATCGGCACTCCTTCCCAGAGCTGGATGTCCTGCTCGGCGCCCACGACGAGGCCGTACATGTGCATCGGACGGTTGGCTTGCGCCCAGCACTTCGACTCCAGGATGCGCAGCAGACGCACGTCGCCGGACTGGACCGCCCACGCGAGCTCTTCGCCGAGACCCGAGTTGCGCGGCGTGCCCGTGGCGTTGCTGAACTTCGCATCGCCGAACGAGCCCCAGCGCCCGAAGTGATTGCGACCGAGCCAATCGAGGTACTCTTCTTCGGCACGCGCCCCGGCGTTCGCGGGACCCGCGACGGGACCGCCGAGCAAGCCGAGACCGCGGCACTGCGCCCACGCGAGGCGCGCCGTCAGCGCGCGCACCGGGCCGTGCTCCGCGAACGGCGTGAACCGATCGCGCCAAACCTGCAGTTCGTCCCCACTCGCGCCGGCATCCTCGACCAGCGCCGTGAAGCGGTAGCGCCGGGTCTGGCCATCCGCGATCCAGTCGCCATCCATGACGACGTGAGCCGTGCGGCCGTCGCCCTCGACAACGCCGTCCTGCATGTCGTGCCAGTCGGGACGGTACGGTTGCACCTGAGCAAACCCGTCGGTCACGAGCGCGGCGTCGTCGACGTCGACGGCACCGAGCGGGTGCATGTTCGGGTCCGTGAGCCCGCCGTTGGCATCGATGCCCTGGTAGTCGTTGCCGAAGATCCAGTCCACGACCAAGAACGGCGTGTCGCGGTGTTCGGTCACGTAGAACGTCGACGCCAGGTAGTCGCGACCGATGCCGCCGTTCGTCGGGCTCTCATGATAAAGGCGCCAGCGGCGCACCCGCTTGAGCGCGGTCGTCTGCAGCGTTTCGCCGTCACCCGAGATCTGGGCCTCGTACTTGTGACCGAAACGATCGCGGACGCGGGCCCCCAGCTCCAGGGACGCCCACTGAGACGCGACCCACGGGTGCGGCTGGAACGCGTCGGTGATCGCCTCCTGCTCCTGCTCGACGCGGTAGGTCTTCTTGCTGCCGCCTTCGATGGAGTCGAACAGCTGGACCTGCGCGACACGGATCGAGCCGTCCGCCCAACGCTGCATCGGAACCCAGGTGGTCGCGAAGCCAGGAACGCCGAGCCGGCCGAGGTTGTTGACCGCCCGCTCGGGGAACGGGATCGACGCCGTGATCAGCTCTTGGCGGCCGGACGAGTGGAGGTTGCTCACCGTGAAGTCGAGGTCGACCTCCTCGAGCGCCACAGGATCGTTTGCGCCGTCACCGAAGTCGGTGCCGTCACCCCCACTACCGTCGCCGCCGCCGGGGCCACCGGCGGCCCCCGTCTCGCCACCGCCGCCACACGCGGTCAGGCACAGCGCCAAACCGGCGGCGAGCAGGCCTCGATTCCAGGCATGATGAGGCTCGGACTTCCGCTTGCGATCAATCTCGGTCATGGTCATCTCTCCTGGCCCGGATGGGCCATCGTTGGATCCCCCCGACCTGTCGACCGGCCTGTCGCAAATCCACACGCGTTCACCACTCGAAGTCTCATCCGAGGACTTGGCATCCCTCCGGCCCGGGCTAGACTCTCGACCTGCCGATCGGAAGCCGCCGCGCCATCGGCCCTACGAATGGAACAGCACGCGAGAGTGGCGGAATTGGCAGACGCGCAGGGTTTAGGTCCCTGTGGGGTAATACCCGTAAGGGTTCGAGTCCCTTCTCTCGCAACGTTCCGTCACGCCGGAGCACACACACGCCGAAGCGCTGTTGTGACCCCGAGCGATCCGTGCTACATCAGACGCATTCGTATCTGCGCTACATACGGATCACACACGAATGCCACATGTCATTGCCCAGCCTTGCGTAGACGTCAAGGACAAGGCCTGCGTCGACGTCTGCCCGGTTGATTGCATCCACGGAAAAGACGACGACAAGCAGCTCTACATCAACCCTGCGGACTGCATCGACTGCACGCTGTGCGTCGACGCCTGTCCCGTGACAGCGATCTTCGCGGAAGAAGACCTCCCCGAGGAGTGGACGGAGTTCACGAAGATCAACGCCGACTACTTTAGCTGAACGGTCCGGCCGCCGGTTTCAGGCCGCCAGTTTCTGGCCGCCGGAAACGCGGCCGGCGTCCCCCAGTGCCCTCCGACGACCCGCCCGCCGCAGATCGCTACTCCCGTCAGGTTCGGTTCGCGCCGATCGGCCGGGACGGTCAGCGGCGACTCGGCCAGTCGTCGGCTCTCGTAGTCGGTATCGGCGCCCTCGGAAGCCACATCGCGGAAACCCTCGTCCGTGCGGGCGTAGGGCGCGTCGTCGTCGTGGACCGCGACGTCGTCGAACGCAGCAATCTGCAGCGCCAGACGCTCTTCACCGAAGGAGACGCTCGCGAGGGCCGACCGAAGGCGAGCGCCGCGGCGGAGCGCCTCGTGGAGGTGAACCGTGACGTCGTCGTCGAGGCGATCACCGAGGATTTCTCCGTCGACACGTTCGATCGACTCGACCACCGCCCCGACCTGATCCTCGACGGCACCGACAACTTCCCCACACGGATGCGGATCAACGACCTAGCCATCCGCGACGGAATCCCGTGGATCTACGGCGCCGCCATCGGCTCGACCGGGCGCGCGATGGCTATCGTCGCCGGCACCACGCCGTGCCTGCGCTGCCTGATGCCAGAAGCGCCACCGACCGGCGAGATCGGCACGTGCGAAACCGACGGCATCCTCGCGAGCACGATCGCCCACGTCGCGGCGTTCCAGACGACCGAAGCGCTCCGGATGCTCAGCGATCCGAACGCCCGACCGACCGCCGGGATGTTCACCTGCGACGTGTGGAGCCAGGAGTTCGCGATCCGGCTCGCCGACGCGCGCCCCGACTCGACCTGCGCGTCATGCGGCACCGGGGAGCTACCGGCGCTGAGCGTCGCCGGCGACGGAGACTCGGTCCGGCTGTGCGGCCGCAACGCCGTGCAGATCCGCCCTGCGGCCGGCTGCACGATCGAGCTCGACCGTCTGCGCGGACGATTGGGCGAATGGGCGACCGAGGTCGAGCAGACGACGCACTTCCTGCGCTTCTCGGCCGAGCACGTGCGATTCACGGTGTTCCGCGGCGGCCGAGCCCTGCTGTTCGGCGTCGACGATCCCGGGCAGGCCCGCGTTCTCTACGACCGATTCGTCGGGGCCTGAGATGATCTACCTCGATCACGCTGCGACCAGCTTCCCGAAACCCGACGCGGTGCTGGAAGCCGTGACGCGATGGTTTCGGGAACTCGGAGTATCCGCGACGCGCGGCGACAGCGACGCCTGCCGCGCGGTCGCCCGGGAAGTGGGGCGCGTCCGAACGCGCTTGGGCCGGGAGTGCGGCGTGCCGGCGTCGCGGATCGCGTTCTGCTCGGGCGCGACCGAGGGGCTGAATCTCACGTTCGCCGGCATGCTGCCGGAACGCGCGCGGGTGCTGACGACCTCGTTCGAACACAGCTCCGTGATTCGACCGCTCGTCGCGCTACGGGACCGCGGCGCCGTCGAAGTCGAACGGCTCACGCCGGATGAGGACGGCGCCCTCGCACCGGAGCAGCTGCGTCGAACGCTGCAGAGCCAGCGATTCGACGCATTCGTCTTCACGACGGCGAGCAACATCTCGGGCCGGGTCTACGACGCAGCGGGCCTCGCCGCGGTCGCCCGCGAACACGGCTGCCCGACGATCTGCGACGCCAGCCAAACGGCGGGCTTGCTCCCGCTCGACGTCGGTGCCGACGTCGTGCTCGCCTCGACGCACAAGAGCATGCTCGGTCCACCGGGCCTCGGCTTCCTCGCCGTCCGCCCGGACACGGACCTCCGCCCCACCAAGCTCGGCGGCACCGGGTCATCGATCGCGCTCGAGACCCACCCCGACACGTGGCCGGAGTGCATGGAGCCAGGCACGCCGAACACTCCGGCGATCTTCGGCCTCGCCGCGGCCTTGGATTGGCTCGAAGAGCACGGCAATCCGCTACAGCACGGCCTCGACCTCTGCGATCTCTTCCGCGAAACGCTCGGCGATCGCATCGACGTCCTGCAACCCGGCGCGGAGCGAATCCCGATCCTGTCGTTCACCGTGCCGGGGCTGGATCCGAGCGAGGTCGGTGCCATCCTCGCGGATCACGACGTGCACGTCCGGACCGGCTTCCACTGCGCGCCGTGGGCCCACGATGCGTTCGGCACGTCTGACACCGGCGTCGTCCGCGTCAGTCCCGGACCGTTCGTCAGCGCAGACGACGTGCGCCGGGTGTGCGAGATCCTCGCGAGCTGACGAAGCCGTAGTAGCGGATCGCGACCTCGAACACGGCATCGCTGCGCGTGAGCCCGCGCGCGAAGTAGGCATCCTCGCGCGGCCCCACGCCGTACTTCGCGTGCCCTTCGTCACTGCCCGCCAGCATCACGTCTCTCACGAATTCGAGCTCCGCCTCCCACGCCGCGCGCCCCAGGTGCGCCCGCGAGCGCCACAGCGCGTCCTCGAGCAGGGCCGCGGCTGCGGCGGCCGGCAAGGCCCTGCGCTGCGCAATCGAGAAACCGCGATTCAGCTCCGGATCGTCGAACTTCGTGTCCTCGACGTCCTGCCCGCGAGCAAGCGCGACCCAACGCGCGGCGTCACACTCCGGCATCACGACTTCGCGGAACGCCGAGACTTCCCTCGGACGCTGATACAGACGGCGGGCAAACGCGATGCAGAACGCGCGACGGACTTCGACATCCTGCTCGCGGATGCCCGCGAGATCCCGCTCGATCGAGTCCGGCCGCATCTCCAGCGCGATCGCAACCGCGAGCCGCAGCCGCGCGAGGGCGTCGACACGGGTCGACACGAGCGCGCGCGCCAACCGATCCGCCAGCGCGCGGCGGTGCTGCGGATCCGCGACGAGCACGGGGATCGTCACGACGCCTGGAAAGCCGTCCGGCGCACGAGCGTAGAGAATCGCCGCGTTGATCCCGCGGGCGGCACACACGGCCGCACACGAAGCGACCGGCCCCGCCTCGGCGTCCGCGCCGAGACGAGCGCGGACGATATCCTCGAGGTCGGGCATCAGCTCCTCGGCGCGACGCACGCCGAGGAGCGCGCCCCGCAACACGAGATCCGTGTGCTCACGACGATCCGAACGCAACCACTTCAGGATCGACAAGTCCTCGGCGCGCGCACGGCAGTATCGCGCGACCGCGGCCACGCCGGGATCCCGATCGTCGTACCACGCATCGGACGGCAGGAACCCGTACCGACGGCCGGCCGCGCACGCGCCCACGCGTAGCGCGTCGCGCAGTGTCGAGGATTGCAACAGCTCCGCGACGGTCTCCCCGCCGCGCTCGCGTTCGGGACCGAGCGCCAGCGCCAACAGACAGAAGAACCGCTCGGGAGTCTGCTTTGACCGGTCGAGGCGATCACTCACGAATCGGTCTGTCGCCGAACCCTCGGCGATACCGATCGCACCGAGGATCGCCAGGCGTCCCGCGGGATTGCTCTCGTCACGAAACAGGCGCTCCAGCACCGGCACGGCCGCACTGCCCATCTCGTGGGCCAACTGCCACCCGAGCCGCCACTCCCGCTCCAATCGGGGCCGCAAATGCGCCCGAAATCGCTCGAGCAGCCGCCCGTCCCGGTCACCCGCAACGGCGAATTCGCGCGGCGTGTCGTTCTGGCCGACTCCGTATTGAGGCAGAGCACAGCTGATACCGATAAGGGCACCGGCGAAGAAAGTCCGGGGAATGCACATCGAGAACTGAATGGGCGACACCAGAGAGTTGCTCCAGGAAGAGGAAATTGAATTCCTCCTGAACGAGACTCAGGTCTCGGAAGACACGGGATCCGCCCCCGAGCAACTCCCCGGCGACGGTGAGATCACCATGTCCGGCGACCTCGACAAGATCGAGCTCGCCGACATCTTCCAGACGCTGGCCATGTCCAAGATGGAGGGGCAGCTCCGAGTTCGCAACCTCATCGAGCAGCACGAGCTGTTCTTCGAGGACGGATACGTCCGCAGCATCCCGCCCCAGCGCACCGAGATCAAGCGGATCGGCCAGCGCCTGATGCACGCGGGGCTGCTGACGATCGACCAGCTGCGGACGGCCCTGCTCTCTCAGAAGAAGGAACAGCAGTCGGGCAACCCGCGTCATCTGGGCGAAATCCTGATCGAAGAGGGCTTCGTCACCCAGGACGACATCCAGGACATCTTCCACAACCAGATCCAGGAAGACCTGTTCGCCCTCTTCACCTGGCAGCACGGCTCCTTCGAGTTCTACCGGGGCGCCTGCAGTGATCCCGAGCTGATCACGAGACTGGAGCAGACGCCTCGATTCGAGGTCAACGGCGTCCTCCTCGAGGTCGCGCGTCGGGGTGACGAGTGGCAACGCGTGATCGACGCGATCGGAGATCTCGACGAGATTCTCTGCGTCGTGCCGGACGTCGAGCCAGAAGAGCCATTCGAAGAGCAATACGAGACCGTTATGGCGGCGATCGACGGCCAGCGCAACGTGCGCTCGCTCGCCGACCACACTGCGCTCGGCCTGTTCACGTTCGGCTGTATCGTCCGGGATCTCGCCGTCGGCGGCTTCCTGATGCCGATCGACGACGAGGCCGTCCTCGACGTCGCGGACGAACAGGCCAATCGTGGCGACGTCAAGCTCGCGACGATCACGTACCACATGCTGCGCAAGCGGCACCTGGCCGCACCCGTCGACCTCGCCGTTCCGCTCGCGCAGGGTCTGCAGCGAGTTGGCGAGAACCGGTGGGCCGCGCGCGTGCTCGTCGCCTGCGGCCGCCAGCAGAACGATCCCGTCGAAGCCCTGCGCCTCGCGCGCCTCGCGCGCAAATGCGACGGGCGTTCTTCGGACGGCCTGATGTTCTTGCGCAGTCTCTTGCAGGAGACAGGCGCGGATCCTCAGGAACTGCTCAGCGTCACCTCGGACTACGCCGACGCCCTCGCCTTCGAAGGTCATATCGAAGAGTCGCTCCACGCGCTCGTCGAACTCGAGCAACTGGCTCCCGGCAGCCCGATCGCCCTGAATCGCAAGGCGAAGATCCTCGCGAAGATCGGCCGCAACGAGCAGGCGATCGAAGTCCTCCTCGAACTCGCGGAGCAATTCAAGGGGCCGAAGCAGCGGGATCGCCTGATCGCGACCTACGAGCAGATCCTAAAGCTCGACAGTCGTCGCAAGGACATCCAGCGTGCGCTCCGGTCGCTCCGGGTCCGCGGCGCGCCAATGCGCATCCGGATCGCCGTCGTCTCGACGATCCTGATCGCCGGCGGCTGGTTCGGCTACGACTCCTACGTGAAGAGCGAGCTGCGCACGCGACTCGAGGAGCTGCACCACGAGGCCATGGCGCTGATCCAGCGCGAGGACTACTACGGGGCGCGCGCGCTCACGACGGAGGCGCACCAGCTGAGCCCCGAGACGAAGATGTTCTCGGACGTGCTCGGCCTGATTGCGCGACACGACCGCAAGCAGACCGAAGCACGCCGGGCGGAACTGGAGGAGCGGTGCAGCGTCGCCCTCGGCCAAGCCGAGCAAGCCATGTCCGAAGCCGAAGTGGCAACCGCCGTCGAGATCTACGACTCGCTGTCGGAGTTCGGCAAGACGCAGAAAGAGATCGACGAGATCATCAAGACTCGGATCGAAGCGACGCTGACGAAACTCGACGGACTCCGCATTCAGCTCGAGTCCAAGCTGCCCCCGCGTCCGAGCCTCCTCCAGTCGTTCGACGAACGCCTGGAAATCGTCGACGTCGCGAAGCGCACGTTCCAGGAGATCGATCTGAAGCTCGCGAACGCGATGCTCGGCGAAGAGGTCCAGGAACGCATCAGTGGTCATTTGGACCCACAGCAGCGCGACCGACTCCGCGAGAACTCGACGACACTCCGCACGCTGTTCAACCGCTGCCGCGAGATCCTCGCGGAGCACGAACTCGAGCTCGATCGGACGCGAACGGCGCAACGCCTCACGCCGCTGTTCGAAGCCGCGCGTCGCTACGAAGACGCGCACGACTTCGACCGTGCGCTCGAGGCCTATCGTCGCCTGAGCCGGGAACACCCCGAAGACGACGACCTGAAGCGCAGCTTCCGGGAGCGGGTCGAGCGCTACGCGACGATCCGTCGATTCCTGCAGGTGCTGAAGGAAGCCACCGACCGCGGCGACTTCCCGACGGCGCAGGGACAGTTGCGGGCACTCGAGCAGGCCTACCCCGACATCCCGTTCGCGAAGCTCACGAAGCTCCCGCTGCACGTCAGCACCGAGCCGAAGGGCGCGTCCGTCTACCTCGACGGAGAGCTCGTCGGCACGTCCCCGGCGCTCGCCGCCTACTTCCCCGGAAGCACCGTGCGCGTGCGCATCGAACTCGACGGGTTCCGGGTCGAAGAGACCGAGTTCACCGGAGACACGGTCTCCAACGTCACATCCCTCCTGGCACGCACACCCGCCTGGCGCGTCGACCTCGGCGCAACGGTCGACGTGGCTCCGGTCGTCGACGAGCACGGCACGGCCGTCCTCGTCGACCGTGAGGGCCGGGTCGTGGCCCTCGACGGCAAGGCTCAGGAGCAGCTCTGGGAGTTCCGCAGCAACGACATGTCGGGACTTCTTCCAAGGCCGACGCTCGTCGGTGAGAAGACCGTCGCGATCGCCTCGATCGACGGCACCGTGCGCTGCTTCGATCGTCGCAGCGGCGACTTGCAGTGGTCGACTCCGGAACTCCCGACCGAAGTCGGTCCCGCGACGGCCGGCAACGTGGTCGTGCTCGCGACGAGCGACCAGGAGATCGTCGGCCTCGACGCCCGTTCAGGCAGAGAGACGTTTCGGCTGAAGGTCGAAGCTCCCGTCCGCGCGGACCTCCTCGCGATCGATGCCGCGACGGTCATCGTGACGACCGCCCGCGGAGACGTCGTCGCGGTCGACACGAAACTCGGGAAGATCCGTTGGCAGGAGACCCTGCCGGAGGGCGTGTTCGCGACGCCGTGCGCCCATGGCGGCGGGATCACCGTGCTCGACGTCGGCGGACGTCTCACGACCTTCGAAGCGGCCACGGGGGACACGCGCTGGACCCGCACCGGACTCGAGGCCGCGGAACTCCCGCCGGCAACGAACGGACGCCAGGTCTACCTCGCCGTCGACAATGAGCTCCGGTCCTACGACCTGAAGACCGGGAAGCCCGGCCCCACGTTCACCGCGGAAGATCGCATCGCGATCGGCCCGTCCGTGTTGGGCGACAACGTCTGCTGCGGCCGCACCAACGGCCTCTTCGTCGTCCTGGCAGAGAAGGACCTGACGCCGCGCTACCTGCTGCGCCACGAGGCGGGCGCCGCGTCACCGGCCGTGCCGCATCCGGGCGGGTTGCTGATCGCGTTCCGGGACGGCAGCGTCCAGGAGTTCGTGCCGCCACCGACCTCGGCCGGACCGCGTGGAACCAAATGAACACCCGTCGAAAAAACTCGACGCACCGAATCGAGATTCTCGGCGAATCCGAAGTTCATTCTCGGCAACCGCATAGGGACCGCGCTATCGGCGATTCCGCACCCGGGAGCACCGAATTGCTACGGTGGCACCGAAATTATGCCGCACGAAAGAGGGTAACATACCGTAGTTCCCGCACTAAGGTTGCCGGTGGTGAGTCTCTCGCTCGGCCCGGGAATGGCCCCTCATTTGCTCGTCCCTTCCGGTGTGCGCTGGGTCCCGAGACCCGCCGTGACCTTCCGACAAACCTACACCTTCGCAACACGCACTAGCATGTCGATCCGCACTGCATCCCTGACCTTGCTGCTCGCCTTCGGGCTCATGGCATGCGCTGACCATTCGGGTACGCGTGTCGCCACGACCCCGACGCCGGGCACGAGCAACAACCCGCCGCCTCCGGCTGGCGGTGGCAACTTCGACCCGACGCCCATTCCGGATCCGAATCCGGACACGAACAGCAACTCGACCGTCGACGACGGCGGCGGCGACACCAGCGATCTGAGCGGTGGCGGTGACGACGGCGGCGGCGGCAACGGTGTCGGTGGCAACGGCGGCGATGGCGGCGGCTCCGGCGGCGGGAATGGCGGTGGCGGCAATGGCGGTGGCGGCTCCGGCGGCAACGGCGGTGGCGGTTCGGGCGGCAATGGCGGCAACGGCGGAGGCGGCGGCGGCGAACCCGTCCCGGAACCGACGACCCTCCTGCTGGTCGGCTCGGGCGTCGCGGGCGCTGCAGCGATGCGGCGACGTCGCCAGAAGAAGGAAGAAGCCGAAGGCGCCGTGTGATCTGACGCCGCCTCGAGGGTACCTTCCCTCCATGCGGCACTTTTGGATCGCCTGCTCGCTCGCGGCCTGCGCGAGCCCTGAAGCCGCGGTTCCGGAGCCTCTCCGAGCCGCGGCTGCTTCGTTGGTAGCGGCCCCGCCCGGATCCTGGCCCGAGGCCGCCCGCCCCGTGCTCGAAGCCGGCGGCGACGCGACGCCGGCCCTGATTCAGGCCATCGACGCCAATCCCGACGGCCCGGGAGTCCAACCGGCACTGGCCGTCCTCGGCGAGTTCGGTCGACCCGCAGCCGTCCCGCTCCTCGAGCGATGGCTCGACGACGACCGCATCGGCGCCTACGAGGCGGCGCTCTCGCTGGGCCACATGCGCGCCGAACGAAGCCGATCTCGACTGCGGGCGACGATGTCGGATCCGGATCGGCCCGCGGTCATGCGCACGGCCGCGGCGTGCGCGTTGCTCGATCTCGGGGCCGTCACGGACGCGACGCCGCTCCTCCACGCGGTGCTCATCGCCGGGACGCCTGCCGGCGTCGAGCCCGCCGCGCAGCACGGATTGCCGGACAAGCCGCGCTGGGCTCTCGAACGCAACCTCGTGATCGACGCCGTGAAGCGCCACACCGGCGGTGAGGACTTCGGCCTCGATGCGGACAGCCCGTGGCCGAAGCTCTCCGAAGCCGCCGCGCGATGCCGAGCCGCGCTTCTGCAGGACGCCGAGGAGCGATGATGCGACGCGCAGCCCTACTCATGTTGGCAGCCGCAGCACTCACGCCGATCACCCCGGCGCAGGAGAAGCCGAAGTCACGGCCCACCACCGAACCCACCGACATCAAGGCGGACTATCGCAAGCTGACGCAACGGCTCGCCGCGCCGCAGGAGCTGCGCCGACGAGGACAGGACGCCGCCACGTGCCTGCGCGAGTTCTGCCGTCGATTCGAGAAGACCCACCCCGACGCGCCCGAGCTGCTGCGCGCGCGGAGTCGTCTCGGCTCGGTGCTCCTGAACGAATTCGAGCCGCGGGCCGCTCGCACCGCGTTCGAGGCGGTGTATCGCAAGGCCTCGCGGACGGACGTCGACCTGATCGGTCGCTCGCTCTACGGGATCGCCCAAGCGGCCGAGCTCGCAGGGGACCGAGTCACGGCCACGCGCTTCCTGCGCCGGACGATCGAAGAGGCCCGCGCCTCGCGCTACGCGCGCTTCGCCGAAATCGCACGTTCACGCATCGACGGCACGAGCCTGCCGCGCGTCGGCTCACCCGCCCCCTCGTTCGGACCGCGGCTCGACCTGGACGGCAAGCCCCGAAAATCGGCCAACCTCGATCGGCGCACCGCGTTCGTGGTGTTCTGCGATGGCGCCGACCCCGCGGAGCGCGCGGAGCTCCGACGCGTGCTCGACGCCGCCCGATCGTCCGGCCTCGACAACGAGCAGATCGTCGTGTTCGCGCTGAGCAACGATCGTCAGGCCCTGACGCGAGCCGTCCGTGACGAGCAGTGGTCGATGCCCGTGCTGCCGTGCGCCGGCGAGTTCTTGGACCAGGACGTGCTCCGATTCGGCGTGCAGGAGCTCCCCGCGACGTTCCTGATCGGAGCGAACGGATCGCTCTTGGCGCGCGACCTGACCGCGCGCCGCCTGCGCGAAGTCCTCACGCGCTGAGCCGGCCGCGGCCGAGCCGCATCGGTCAGGGGTAGATCCGGTGCAGCATCCGCGGGAATGGAATGCACTCACGGAGGTGCTCCACGCCGCAGATCCATGCCAGCGTCCGCTCGAGTCCGAGACCGAACCCGCCGTGCGGCACCGACCCGTAGCGCCGTAGGTCCGTGAACCACTCGAACGACTCGGCCGGCAACTCGTGCTCGGCGATCCGCGTTTCGAGCGCCTCGAGGTCGTCCTCCCGCTGCGCACCACCGATGATCTCGCCGTAGCCCTCGCTCGCGATCATGTCGACGCCGAGCGCGAGCTTGTCGTTCTCGGGATCGCGCTTCATGTAGAACGCTTTGATGTCCGCGGGCCAGCGGTGAACCATCACGGGCCGATCGTACGCGGCGCCGATCGCGGTCTCGTGGGGCGCCCCGAAGTCCTCGCCGTACGGGAAGTCTTCGTGCCCGTTCTCGTGCAGCAACTTGACCGCTTCGTCGTAGGTGATGCGCGGGAACGGCGCGTTCGCGGCGGGCTCGAGCTTGGAGACGTCGCGCTCCAAGTCGTCCAGTTCGGCGCGCCGGTTCTCGAGCACGCGGCGCACGATGTGAGAGACGAAGTCCTCGGCGAGCGTCATGACGTCGTCGAGGTCGTAGTACGCGGCCTCCGGCTCGACCATCCAGAACTCGGTCAGGTGACGGCGTGTCTTGCTCTTCTCGGCGCGGAACGTCGGCCCGAATACGTAGATCTTGCCGAGCGCCATCGCGCTCGCCTCGCCGTAGAGCTGCCCCGACTGCGTCAGATAGGCCTTCTGCTCGTCGAAGTAGTCGAGCTCGAAGAGCGTCGTCGTGCCCTCGCATGCCGCCGGCGTGAACATCGGCGAGTCGACGCAGAAGAATCCGCGCTCGTGGAAGAAGTCACGGATCGCGCGGATCGCCTCGTCGCGGATCCGCATGATCGCCGACTGCTTCTTGCTGCGCAGCCACAGGTGGCGCCGCTCGAGCAGGAAGTGCGCACCGTGCTCCTTCGGCGAGATCGGATACTCACCGGCCTGATGCACGATGTGCATCTCGTCGACGCCGAGCTCGACCCCACCGGGCGCCCGCTCGTCGAGCTTCACCGTGCCGAGCACACGGATCGAGGATTCTTGCGTCAGTCCCTTCGCCTGTTCGAACACCGCCTCGTCGACATTGCCCTTGAACATGACCGCCTGCACGATGCCAGTGCCGTCGCGCACCATCAGGAAGTGCAGCTTGCCCTTGCTCCGCATGTTGTAGAGCCAGCCCTGCACGAGCACGCGTTGCCCGTCGTGCTCTTTCAGGTCACGGATCGAAGTAGCCGGAAGCCCGGCGAAGGATTGTTCGGTCATCGGCGCAGATCTCGTTGGCGGCGGCGCGGGAATCGAGCCGGCGGAATTCGAACCCTACGGGAACACCGGTGCAACAGGCTGGAGCTCCACATCGACGATCGCGCCGTTCCGAGTCACGACCTTGCCTTTCGAGACCATGTTCTGGCGCGCGCACTCGACCCGGACGACGGTCTCGGCGTCGAGCGTCGCATCCGACAGGTCCGTCAACAGGCGCAGGTCCGAGTAGCCGAGAGACAGCAATCGTGACTCGACGGCATCTCGAATGCGGTCCGCGGCCGAGCTCGGCAGTTCGGCCGCCGGCGCGGACTGTTGCGCCCGCCCCAGTCCCCGGTCGAGTCGGTCCTGCCCTTCGCGGATCGAGACCAGATCGTCGTGGAGCTGGCCGAGCAGATCCTCGACGTGATCCAGGCGCACGCGCTCGAGCACGTCCGAGACACCCTTCAAGCGCTCGTTCAGCAGCTTGAGCCCTGCGATCTCCTGCAGGTACTTCTCGAAACGGGAAAGCCGAATGTGCATCAGCACGTAGGCGATCAGGATCGCTGCGAAGAACAGCGCGAACTGTAGGTTCGTCATGGCGGTTACCGAGCCCGAGTGTAGCCTCACCACGACCATGACCGGAAGGCTGCGCTACGTTCTCGTCGCTGCGTTCGTCGCGCTGTTCGCGCTCTTTCCCGAGGCGGATCAGTCGCGAATCGCGTTCCTGAAGACGAAGACCTGGCTGACGGACGCCATCGGCGAAGCCTACAAGCCCGCCAAAGACGCGTCGGAGGCACCCGCGCTGCCCCCGCTGCAGGTCGCACGACTCTCGATCGACGGCGCCGACGACGCGCAGCGAGACGCGCTGCGCGACGAGTTCATCCGGTCGTATCGAGAGTGGGCTCGCGGTGAGAGCCGGTCCATCGACGCGTCCCAGCCACCCGTCGTCCTCGCGTTGCGCGTGGGCGAGAAGGGGTTTCGCTCCGAACTGGCCGGAGGCCGGATCGAGGCGCCGCTGCTCCTGGAGCTCTTCTCCGAGCCCGTCGAAGGGGCCACACCGACCCCGGGCATCTACTACCCGAACCGCTGGAGCCTCGCGCCGGCGTTCCTGGCGATCGCGATCGCGATCCTGATCGGCAAGGTCGTGCCCGCGCTCCTGCTCGGCTGCCTCGTCGGTGCCTGGCTCTACGCGGGCAGCATCAGCGCCGCCGCCGTGCACTTCGCGGACAAGACGCTCTACGAAAACGTGCTCAGCGACCAGTTCAAGATCGAGATCATCGGCTTCGTGCTGTTCCTTTTCATGACCGTGGGCGTCATGACCCGCTGCGGCGGCATCCAGGGCATGGTCAACCTGGTGAGCAAGTTCGCGCGGGGACCGGTGAGCGCGCAGCTCTCGTCCTGGATCATCGGCGTGCTGATCTTCTTCGACGACTACTCGAACTGCATCATCACGGGCTCGACGATGCGCCCGCTGACCGACCGCTACCGCGTCTCACGCGAGAAGCTGGCGTACATCGTCGATTCGACAGCGGCGCCGATCGCCGGTGTATCGATCTTCTCGACGTGGGTCGCGTACGAGGTCTCGATGTTCGCCCCCCAGCTGCCGGAGGTCTTCAAGCCCGACGGCACGGCGTACCAGCAATCGGACGGATTCGGCGTCTTCGTGCAGACGCTGCCGGTTCGGTTCTACTGCATCTTCACGCTGATCATGGTGCTGATGACGATCCTCACGCGCCGCGAATTCGGCGGGATGCGCCGCGCTCAGTCGCGCGCTCTGCGCGACGGCACACCGATCGCGGACGACGCCCACCCGCTCGTCTCCGAGTCGCTGACGAAGATCGAACCGCCCGACGGCGCGCCCCTTCGCGCCCGCAACGCGCTGATTCCGATCGTCTTGCTCGTCGTGGCGACCATCGCGCTGATCTTCACGTTCGGATACAGCGCCCTCGAACCGTCGCAGCTGGAGCTACCGTGGATCGAGCGAGTCTCGGCCATCCTCGGCAACGGCGAGAGCCAGCGCGCTCTGTGCTTCGCCGCCGCCGGCGCGTTCGTGGTCGCGACGGCGCTCGCGCTCGGTCAGAAGATCCTCACGTTCGGCGAAGCGATGTCCGCGTCGATTCGGTCGGCGCGCGCCCTCCTGTTCGCCGTCGTCATCCTGCTGCTGGCGTGGAGCATCGGCTCGATCTGCGGGGACGTCGGCACGGCGCAGTTCCTGACCGCCGCGTTCCACGACTCGTTCACGCCGTGGCTGCTTCCGGCGCTGATGTTCGGGCTCGCCGCGCTCGTCGCGTTCTCGACCGGCACGTCCTACGGCACGATGTCGATCCTCCTGCCCAATGTCGTCGTCCTCGCCTACACGCTGGGGCAGGCCGATCCCGAGCTCGGCACCGCGGGAGGCACCGCCTTGATGATCCTGACGATTGGGGCCGTGCTCGAAGGAAGCATCTTCGGCGATCACTGCTCGCCGATCAGTGACACGACAGTCCTGAGCTCGGTCGCCACCGGTAGCGACCACATGCACCACGTGCGGACTCAGGCCCCCTACGCGGTGCTCGTGATGATCGTGTCGATGGTCTGCGGCTACCTGCCCTGCGCGTGGTTCGGCCCGGACATCTGGCCGATCGCATGGGCGGCCGGGGGTGCGACGCTGCTCGCGTTCCTGTTGATCGTCGGACGCCACCCGGATCGGGAAGCCCCCCATCGCGAAGCACAGGCCGCTCAGTCGAGCTGACGCAGCATCGACTGGAGAGGGTCCACGATCTCGTCGGCGGCGCCGGACGTGCGAAGCCACCCGAGCCACAGACCCGCGCGAAGCGCGTCTCCAGCTCGCAGCGCGACGAGACACTGGTCCTGACCGTCGGCGACGTCCGGCTCGACGGGCTCGCAGAGTGCGCGTGCAACGACAGGAAACACGACCGACTCGCCATCGGTGTACCGCAGCGAAACCTGACCGTCGCGCGCCTGCCGCGCGACGGTGCCCTCGACCTCGGCATCGCCATACGCGAATCGAACGGCGCGACCCGCCGCCAGCGGGCGCGCATTCCCCTCGATCGCGCCTTCGATGCGGAGCGGGAACGCGGGCCACCCTGCGGCCTCCGCGGACTTCCGAACCCGCGCTTGGAGCTCACGATTGTCGGACTCGAGGAGCGGCCCGAGGATCCCCGCCGTCGCGAGGATCCGCCCGTTGCGAGCCCGTTTCCACGCGGCGCCGAGCCGCTCGGTCAGCGTTCGTTCGAGCGCCTCCCCCGCCTTGCGGACCCGGTCGGACCACGACCCTTCGGGCACCGGCAGCTCCCGTGCCGAGACCAGCGCGGCGAACGCCATCGGCAGGTCTCCGGATGTCCGACCGTGATCGACTCGACTCAGACAGCCCGTCAGCCGATCGAGAACGCTCGGATCCAGCGAATCGGTGGGCGTCGCGATCGGCAACTCTTCGGGACTCGCCGGGTGCGGTCCATTGAGAACGTCGATCGTCTCCGACTCCTGCGACCCGTCCGCGACTTCGGTCTCGGGATCCGCGGGCGGTTCGCGGCGCTGGACGCCCTCCGCACGACCGGTCGCCGCGTCCCCGTCGGCATCGCCGGATCCGCCCCCGTCGAACCAACCGCCGAGCCAGCCCGCCAGCACGAGAACCAACGCGGCGAGAACCGCGATCCGGAGCTTGCGTCGACGCTTCACCGGGTCATTGTCCGGCCGGCGTGCGAAAGCGCGACTCCGACCTCGAAAACTCGACCCACCGGCTCTTTTTTTTTGCTCCGCCGACACGGCAACGCGTGCGCATTCGCATCCCCGATGAAATTTGAACACGTGCAACGCACGTCGCTGAGATGCCCATAGCAACGACGGTTCCGTGCCATTGTATGCGGCCACCATTGGCGTGATCACGGGACGCACCGACGGTCCTGCGCACTGAGCTTGTGGTATCCCGCATGACAGCCGTAACCCCCGTGAGCACGCGGCTTGGAGGCCCCTGGCGCATCGATTCGCGATCTGTATTCCTAGCCCACGAGAGGTTCCGGATTCTGTTCGGCACACGCCCATCCGGGACCGGACAAGGAGTCAAGTCACCCTACGCTTGAAAGGCACTCATCTCATGAAGGCTCTTACCTGCTTCGCTTCGGCCGCGCTCATCTTTGGCGCGTTCGCCCCCGAAGCCCTCGCCGACGGTCGGAAGACCGGCAGCGTCCTCTTCTACCCCGTTCACCGCTCCGGCACGTTCGGCGCGAACCCCGACAACTGGTTCACCATCGTCAGCGTCACCAACACGGCGACGCAGCCTGATGGCCCCCAGACCCTCGGTGGCAGCACGAACGTCCACTTCGAGTACGTCAACGTCCAGCCGAACCCGGGTGGCGCGACGAACCCGCTCGACAAGTTCCTGCCGCTCGGCTGCACGATCTTCGATCGCATCGAGTTCCTGACGCCGGCCGACACCCTGTCGGTCCTCACGACCTGCCACAACGCCGCGGCCGCGCCGGGGCAAGAAGGCTACGTCGTCGTCTCCGCGGAGAACCCGGCCCTGTCGCCTGGAAACGCCTGGGAGCACGACTACCTGATGGGCTCGTCGATGGTCCTGTCGGCCTCCGGCGTCTCGTACATCGTCAACGCGATCCCCTTCGAAGGCATCGCCCCGGGTCACCACGGCTCGCTGACGAACGGTAGCTTCCCGTACACGCTGTGCTTCGACGGCACCTCGGGCAACTACGAGAAGGCCCCGAACACCCTGATGACGGACTTCGTGGCCGCGGCGAACTCGCAGCTCGCGCTTATCAACCTGACCGGCGGCCCGTTCATCGAGAACCGCCTCTACTTCGCGGTCTACAACGACAACGAGCAACCGCTGTCCGCGACCGTCAACTTCCGCTGCTGGTTCGATCAGCCGCTGTCGTGCGTCAACCCGCTGTTCGCGGAAGACTGGCTCGCGGCGCTGCCGAACGACCCGGACGAGCTCGACATCACCTGTGACGGTGTCGGCGACATCGAGACCGGCTGGATGTCGATCCAGTCGACCGGCACGTTCTTCTCGGGCGGCCAGCCGTTCGACGGCGACGGCGTCATCATCGGCTCGATCACCGCGGGCAACGCCTCGGTGCGCGGCGGCCACCTCCTTTGGGAGCGCGGCAGCCAGGACAACGGCAAGTGGCGTACGCCGTAATCGGCACAGTCACTTCCTGACACGCCGGCAAGGCGCGCCTCTCGAGGCGCGCCTTGTTGCGTTAACGCGCGGTGCCACGGACGACTCGACGCGTGGCGCGCGCACACCCCGCACGCAGCGGATCGAGTCGCGCGAATCCGGTTCGAGAAAATCGACTCGCCAAAGCGCCCATCCCATCGAGCCTTCGACGCACCGCCACTCTCGAGCGAAACGCATTTTCGCCAAAGCGTGTCATCCTTGTTGCAGCCGCGGCGCGCGGGAAACGCGCCGCACACCAACCAACCGCAACCAGGAAACCAACAGTCCTATGAAGGCTCTCTCCTTCGTCGCTTCTGCCGCTCTCTTCGCTTCCGCGTTCGCTCCTTCCGCTCTGGCCGACGGCCGGAATGCCGGAAGCGCGCTGGTGTACCCCGTGCACCGCTCGGGCGCCCTGATGTTCACGATCGTCTCGGTCTCGAACACCGACACGCGCCCCTCGACCCCGCAGTCGTTCGGCGGCAGCATCAACCTGCACTTCGAATACGTCAACGTCGGCCCGAACGCCGCGAACCCGTTCAAGCCGCTGTCCTGCGTCGTCTTCGACCGCATC
>JANQJF010000035.1 GCA_028281765.1 Planctomycetota bacterium | reverse complement strand
CTCAACTTGTCCACTGACAAGCCATGTCGTCGCAGCGCCTTGCGAGCGAACCCCAGGAACACCGACATACGCAACGCACTTCAGCGACACCCCACTAGCCGAACTCCACGCGCGCGCCGCCGCTGAAGCTCAATCCCTCTGGAGCCGCCGCGTCGAGGAAGACCGACTGGAAGAAGAACGTCGTCCCTGGCACTTCCGCAGGGCCGACCGGAACGGTGAGCAGCGTGGACGCCGTGCCTGCGGTGTCGGTCGGTCCGCTCGCGGGCAGCGGCACCGTCACGGTCGGCAGCAGCCACAGCGTGCCGCCCAGCACGGGGATCGATGCCTGCGCGTTGCCGAGGAGCAAGGCACCGAACGCGCCGCCCCGCACGAACGCGGTGTGAATCGACACTGTGCTCCCGCTGGTCGGACATCCCGTGATCGACAGCGTCGGCACGTAGCCCCCGAGCCCCGCGACACCGTCTCCGTATCTCTCGACCGTTCCGGCGCACGGTGCTGCGCCGATCTCGATCATCGACGCGTACTCACCCGCCGCGTTCGGATCGGAGATCGACACGGACGGGGTGATGATCGTGCCGCCACCACTCTCGCCGTCGGCATAGGCCCGCAGCACGCCGAGATGCGTGTCCAGCATCACGGCCTTGCCGAGAACGGACGACCAGGTGCCCGCGGTGGTCGCGGCGACCGAGGTGTGCTGGCTCGTCGCGAACGGAGTGGCCGCCATCGTGTACGGGTCGATGCGCAGCATCCGCGGCTCCGCCGAGTTGGAGTTCGTGTCTGCGGACAGCAGAAGGTCCCCGTCGTCCATGACCGAAAAACCGACCGGGACCTCGCCGGTGCTGAACATGCTGATGTCGAACTCCACGCAGGCGACAGGTCCGACGACGCGCGAGCCGTCGGGTGACAGCACGGCGCGCTTGACGACCACGCCGATCGCCGAGCCTCCGTCGCAGGTCTCGCTCCACGGCTCGGCGGCCGCGAACAACGCGTTCGTCGGCGCGTGGTAGACCATCGCCGTGTATTGGAAGGACACGAACGGCGCGCCGCTCGTGAACTCGAACGGTGCGGTGCCGTCCTCGTTCCAGACCGGGTGCAGAGTGTCCGTCGCGTCCAGATACTCGATCTCGCTGTTCCAGCTCGGGTGCATGTAGACCCGACCGTCGCCGGTCGGCGCGAACGCATGCATCGCCCATCCCTGCGGCACGAGCTCCGTCACCGTGCCGTCTCCGTCCGCACGATAGAGCGACGCCTGGTTGGACACGTTGCCGAGATGGGCGGCGAACAGAAGCGCATCGCGATACGGGTCGTAGGCGAGCGTATCCCGCTCGGGGGTCACGCCCCCGAGGCTGAGGAACTGGGACGCTGCACCGGTCGTGGAGTCGATGCGCATGATCCCGGCGTCGGCCGCGGCGTTCACCCGCTGGCTCAGGAGGAAGATGTCGCCGGGGGTGAAGGATTGCGCGGTGGCGGGGGCGCCGATACTCGAGATGGCCACGGCGAGGGTCAAGGGGCGGGAGAGTTGCATCGTCTGGACAAATGCGGAACCGCTCGCGACGTCACGCCAGAAATCGGGATTTCGGCGGCGGTGCCCGTCGCGGGCCCGGGCCGCGTGGGGTTGTGGGCGGGCCTACAATCCGCCGATGCGATTCTGCGTAACCTTCGCCGCTCACTCTCGGAGGTGAAACCCTCCTCCTGCTCGAGCTCGACGCCGTCGAGTGCGCGGCCCCGTTGTCGATTGGGATGGGCGTCGTCGGGGTCCGTGGCGTCCACCCGAACCGGTCGGATCGATGGGTTCAGATCGAGATCGTCGGCGCACGGCGCGCGCGATGAGGCGTATGCATCGCCTCCGCCGCTCGGACTCGAATCCGAGGATGGCGTTCTCGGCTACAGGACGGCCCATCCCAGCGGGAGCGAGAAGCACTGTTGGCCCGTGCCCCGGAGGTTCTTGCTCGCGCGCATCTTGAGGCACTGGGAGTCGCCGAGGTTGAGGTTGTCGTTGTCATCGACGCGGTTCATGAGGTTGTCCGGATCGCCGATCGGATCGGGATTGCCTTGGCCGTCCTGGCCGTTGACGTGGCCGAGCCCGAGTGAGTGCGCGATTTCGTGCGCGATGGTGCGGCCGGCGTCCCCCGCATCCGGGTCGACGGCCAGGGACGAGATACAACGGTTCATCGGCATCCCCGGCACACCCAGTGTGCCGCGGCGGCCGACGACGTCGTTCGCGTTGGCATCCGAGACGAAGTCGTCGATGAAGTAGATGTCCCCCGCGGCATTCGCACCAGCTGCGCCGCCTTCCGACGCATGAAGCGTCGCGAGTTGCTGTGCACCGATTGCGTAAGGCACCGACGTTCCGCCGGGTTGCGGGGGAGGGTTGGGTACCCATTGGTTTCCTGCCATTTGATGCCAGCTGAACCCGGGTGCCTCCGTGATGTTGTCCATGTCGGGTTGCCCGTTCTGATCGGTATCCGCGTTGGCGATCTCGATCTTGATGCAGCACTGCGGGCACAGGATGTCGTTTGCGGCGTCGATCCAGCCCTGGGCCTGCGCCATCGTCGCCGGGGCGTTGCCGCCCTGTGCGTTGTTCACGCTGTGCACGACGATGCGGAGGATCTTCTTCTCGAGCCACTGGCCGAAGATCGTTGCGTAATCGAGCGGCGAAACGCCTGCGCAGTCGAACTTGAGCTCGGAACCTTCCAATACCGGGACGCCGACCGGCACCGGCTCGTTCCACTCCAGGTCCGTGAGGCCGATCGGCGAGGTCTCGATCGACGCCATCGTGAGCGTGCCGTTCGAAGTCCACGGCACGAGAACGTTGCTTTCTTCGTCGATGAACTCGGGGTTCGACGCGAGAGCGTCAAACTTGAGTTCGATCGAAGCGGGCACGCTGACATTGAAGAACGTCTCCTTGTGCAGCGTCACCTCGTCCGACAAGGCGAGGACTTCGAGCGTGCCGGCGGTCGAGCCGTCGGCGAGGGCGAAGTCCCCGACATGACAGCCGAGCGCGAACCGAGCGCGGAGTTCGTCGTCGCGCGACGCCGGCATCAGCGTCACCAGCACTTGCCCCTCCAAGAGGTCGTTCTGCGGTGACGGCGCGACGACATTCGCCGTGTCCACCAGCTGCGTGAACATCGGGAGCTCGGTGTGCAGTGCGTGCGCGTCGGACACGCACGTGAGCTGAACTGAGTCCGAGAGGACGATCGAGATGTCACTCAGGTCGACAGTGGCCCACTGCAGGAAGAGCTGGTCGCCTGGCGTGGCCTCGGCCGGGATCGTGAACGGCACGGTCGCGAACCCGTTGGCGTCGGTCACGGCGAGCACGGTCGCGCTGTTTTCCAAGTCGACGTAGGCGGTGCCGATGCCGGGCAGCTCGACGTCCATCGGGGTCAGCGATACGTGAAGGATCCCGACCGTCTCGGGGCGAGCGTGTCGAACCTGTCCGTGCACCGTGCGGCCGATGACGGGGATCCCGAACACCTCGCACCGCGCCGTGGGCTCGGCGACGGAAGCGCTCGAGGGCTCTCCGACATGCTTGATGTCGGGGAGCATGGGCGCGTCCTGCGCGGACGCGGACACCATCGTGAACAATGCGGCCGCGAGGCAGGCCGCCTTCGTGTGTGTTGGCGGGAGAGTCATGCCCCTTCGTGTTGGCGAAGGGGCCAGCGGTTCTCGGATTCCACGGATTGGCGGTTCCGAACCGCCGTGCTACGGATACGGGCCGCCGAGAACCGCGAGCACGAGCGCCATCTCGTTGAGCCATGCCGGGAATCCGAGGACGGAGCGAACTTCCCATTCGTTGAACAACGTGGGGTTCGCCATGACGAAGTTGTGGACCGACGGCACGAAGGTGAGGTGGTAATAGTCGTCCCAGCTGCTGATCGTCAGCTCGCCTTGCACGGGATCGCTCCTGTAGGTCCGGGAGCCTCGGTAGTTCTCGGTCAGCGGGGCTACGGCTGGGAACATGTGCTTGTGCGGGGCTGCGTAGACGGATTCCGCGATGTCTCTCACGAAGTTCAGGCCCTGCACCGTGATCAAGACATCGTTGTTCGGCAGCCATCGAACGCCGGTGTAGAGCCACTTGTGGTGCTCTTGAAGAATCGTGATGTACTCGACGTGGGAATCGAGGTCGTCGTACATCAGGAAGTGGCCCGGGTTGGTGAATGCCTGTGCGATCTCGCCCTCGATTTCGCTCCAGCTGTCCAACTCGATCGGAACGGGGCCTTGAGCTACGAACCTCGGGTCGCCTAGCGCGACTTCGGAGAGGGCGTCGATCTCCGCCTGCGTGAACAGGTGGCCAGTCGAGAGGGTCTGGTCGGTGAGCTGATCACACGCGATGTCGTAGAACGTTTGAATGACGTCGCGCTCCCGAACGCCTGGGGTCGCTGCGCCGGGGGCGGTCGAGTAGTAGATCCCGCTCGTCTCCTTGAACGGAAAGCGCCCGCCGGCTTGGCCGACCTGGAGCACCCAGCTCATGAACCCGACTCCTGTCGCGGGTTGGGAGGTGACGTCCGGGCGAGGGACTTTGGTGGCGTAGTTGAGTGAGTCCTGATACGCGGCTCCTGTACCGGGCGATCCGGTCTCGGTCGCGATCACAGGGATGGAACGGAACGTGCCGTCCGGCTTCGTCACGGCGTCGAGAACGAAGGCCTCTGTCACAGAGCGAGTATTGCCGTACGGATGGATGGCGAGAGCGTCGACGAGGGGAGGGTTTGAGTCGGCCATACTCTGACCGAAGGTGCCCCCGACCGAGTACCCAACGTACTCCAGCATCACGAGCTGCGAGGATCCGATCTGGTGGCTCTTGATGTACTGAATGGTCGCTTCGTTGAAGTGCTCGAGCGGGAGGCTCTCGGGTGGCGCAGGATCGGGGCGCTCGATCACGCCGGGTTCGTTCATGACTTCCCACATCAAGAACGCCGAACTCGAGTCGGCGGCGGTGATGATCTCGTCGAGGTACGCCATCGCGTCGGCACCGTGAGAGAGAGGCGTAGAGTCGAACGCGGGGGCCGTGAGCGGCGGAGTTCCGGGGACGCAGGGGCCTACGGCAACCATGCACTCGACCAGTTCATCACCAGGATTGGAATGCCACCCCCAGAAGTTGCGCTCGAAGCAGTCCGTCGTCACGCTGAAGTCGGCGCTGGTGTTGATGCAGTCCGAGTTCGTTCCGTAGTACGGACTGAGGCCTTCGGTGATCTCGAGGCCGTCCCAAATCACGGGAATGCAGAACACGCCCCGAGACTCGCAGCGGCCGAGGAAGTCCGTGAACGAATCGATCAGGTGATTCGATGGAGCGCCGCTGCGGTCGTAGAAGCGCCAAGCGGGGAAGCTCAGGAACACCCGCACCGTGTTGATCCCCATCTTCACGGCGAAGTCGAGCTGTTCGTCGACGTGGACGCGAGTGTCGGTGCCAGAACTCGTGTCGCCGTAGTAGTGCCACATCGCGGAGGAGCTGGCGATTCCGTTGAAGCCCGGAAACGGCGGCGTTTGCACCAGGCTGGGATACGTTGCCAGGAAATTGATGCCGCGCAGCGTGCGGTATCCGTTAGCGGCCAGATCCACGGCGGTTTCCGGTGCCGCAGTCTGAGTCGTGGCGTGTGTAGAGAGGCCTCCCGCGATCACGAGGGTGGCTACGTGGAGCAGACGAGTGCTTACCATCGGAGCTTCTTCCTTGGGTTCTTCCCGAACGACAGAGCCCGCAGGATAGGTCCGATGTCTGAGGTCGGCAAGGCGCGGCGACATCGAGTCGCGCAATCGTGGACGCGAGATCGACCGGAGCTTCGGTCGGTGTTCGTTTCCGGGTACTCTGCCAGACATTCCTCGCGAGCGTTCGCGACGCTCCTGACCGACCTCTGCCTAGTTCCACGCGCAACACTCGCTGGCTCCGGCGCGCCGCCCTCGCCGCGATCCCCGTCGTCCTCCTTCTCGTCGTCGCCGAGTTGATCCTCCGCTCGGGCTCGGGCGCCGCCCTGTCCGCGGAGGCTTGGGAAGCGACGACGCGGATCCATCGGAAGTCGCAGGATCCGGAGCTCGTGTATGAATACGTGCCGGGTGGCCGTAGCGACTTCGGCGAGCACTCGATCGCGATCAACGCGGCGGGCTTCCGCGACGACGAGTTTCCCGACCCGCCGCCGGCGGACGCGAAGCGCATCGTCTTGCTCGGGGACTCGGTCGCCTCGGGGTGGGGCGTCGCGATGGAAGATGCGTTCCCGCAGCGGCTCGAGGCGCAGCTCGGCGGCGACGCCGTCGTCTACAACCTGGCGGTCAACGGCTATTCGACCGCGCAGCAGCTGCGCTTGTTCGAGACGCGCGGGCTCGCGCTGCGGCCGGATCTCGTGATCGTCACCTACATGCTCAACGATCCCGACGTGCTCGATGGAGGACTCGGTCGCTACTTCTCGCCGCGATTCGAGCTGCTTCATCTGGCGCGGCGGGCCATCCGGAGCGTCTCCGAGAGTGCCCAGGGCCTGCCGAGTGAGTACCACCAGCGCGTGCACGCGCGGCACTTCGACGAGACGGCGGGTCGGTTCGCGCGGTTCGGCGAGCTCGCGCGCGAGCACGACGTGCGGATCCTCGTCGCCGTCGTGCCGGTGTTCGAACAAGGCAGCGTGGCGGCGTCCGCGTATCGGTGGCAGAACATCCACGAAGACATCGCGAAGCTCTGCAAAGGCAACGGCCTCGCCTTCTTGGACCTCCGGCCGGATCTCACCCAAAGCGATCCCGAGGCCGGGCCCCTCGCGATCGACGTCTGGCATCCGTCGAAGCACGGACACGCGCTGATCGCCGCGTCGCTCGAGCGCTGGGTCCGCGAGCACGGCGGCGACTGACCCGTCACGTTCGACGTGGGTGGCGCAGAGCCGCCACGCATCCGCGTGCGGTTCACGTACACTTACCAGGTTCGGTTCGCGGACCCGCGAACCCGGTTCCAGAGCCTAGGAGGGCCCGTGCAGTTCGATGAACCGCAACCTGTCGCCCGCGCGACCATCAAGCCGCCGAGCGTGTTGAGCGTCGACACCGAGAGGGTCGACGTGTTTCTGCGTCCGACCGAGAACGGTCGGTTCCGCTGGTTCCGCGCGGACGGTTCGCCGACCGTCGTCGACGGACCGACGGTCGAGAATGCGAGTCGCGCCGCGTTGATCGTTTGGGACAGCTGGCGGCTCGAGGAGGACTGAGGGCCGGCTTCGACTCGCGCCGCGTCGCTACACGCGCGTGCGCGGATACGGACTGAAGTCGGGCGGCGCCGGCACGTCGTCGTGGTCGTGCATCATCGGGCGACCGGGCCGAGCGGCGGGGTGAAACTGCTGCCGGCTCGGGTGTGCCGGTTCGTAGCTGTCGCTCGATCGTCCGAAGATCGCGATCCCGAGCGCGAAGACGGCCGCGAGTTCGGCGAGCAGCACGCCAAAGCCCAGGCGGACCTGGCTCCCGTTCGCGACGACGACGGCGATCAGCAGGGTGAGGTGAGCGAGGCAGTAGGCCGCGGCGGCGATCGACAGTCCGTTCGGCGCGTCCCAGATGTCGGCGCCGCGCATCAGCGTCATCCCGATGATCGCGAACGCGAGGATCGGCACGAACCAGTTCGGGACGGTGATGCCGAGCAGGCTGACGTTGCCGTTCCAGCCGGTCGCGGTCATCGCGCTGCGCATGAACTCGTCCATGCTGGCGAGGTCGAAGCCCGCGGGCATCTGCGGCTTGAACTGGGCCCACGGTAGGAACGAAGCCAGCGCGAGGATCGCGCAGGCGACAATGAGCAACACGGCCGGAATTCCCCTCATGCCGGGTTCATCGTCGGTTCCTGGGGGCGGACTCATGGAGATGGAGTCTGTTGGCTGACACTTCCGCAGGGCTCGGTAGCGCGATCGCGATGACAGCGGATCGACGGGTGCGCGTCGGAATTTCTTGGGGAAACCATGGCAGGACCCTCAGCCGTTTCGCGCGAACGGGGTCCCGCAGCGATTCCCGCCTCGGCTCACCAACCCCGCTCGACGAATCATGACCCACCGCCGCGCTCTGCCCGTTCTCGCCCTCACCCTGCTCTCCCCAGCGCTTCCGGCGCAGAACTGGTTCCGCACCGATTATGGAGCCGTCGCCGAGCTCCGGTTCGTCGCTCGGGACGACGGCGTGCTGATCGATCTGACGCGGGACGACGCCTTCGATTTCGCCCGCGTCCGGCGTCACGCCCACGACGGCGAGATCCTCGACGGATTCAAGATCGACACGCTGTTCGGTGGTGTGGCGATGCCCATGGACATGGCGCTGTTGCCGAGCGGAGACATCGTGATCGTCGGCGCCCACGAGTCGGACAACGGCGACCCGTCCGTTCCGTGGATCGGTGTGTTCGATCCCGACGCCGCGACTATGCAATGGGTGCAGCGATTCACTTCGCCCAACATGCTCTTCGCGCGTGTAGTCGTCACTGCCGACCGGATCTACGCCGTCGGCCACACCGAGAACGACCAGACGCTCGTGACCGCGAAGCTGGACTTCGCCGGGAACCTCGACTGGGCGCGTGAGTGGGGGCTGAGCGGGCAGGTCGACGATCTGCGCGACGTGTGCGCGACTGCCTCGGGAGACCTCGTCGCGATCGTGCATGACTCCAACGACCACTCCCACGTGTTCTACCTCACCGCGAACGCGCAGCTCGCGTGGCATCGGTACTACGACTCGTTCTTCGCGCGTGCCGTATGTGAGATCGACGGCGGCGAGCTGTGGGTCGCGGGTCAGTTGTCGGGCGGTGTCGAGGCGATCATCGCCCTCTCGTCGACCAGCGCGACGCTGCGTCGGATGCGCTATCTCGGCTACCCCGCGCAGGTCATGGACATCTGTCCCCGTCCTGACGGCGGAGCGCTCCTGACCTCGACCCGCGACATCCAAGGCGCGTTTCAGCCATCGATCACCGCACTCGATGCGAACGGAGTTGTCGAGTGGAGTCGTGCCTACGAACTGTCGGAGATCGTGCCGTGGGGCGGCGCGGCGGAGACTGTCCACGTTGCCGAGCGGGGGTGGATCATCCGCGGCCAGGTCAATGGGGATGCGCGCTACGCCGCCGTGAACGAGGACGGCACGGCGGACCTTCCGTGCGTCACGATCACCAACCTCGCGACGGTCACGCTCGACGCCTCGTTCGGCCCCGATGAGCCGCCGGCGTCTTCGATCGAGCCGTGGAACCCGAACCCGCAGCCGTGGATCCTGCAGCCGAATCCGTGGGCCTACCCGCTCGAGCTCCGCTGCGGCACGCCGTGTCGAGTCTCGTCCGCGACGTTCGGCGTCGGTACGCACGGGACCGCGCTGATCACACCGGAACTCTCCGCCGTCGGCGGCGCGTGCGCCGGGCGACCCTACCCGCTCATCGAGCTCGACAAGGGTCTCGGCGGGACGATCGGCGCGTTCGGCTTCTCGATCGGTTCGACCAGTCTGCCGGTGCTCGGGGGCACCCTCTACCTCGACCCGCAGTCGCTCGTGACCGTCCCGATCCTCCTCGACGGTTCGCCCTCGCTCCCCGGTGACGGCACGTGGTCGCTGGAGATCACCGGAGGGCTCGTCGACTACATGGGCACGATGTTCGCGACGCAAGTGTTCTTGGCCGACCCGGGTGCGCCGCAGGGGCTGTCGATGAGCAACGCGGTGCTGCTCGCGGCCGGGTTGTAATCGGCGGGACGCGGAGATCGAGGGAAACCGCCGATGGGCGCTTCCGAGGCCGCGCAGCATCCGGTCTGATGCGCCCATGGACGCTGCATCCCGAGCTCTCCCTCTCGCCGTCTTCTCGCTGAGCCTTCTGGTCTCGCCGTGCGTCGCGCAAGAAGACCGTCGCGACTGGGTGGTCGAAGACGTCGTGATGCAGGAGCGGACGTCGTCCTGGCAGCTGAGCCGTGACGGCTCGAAGGCGCTGTGGATCCGGACGCGCGGGGATAAAGAGGCGGACAAGGGAATCGCGACGTTGATGCTCACGACCCTCGCAACGAATGAGAGTCGTGAGTTGACCGTCGGGCAGGAGAGCATCGGTTCTCCGAAGTTCTCGCCGGATGGTCACCGCATCGCGTTCACGTCCGGGCGGGACTTCCCGAAGGGGATGGAGGGGCTGTCGAAGGACGAGAAGGGGTCGCAGATCTGGATCCTCGATCTGCGTGGGGGCGAGGCGCGTCCCGTGACCAAGATCCCGCACGGCGTGCGCAGCTTCGAATGGGGGGACGACGACACGATCTACCTGACGGCTCGCGACGCCTGGAGTCGCCGGGAGGCCAAGGCGAAGAAGGCCAAGGACAAGACGCGCGTCGTCGAGGACATCGATCTGTTCCGCGACGGCGCGGTCCGGCTGTTTCGGTTCAGTCTCGACGACAAGAAGCTGAAGCGGCTGACGACGAACCGCGATCGCATCCAGAGGTTCTTCGTGTCGCCGAAGCAGCGCTACGTCATCGCGGTGCACTCGGTCGACCCGGCGAATGCGGCCGAGGGGCGGTTCCCGCCGCGCGTCGTGTGGTACGACCTCGAGAGCGGTAGTGAGCTGGAGATCTACGGGGATCGGAAGAGCAAGCCGCGGTCGTTCGCGTTCTGGCGCGACGGCGAAGGACTGTATGCGCGCGTGCCACACATGACGATCGACGGCGAGGACTCCGCCTCGATCCAGCGGTTGGACATGTTGCGCACGTCGGACCTCACGGCGGGTCGCTTCGCGCTGGAGCGCGTCGACCTCGATTGGGACCGCAGCATGTCGGGATCGTTCTTCGTGACGGAGGACGGCTTCGTGACCGGGCTCGCGCACGGCGTGGAGACCGCGTGGGCCCGTTACGTTCGCCAGGCCGACGGAAGCCACGCCAAGGTCGCGATCGAGTCGCCGTCCGAATGGCCGCTGCAGTCCCTCGTGCGAGCGCGAGACGCGAACACGGCGATCTTCGTCGTCGGCGATGCGTCGGAACCGGACCACGTCATGCAGGGCTCGTTGCAAGGCGCGACGCTCAACATGGGCGAGGAGCTGTATCGCCCGAACAAGGGGTTCGCGAAGCTGCGGATCGCCAAGACCGAGGTCACGCGCTGGAAAGGTGCGAACGACGAAGAGGTCGAAGGCATCCTCTACTGGCCGAAGGGCTACCGCGAGGGTGAGCGCTATCCGCTCGTGCTGGTCACGCACGGCGGGCCGCACGCCGCCGATCGCAATCGCTTCTCCGAGCGCTGGTCGAACACGCCCAACTTCTACTCACAGCGCGGTGCGTTCGTCCTGAAGACGAACTACCACGGCAGCTCCGGCTACGGCCTTGCGTTCGGCGAGTCGATCCGCCACCGCTACTACGAACTCGAGGTCGTCGATCTCGCACGCGGAATCCAGGCGCTCGTCGATCGCGGACTCGTCGACAAGGGGCGGATCGGTTTGGTCGGATGGTCGAACGGAGCGATTCTCTCGACCGCGATGCTGACGCATCTCGACGACTACGCGCCGGGCCACGACTTCACATTCCGCGTCGCCGCACCGGGCGCCGGCGACGTGAACTGGACAAGTGACTACGGCAACTGCGCGTTCGGGGCGTCGTTCGACGAGTTCTATCTCGGCGGTACGCCGTGGAGCAATCCCGTCGGCTACATCGAAAAGTCGCCGATGTTCCGCATGCAGGACGTGACGACACCGACGATCATCTTCTTCGGCACGGAGGACACGGCGGTCCCGACGTCGCAAGGCTGGGAGCACTACCGCGCGATGCATCGCATCGGCAAGGCGCCGGTTCGCTTCCTCCTGTTCCCCGGCGAACCGCACGGCCTGCGCAAGCTCACGCACCAGACGCGGAAGCTGACCGAGGAGTTGGCTTGGGTCGATCGACACCTGTTCGAGACGGAAGCGGAGGTCGAGCTCGTCGCGGGAGACTCCCCGCTCGCGGTCGCGCGGCGCATGCAGGAGGTCGCGGTCGCCGACGCGAGCTTCGGCTCGTTTCGGAGTGGCACGCTGATCCCCGAAACCGTGCCGTTCGGCGATGTGGCGATCGGTCGCTTCGAGGTCACGCGGGTGCAGTGGCGCGCGTTCCGAGGGGACTATGCGATCCCGACCGGGACCGAGAACCTGCCGATCACCGGCATCTCGGCAGATGACGCGAAGGCCTACTGTGCGTGGCTCAGCGCGACGACGGGTGCGAAGTATCGACTGCCGACCGTCGAAGAGCACGACAAGCTCGCGATGTCCAAGGGCGCACGCGAGAACGACCTGAAGCGTTGGGTCGGCTACTCACCGTCCCTCGAGGACGCGGCGCGCGTGCAGGCGATGATCGAGCAGCTCGGCGTCGACCGAGCGTTGCTCCCGGTCGGGTCCTGTCCGCCGGGGTTCGTCGGCGAGGGACGCGAACTCGAGAAGAAGGCGATGGTCTTCGACATCGGTGGCAACGCCGCGGAGTGGGTCGTCGGCGAAGGAGGGTCGATCGCGAAGGGTGGGTGCGCGGTGCTCGTGCGCGATGAACGCGCGGCGACCGTGGTCGTGCCTCTGGCGTACACCGGGCTCCGCGTCGTGCGGGATTCCTGAGTCGGGCGAGTCAGCGTCCTCCGAGCAGCGCCCCGAACTTCTCCCGTTCTTCCGCCGTCAACTCCCGCGTGTGCCGCGACGCGATCGCCAGCAGCTCGCTCGGCTCCGTGATCCAGAACCGCGCTGTTCGATCCGACGAAGCCGTGACGACGCGGCGGCCCTGATCCGTGAAGCGCGCGGACCACACGACTCCGGTGTGTCCGCGGTACTCGAGCAGCGGACACCCGTCGACCGACCAGAGCCGCGCGGTCGTGTCGCGTGAGGCGGTCACGATCCGCGACTCGTCGGGCGAGAACTCGGCCTGCAGGACTTCGGCGCGGTGGCCGCGCAGCACGGCGACACAGTCGCCCGCGTGATTCCAGACGCGGGCGGTTCCGTCGTCGGAAGTCGTCACGATCCGTTGCCCTGTTCGCGAGAACGTGGCGCTGCGCACGCGGTCCTCGTGCTTGTCCATCACGATGGTGCACGCGCCGTCCAGACTCCAGACGCGCGCGGTGCCGTCGGCGCTCGCCGTGACGACCGCGTCGCCCCTCGGCGCGAACTCGGCCCACCAGATCATGTCCGTGTGACCTTCGAGTCTTGACCGTTCGCTCCCATCGCTACGGCGAACGATGCGGATCGAGCGGTTGTGGTGCCGTGCGAGCAGGAGTTCTCCGCTCGGGTCGATCGAGTCGAAGAAGCGTCCCGTGGCGTTCTGGAGAAAGCCGATCTGTTGCCCGTCCCGATTCCAAAAGCGGATGGTCTGGTCGTATCCCGTGGTCATCACCGTCTCGCCGCCGTCGACCGGGCTCGCGGAGAAGACCATGCCGCCGTGCCCACGCAGTTCTCGATCGGTCGAGTCCGGGTCGGTCCAGATCCGGGCCGTGCGGTCGCGGGACGCGGTGACGAACGCGCCGCCGTCGCCGAGCGGCTTCGCGTCGTAGAGCCCGAGATCGTGCCCGCGCAGCACCGGGAGTTCCGGCGGGTTCGGATTCCAAAGGCGCACGGTGCGGTCGTCCGAGCCGGTCAGCAGCATGCGACCGTCGGGCGAGAACGACGCGGCGACGATCGCGGAGCCGTGGCCGCGCAGCTCGAACGCCGCGTCGCCGTCCGCGTCCCACACGCGCGCGGTCAGGTCGGAAGAGCCACTGATGACGCGACGGCCATCCGGTGCAAAACGTGCGATCTCGACCGGTGCTTCGTGCCCGCGCATGCGGGCGAGCAATTGAGCCTCGGTCGACCACACGCTCAGAGTGTGGTCGGCGCACGATGTCAGGACGCGAGACCCGTCGGGCGAGAACTCGACCGAGTTGAAGAAGTCCTTCGCCGCGGGTAGGGCGCGGGCTTCGCCCTCGTCCCACAGCCAGACGGCGGAGGAGTCGCGAGACACGACCGCGCCGTTCGGCGACACGTCGACTTCGGTCACCGGGCGTTCGTGCTGGCTGAACGTTTCGAGCGGTTCGCCGGTGGCGCTCCAGCGACGCACGACTCCGTCGACAGAGCCGGTCACGAAACCGCCATTCGGTGTCCCGGCGACGCACAGCACGGCGGCGTCATGCGAGCACACGACGGGATCGCCGTCCGCGGGCCAAATTCGCAAGCTGCCGTCGCGCGACACGGTCGCGGTCTTTTCCAGGGAGAAGGCCGCCCCGGTCACCGCGGCCGTGTGTCCGCGAAGCACGCGTCGTTCGGTGCCGTCGACCGCGATCACGCGCGCCGTGTGATCCGCGCACGGCACGACGAACGCGCTGCCATCCGGTGCAAACGCGATCGGTCCGGTGCGCGATAGCTCATGTGACGCGATGCGATCTCCGCTCGTGTTCCACAGTTCGACGAATCCGGCGGTCTGCGTGACCACGCGCTGCCCGTTCGGCGCGAAGCACGCGAAGCGAACCTTGCCACCACTGGGACGCAACACGGCGCGTTCGCGCGACGCGGCCAGCGCGCGGTGCAGCTGCGAACTCGTCGTGACGTTCTGCTCTCGTCGCGCCGCTTCGAATGCGAGCTGCAGGCCGAGCTGCGGATCCGTCCGCGCGACTTCGGCGGAAGCCCGCACGAGGGCCTCGATGCGCACGCGGTCGCGTTCGGCCGCGACGTCGGCCAGCATCACGAGCGCGACGACGAGCGCGCCGGCCACGGCGACGAACACGCCGCCCGTCGCGGTCGCGAGCACCGGATGGCGCTGCGCCCACTGTCGCGTGCGCTGCCAGGAACTCGCGCGCCGTGCCCGAATCGGCCGGCGGAGCAACACGTGGCGGAGGTCCTCCGCGAAGTCTCGAGCCGTCGCGTAGCGGCGCGCCGGGTCGACTTCCATCGCCGTTTCGAGAACGACGCAGAGGTCCCGCGGAATCGACGGTTCGAACCGCCGCGGATCCGGCGCGCCACCGCCGAGGATGCGTCGATACAGTCCGTCGCGGGTCGCGGCGTCGAACGGACGCGTGCGCGTGAGGCATTCGTAGAGCGTGACGGCCAGCGCGTACACGTCTGCACGACTGTCGACGCTCGTGTGGTCGGTGGCGAGTTGTTCGGGCGCGAGGTAGTACGGAGTGCCGAGCACGTCCGCGGACCGCGTCATCGACGCGCCGCTCTGTTCGAGGTCGCGCACGAGACCGAAGTCGAGCACGGCCGGCGTCCCGTCAGCTCGCAGCATGATGTTGCCGGGCTTGATGTCGCGGTGCACGAGTCCGCTCTCGTGCGCGAACTGCAGCGCCTCCGCGATGCGGACGAATCGTTTCAGCACCTCGTCGATCGGTTCCGACCGATGGGCTTGCCGCGCCGCCGCGATACGATCCTGCAGCGTTTCGCCTTCGATCAGCTCCATCGAGAAGTACAGAACGCCACCTGCGTCCCCGCACTCGAACACGCGGCAGAGGCCGGGGTGTTCGAGCCGGGCGGCACTGCGCGCTTCGCGCAGGAACCGCGCAACGGCGTCGTCGCGTCGCTGCAGTGGAATCGACAGGACCTTCAGCGCGACGTCACCACCGGTGCGGCGATCCCGCGCGCGGTAGACCACGGCTTGTCCGCCGCGGCCGAGTTCGCCACGCAGTTCGAATGGTCCGACATCGCCGAGCTCCGTCGACGCGTCGATGCGTGGTTCGAGGAACGGGCCGCCGTCGTGCCATGCTGCCAGCAGCGACTCCACCTCGCGGCGGAGCGCCGCGTCGCCGTGGCACGCGTCGTCGAGGAACTGCGCGCGGGAACGCGGAGTCCGGTCGAGTGCGTCGTTGAACAGGTCGCGCGCGTAGTCCTGTCGATCACCCACGCGTCGATTCCAGTGCGCCACGACTCATCGCTCGACGCAGCCACGCCTGTGCGTAGCGCCAGTCGCGCTCGATCGTGCGTTCGGTGAGGTCGAGGAGGCCGGCGACCTCCGCGACCGTCAGTCCGCCGAAGAAGCGCAGCTCGACGACGCGCGCCGCGCGTGGCGTTTCGGCGGCGAGTCGGCGCAGCGCTTCGTCCAGCGCGCACAGGTCGGTCGGGTCGGCGCGCACGTCTTCGTAGACCGCCTCGAGTGGCACGCGAGACCGATCGGCGCGGCGCTTGTCGGTGTTGCGCGCGCGCGCGTGGTCGACGAGAACCTGGCGCATCGTCGTCGCCGCCACCGCGACGAAGTGCACCGGGGTCTGCCACCCCGCGTCGTCGCGGCCTCGCATCCGCACGTACGCCTCGTGCACCAGCGCCGTCGTCTGCAGCGTGTGATCCGGTCGCTCGTTGCGCATGTACATCGCCGCCAGCGACCGCAGTTCGCGATGGACCGCCGCCAGCAGGTCGTCCGTGACGTCGAAGCCGGGGCGCGGGGTCATGCGAAATAAAGCCGAGAAACCGTGTCGGGGTCCGCGGCGCATTCTCGCCTTCCTGGCGCGATCCGACAACGGACCCCCAGAGAGCACTTCATGAGTACCAAAACCGTATGCGCACTGCTGGCACTGGCGGCCAGCGTTCCCCTCCCGGCTCAGGCCTTCAACGTCAACTTCACGAGTTCGGGCGCGGGGCCGTCCGCGACCTACGCTGCCGCTGGCATCGCCGGAATGTGGAACAACATCGTCGGCACTTGGGGCACCCACTACCCGATCGCCGACGTCAACGGCGTCAACACCGGCGTCACCGTGCGCAATCTCGGCGGCTCCGCCACGCCGAGTGCGGACCACCCGCAGACCAGCGGGGACGACGAACTCTTGCTCGACACCTACCTCGCCACGTTCAACCAGGTCGAGAGCTGTCTGCGGTTCCAGAACCTGCAGAACGGCACCTACCAGGTCATCACCTACGCTTGGTTCGGGCCCAACCCGAACATCTTCGCGCGCGTGACCTGCGACGAGTCGACGCAGGGCCCGCGCATCATCGGCGGCGCGTGGCCCGGCCAGGTCGAGATCGGCACGGTGTACTCCGTGCACATCGCGAACGTCACGAACGGTGTTCTCAACGCGCACTCGGGTCTGTTCGCGGGAGGCACGGTCGCGCCGCTCAACGGGATCCAGATCCGCAGACTGACCGACGCGGATGGCGTCGTCGGCCTGGGCGTCGGCGGACCCTATGACGTGCTTACCGTCAACGGATCGCGTGGCGGCACCGAGCACACCGTGGCGACCCCGGTCGGCCAGCCGTTCTCGATCGAGATCCACCAGCCGCCAACCACGACGGACCCCTCGCACTACCTCCTCCTCGGCTACCTGGGTCGGCCGACCGCTCTCGATCTGACCCCGCTACTCCCGCCGATGGGTACGCTGCTCTTTCCGCCGTGGTTCTTGAACCCGTCCGACCCGGCCCTGTTCACGATGGCGGGCAGCTTGCTCGACGATCTGTTCATGCCGGTGTTCAGCACTGATACAGGAGTGAATGTCTTGGCGTTGCCGGCCGGACTGCCGCCACTGGAGATCACGCTGCAGGCGTTGATCGATCAAGGTGGCGGACAGTTCCGTGTCGGCAACGCCGTGACTGTCGAGCTGCAGTGACGGCGGCTGTCACCTCAGGCGGAATGCCTCGGTGATGTCCGACACGAGCGTCGTTGATCCCCCGGTGTTGACCGCGCGGAACATCACGGTCCGATAGCCCTCGTGGGGGAACGGAATCTCGAACTCCGCCATCGTTCCGCTTGCTCCGACAATCGTGTCCTCGACAATCAGGCCCGATGTGGTGTGCGAGCTGATATCCAGTAGCCCAACGTAAAGCGTGTTGGCGCCGGATGCGGTGCTGGTCGAATGAACTCCGAGTGTGGTGCTTAGAGACAGGTCGGCGGCGACTTCGCGGCTGCCGAGGATGCGGAGTTCCACGTTGTTGCCAGGATTCATGACAGCTTCGTAGGCCCCGATGTCCGGAGCAGTTCCGGTGAATGGGCGGCTTGTTCCCACATGCGCACCGACGTCGATCAGGTCGGTCAAGTCGGACGCCAACCGAAGCAAGTTGTCGATCGGCAGGTCCCCATCGGCCGCGCGTGCAGGCGCGACGTAGCTGTTCAGGTAGCCGATTGGCGGCGAGAGCTCGAATGTCTCACCGGGCACGGAGTAGCTGATCTCCCATGAATTGTGGCTGCTGACCATCGGATCGAGGCCCGCCTGCGAGTTCGTGTCGTTGCCGTTGCCCGGGTCCACCGACAAGCAGTTGAACACCACGTGCTCGAAGTCGCTGTCGGCGCCGCCGGAACCCTGCGATCGGAGGAGAAAGTTCGGGAGGCCGGTGTGCGGAGTGGAATCTGGGTGCGCGGTCGCGAGCCCGTTCGAGTAGGCCGTGCAGTTGATAAGCGTGCACGGGCCTTGAGCACCGTTCGTGGAGAAACCCTGGAGATCGTTGTTCCAGGCTGCACAACCGATCACGGTGTGACCGCGACCCTGCTGGCCGAGCTTGAAGCCATTGCCATCGCCGCGAAACGCGCTGCCTTCACTACCACTAACCGGGAATCCGTTGTTCCAAGCCTGACAGTTCTGCACGGTGACCGGGTACGACTGCCAGAAGTCGTAGCCGTCGTCGGCGTTGTTCCAGGCACGGCAGCCGTAGATCACGTTGCTGTGGCAGTGTGACGGCACGCCACCAAGGGGATTCCAGTAGTCCGTGTAGACGATTTGGAAGCCGTCAGCGTTCTCACCCTGGCTGCCAGGGTTGCCTTCGTCCGTGTTGTGGTGGGAGTCGCAGTTCAGGATCGTGCAGCGGGAGGCGCACCGGATCTGCACTCCGGTGTGCGTGCAGTCGTGCACGTCGCAGTCCTCGATCAGAATGTCGTGAGCTGGGGTGTAAGGCGTCGGATTGCTCGTGGTGTACCACGGCATCACGCAGATTCCGGACTTGTAGTTGCTGGGGTTTGCGATCCTTTCGCCGTCGATCTCGAACCCGCGCATGTGCCAATGCGCCGCTCCTTGGAAGAGGATCGCAGCGGTGTGGTCGGCACTCCCACCGTGGATCACCGGGCGTGGCTTCCCGTTCGCGAGCAGCTTGATCGGTTGTGAGGCCGTGCCGCGTGTTCGGATGCGAAGGGTAGTCGTTAGTCGGTAGTCGCCGGGATCGACGAGGATGGTGTCGCCGGCCAACGCGTTGTTGATCGCAGTAGTGAGTTCGGTCACCGTTTGGACGGAATGCGTCGTCTGGGCGAACAGACCGGCGGATGTTGCGAACGCGGTACAGAGGATGCGGAGCATGGAGCCCTTTCGGAGCCAAGGCTGAAGGTTCAATCCGATTCGTGTCGCGGTCGCCGCGTCGGGTTCTCGAATTCCGAGGAATTCAGGCGCCCCACTAGTGTCCCTCGTCTGGAGTCCGTAACGAAAGTAGCCGCGTCAGTCGATTCGCGCGCAAGGCGCTGCGACGACACGGCTTGTCAGTAGACAAGTTGGGGAGCAGCAACGCAGCGCGCGGGTCGAATGGCGGTTACTAATGATGCGGACTCGGACGCGGGGCACTAGGCCTCGGGCCGTCGCGCCTTACTTCCGGCGCATCCCCTTCGTGAACACCTTCCCCTGCACGATCTTGTGGATCGGCTTGCCGGCCAGCTCGCGCGCCCGCGCGAATTCCTGGCCGCACTTCGGGCAGTGGAGATCGCCGGCGGTCGAGTCCTTGACGATGCGCTCGACGAAGCACTTCACGAGGCCGCCGGTCCCGCCCTTCTTGTAGTCGTAGAGATGGGCGCGGCACTTGGCGCAGTAGATCGAGATCGTCTTGCGTTCGACCACGCCGTGGAAGCTACGCCACGGCAGTCCTCGTCTCACCCACGAGATGCCGTGGATCGAACGAATCGGTTACGCCGCCTCGATCGCGCCGGCGACGCTGTCGTCTGCACGGCCGGACTGGCTTCGAGGATTTCTCCGACCGTCGATCCGCCGATACCGCGACGGAAACCCGACGGCGGAATTCCCGTACCGTCCCGGCCCGTCAGGCGTTCGCCTGCACTACAGTGGGCCAATCTCGGACCAACCATTCGATCGGGAAGATTTCGATGCTCCGACTCCTCACCTCGTTCGCTCTCGGCACTGCGATCCTGACGCCTCTCACGGCGCAGCGGATCACACCCTCGTTTTCACCGTCACAGTTGCCGTATGGCGTGAGCTATGACCCGGCGATGATTCGCGACTTCGACGGAGACGGATTCGTCGACATCCTCGTTCACGAGTACTCGGATCCCGACGCGTGGCGACTCGCGCGCAACGACGGGAACGGAGTCATCGCCGAGCTGGAGGTCGTTCCTTCGCCGGTCGGCGCAAGCGCCTTGCGCGAGATGATCGTCGACTTCGATGGCGATGGCGACCTCGACGTCGGTTACGAGACCGACGCGGGCCGATTCATCGCGTGGAACGACGGCGGCGGGCGCTTCCTCACGTCCTCGAGCCTGTCACTCCTCGACGGTTGGGGAGATGCGGCCGCCGGTGACATCGACGGCGATGGTGATGCCGACATCGTGACGTACGGCGGTCCGAGCCCGCAGTTCAACGACATCGCGACGTGGCTCAACGACGGCAGCGGCAACTTCACGGCCGGCACGGAGTTCCCTGGGATCTTCGTGTTCGCGTGGCCGGTCAACCAGCTCGTCGACATCGACGGCGACGGCGACCTCGACTTCATGAGCAACCGCGTGTGGGAGAACGACGGCAGCGGCAACTTCAGCGATGTCACGGCCGCACGCTTCGCGGTCGGTACCCCGCCGCGCGGGCCTCACGCGTTCGCCGACTTCAATGGCGACGGCTTCACCGACCTCGCGACGTCGATCGAACTGTTCGTGAACGACGGCACGGGTCTTCTGGTCTCGACGCTTTCCTACAACACGGCGCTGTCGCCGGATGTCGAGGCCTTCGACTACGAAGGGGACGGGGACCTCGACATTTTCGTGCCGATCGCGGGAACGGGATTCCCGATGCTGCTTCGCAACGACGGCAGCGCCAGCTTCACGACCGAGACTCCGAGCCTCACGGGTTTCGGTGCCGGCTGGGTTACCGTCGTCGACGTCGATGGCGACAGCGACGTCGACCTGATCGGGCCGCCGCGGACGCTGTTCCTCGGCAATGGGCAGGGTGAGTTCTTCGACGCGGCGCCGCGCGCGCTGCCGTACCTCACGGGGGAGTTCCGAGAATCGATTGCCGGCGACGTCGACAACGACGGCGATGTCGACGTCCTGACCCGCACGGAGACCGAGTTCCAAGTGCACCTCAACGACGGGCTCGGTCAGTTCGTGCCGCGGCCGCCGTTCCCGTTGCCGCACCCGGACTACAACTCCGGCCCCGACATCGAGTTCGGCGACTTCGACAACGACGGCAATCTCGACTTCGCGTACGACCTCGTGATCTACGAGGGCGACGGCGCGGGCGGGTTTACGTTCGCATTCGAATACACCGCTTGGTTCGCCCGCTCCATGACCGTGGGGGACTTCGATGGCGACGGCGACGACGACATCGCATGGTCCAACGGGCTCCTGCGGCACGATGGCAATTTCTCGTTCTCGCTCCTCAGCAGCCCCCTCGGGGACAGCCTGGACATGGCGTCCGGTGACATCGACGGCGATGGGGACCTGGACGTTTGCTCGATCGTGGCCGGTTATCCGCGACTGTTCAGCAACGACGGGAACGGGAACTTCACGGAGATCACCGCGGTCCTGCCGACTCCCGAGTTCTCCGGTTTCGGCAAGACCGTGACGATCGTGGATGTCGATGACGACTCCGACCTCGACATCTTCATCGGCAGCCGCAGCTTCTCGTGGGAAAACCTGTGGCTGTTCGAGAACGACGGCAACGGTGGCTTCACGGACACCACCGTCGCGACGTTCGGCACCACGCCGTTCTGCAAAGACGTCGTCGTCGCGGACTTCGACCTCGACGGCGATACCGACGTCTTTGCGATCGGCACGATCCGCATCTTCTTCGAGAGGACGGACACGGGTTTCATCAGCCCGACGTTCCAGTGGATCGGCGCGCTCGACAACTTCGAACAAAGCCCACTGGCGGCCGACTTCGATCAGGACGGCGACCTCGACGTGTTGATGGAGCGCTACAACTTCGGCGTGGAGATCTACCACAACCGACGTCGCCAGCTCTTGGCCCCGCGCGTCGGTCGCACGGGCAGCGAGATCGTGCTGCGTGGGCACGTCGAGACCGTCACGACCGAGACGATCTATCCGTTCGTCGCGCTGAGTCGCTTCGACCCGGCGATCCCGACGCCGTGGGGCCCGCTCCACGCGGACGCCGGCGCCGCGATCACGCTGCCGCCGCAGAGCGCGACGGTGCAGTCTCCGGTGGAATGGGAGTTCGGGATCCCCGCGGTGCCGAGTATCGTCGGGCTCGAGCTGTTCAGCCAAGCGCTGTTCGTGCCGAGTGTGGACGCGAGCACGTGGCGACTCTCGAACGCGATTCGGCACCCGATCGTGGAGTGAGCGGGACGAACGCCGGCTGAACGCGGCTATCCGCCGCGCAGCTCCCGGCGGAACTCCACGGGAGTCTTCCCCGTCCAGCGACGGAACGCCCGGGCGAACGCGCTGAGCTCCGAGTATCCGGTCAGGAACGCGATCTCGGTCATCGGCATCTCCGAGCGACTCAAGAACCCGAGGCACATCTGTCTTCGCGTGTCTTCGACGATATCGCGGAAGCTCCAGCCCTGGTCGATGAGTCTTCGCTGCAGAGTGCGCGTACCGATGGACAGGAGTTCGGCGATGCGCTCGAGGCTGGGCACTCCACTCGCAAGCGACCGACCGATCTGTTCTCGCACCGAGGCGGCGACGTTCTCGAGAGGCGGCATGCGTTTCAGGATCTCATCGGCGTGCTGTTCGAGGATGGGCAAGAGCTCCGGATCCGCGTTGGGGTTCGGCTCGTCGAGAGTCTCCGGTTCGAACCCGATGGCGTTGTAGGACGTCTCGAATCGAGGTGCGACGCCCAAGACTTCGAGGTACTCATCGGTGCGTTCCGGTTTGGAGTGGCGGAACCAGACGTGGCGTGGGCGCCAGTTCGGTGAGGTGACCGCCCGCAGCAGGTTCAATCCGAAAGCGACGACATACTCGTTGTTGTGTCGAAGGTCCGGAATCGATGGATCGCGCACCCGGTAGCAAAGCGAGTTCGGCGTCGTCCACAGGTCCACGCCCTGCGTCACGATACTGATGTATCGCACGAGGTTCTGGAGCGCGGCTCGAACCGTGGGTGAATGCTTGGCCACGTATGCCAGCGCCCCCAGGTGCTCGGGTCGATCGTGCTGCCCCCAGTGCAGACCGAAGAACTCGTCCCCGGTCTCATCCGCAGCGGCGACCGGAATGGCAAGCGACTGCCGGATCGGGATGTAGCACTCGGGGTCTTGAAGGTTGGCTCGGCTCAGACCGACGGCGGCCAGCGCCGCGTCCGGGTTTCCTCCCGCGCGCTCGATCACCCGTAGGATTCCGATCTTGACCGGGGCCCAGACCATCGGCTCGCGCGCCATGTCCGGTTCAGGCGCCGCGGCGACGGCGGAACTCGATAGGGGTTGTGCCTTTCCAGCGCCGAAAGGCTCTCGTGAACGCGCTGACTTCGGAGTACCCCGTGAGGAACGCGATCTCGGTGAGAGGCACGTCCGTATCCTGGAGATAGCGCACGGAGACGACTTGGCGCGCATCCTCCACGAGGTCCTTGAACTGAGTATCGACCTCCCGAAGACGTCGTTGCAGTGTCCGCACTCCCATGCCCAGTTTGGCCGCCACGCTCTGCACGGTCACGTCTCCCGACGGAAGAAGCTCCAGGATCTCCGCGTTCACACGACCGAGGAAGTCTCCGAACGTCGGCGTCTTCGAGCGCAGGTCCGAGACATGGCGCTCGAGAATCGGGAGTAGCGACTCGTCGGCGACTCCGTTCTCGTGGTCCAGCAGCGCTCGGGGAAAGACCACGGCATTGAAGTCCGCACCGAAACGTATCGAGACGTCGAGCCAGCGCGCGTACTCGCCGGTGTCATCGGGCTTGGCATGTCGGAATTCGATTCTCTCAGGGCGCCAGTCGGGAGAGACCAGAGTGCGGATGAGGCGCACGACGAATGCCATCGCGTATTCGTTGTCGTGTCGGAGGTCGAGCGGAACCTCTCGGGCAGGTCGATACCGGACGGCCGCGGTCTCGGGCTCCACGTGGAGGTGCGCGTCGAGTCCCTCGTAGACGAGATCGAGAAACCGGCAGAATCCCCGAAGAGACGCTTCGAGGTTCGGCGAGTGCAGCATCACGTAGCCAACTGCGCCGAGCGTCGAGAGTTTCTCGGATTGCCCCCAATGAAGCCCGAAATGCGCGTCCCCCGTCAGTTCGGATGCAGCCTTGGCGAGGTCGAATCCGACCATCGTCGGCACGCGGCGATCGACGTCATCCAAGTCCTGGAGTGTCATCCCGACCCGCGCGAAAATCTCCTCTGGTTTGCCTCCCGCAGCGCGAATCGCAGGGACGACGCTGCGGAGCGCATAAATCTGCATCTGAGGGACTGTGGACATCAGAGCGAGACGGGGCGAGGTGGTGACGTCGAGTGTCAAGGGACTGTCGTGAGGTGTCAAGGAGCCGGGATGCTCGCGAGCCGATGATGACCTGGCTTCGAGACCGACCTGTTGCGATGCGACACCCGCTTCCACTCATGACAAGACCGTCGACTGATCCTGGCACGGAGGAATTGCCTGATCCGCTGGAGAGCCTCGCGCTGCGCCTTCAGCGTACACGGGCAGTTGTCCATGACGTCAACAACATGTTGGCTTGCATCCTGTCGCACGCCGAACTCTTGGACGACCCGGAGAGTGAGTCTGCTCGAGAAGGCATCCGCGCCGCGGCGATTCGCGCAGGTGGTCTTCTGCGTCTCTTGATCAGTACTGAGACGGGGCAGCGACGGGAGCCGCTCCAGTTGGGTGCGTGCCTTCGAGAGATGAGCGCGACACTCCGAAACCTCGCGGCGCCGGGTGTGCGCGTAGACGTCCTGGGGACGGACTTCGCTGGCCATGTCCGCGGGTATTCGGAGGACTTCGAGCAGATCGTGTTCAACCTCGTCACGAATTCGCTCGACGCCCTACGGGCGACCGGTGGGATCGTCATGGTTGCGCTGCGCGAGCGGGAAACGGGGTGGGTCCAGCTCGAGGTCACGGATGATGGTTCCGGGATGCCCGTCGAGGATCAGGTCACGCTCGTGCACCCTGACGGAGACGTCCGCGATTCGGAGGGACTCGGCCTTCTCCTGGTTGCGCAGGCGGTGGCACGACTCGAAGGTGCAGTACGTGTCGACACGTCGCGCGGCGGGACCCGCGTTCTCGTCGATTTGCCGAGCACCCAGAGCTGATGGCCGGGCGCTAAATCCGCACAGCCCGAGCTTTTTCGAGAAATCGCCGGGCGGTCGGCCAGCGGCCATCACTAGGCCAGAGAAGGGGCGTGATCCGCGCGCCCGCAAGCCGACCTCCCGATGAAACACCGCACTCTCCTTCTCCTGCCGGTCGTGGCGCTCGCCCTGTCCGGTCTCTCCGCCCAGCAGCCGCTCGACGTCGACGCGTCGCGCGCGACGCGAGCCGCACTCTCCGAGCCGGGCCTCTTCCGGACACCGATTCACGACGAAGCCGGGATCGATGGTCGACCAGGCGGGATCTGGGCGACTGGCCCGAACTACAAGGTCTCCTTCCAGGGAGGCATGCGCTTCTTCCCGTTGCTCGGTCCGTCGGCGCCGCGAAACCTGCCGTTCGCGTGGCGGACCACCGACGTGACGGTGGGGGGCGTCGAGATCGTCGATCTGAGCGCGCGCGCGCACTCCGTGAGCGAGGACTGGCGCATGGAGTATCGCTGGCGAGCGTTTACCGAGGCGTACGACGTGCGAGCCGACGGAGTCGAGCAGACGTTCGTGCTGACCGAGCGTCCTTCTCTGGCTGGCGAGTTCGTCGTGTGCGGTCGCGTGACCTCGGATCTGGTCGCGCCCGTCTCGGCGCCGGCCCACGCACCACTCGTGTTCCATGACGCGATCGGAAACGCCGTCGTCGAGTACGGCTCGGCGGTGGCGTTCGACGCGGCCGGACGACGGATCGCGATCACGACGGAGTTCGACGGCTCGCACGTTCGGCTGACCGTGCCCGGAGTGTGGCTCGAGGCCGCCACCTATCCGGTGACGATCGATCCGCTGGTCAGCTCCGTGGCGTTGGACGCATCGAATCCGAACACGATCGCAGCAGCCGCGGTGGTCCACGAGCCATCCGCGAACGAGATCATCGTGGTCTTGACGCGAGTGTTCTCGGGCAGTGACCACGACATCTTCGGGATCAACTACCTGCCCAACTGGACAGCGCCACTGACGGTGTTCGCGAGTTCGCTCGAGTTCTCGACCGAGCGCAATCCGGAGATCGCCTACATCGCGCAGTCGGACCGTTGGATGACCGTGTTCGAACGGCAGTCGTTCGGAAGCAACCCCGAACACCGCATCGGCTACCACACGCACCCGGCGTTCGGCTGGACGCTCGACACTTCGATCTTCGACCTGTCGCAGGCGGCAGGAACGTCGCGGCGCAACCCCGACATCGGCGGCACGCGGCCCGGCTCGACCGGCAGGCGTGCGGCGATCGTGTGTGAGGAGGAGGCCAACCTGGCGGGGACCGACACGTCCGCGACGCAGGTGCGCATGATGCTGTTCGATCTGGCGACGAACAGCGTGGTCTATTCCGACGCGCTCGGCACGGCGTTCAGCGACGTCGAGCATCCGTCGATCAACCAGCAGTCTGCTGGCGGCGGTGCGGCGCCGTGGGTGTTCGCGTTCCAAACCTACGTCAACCTGACGAACGGGGACGACTGGGACGTGCAGGTCGGCCGGCTCTTCCCGGCCGGCAGCTGGGTGACGAGCGGCGTGCAATTCGGCGTCGCGTCGAATGGCCTGCACAGCCTCGCGCCGCAGATCGCCGGGAGTGGCGATCGATACATGGTGACCTATCTCGCGCGGACGAATCTCGGCTTCCCGACCTCGCAGATCTCCGGTCACGAACTCCGGGCAACCCAGTTCCGCTGGCCGCTCGCCGCGTCCGATCCGACGATTCGCCACGACTTCCGCCTCCGGCAAACGGGCTTCGCGATGCTCAACTCCGATCTCGCGTACGACACGACGACCGAGGGGCATTGGGCGGCCTTGTCCCATCCCGAGCCGACGAGCAACCGCTTTATGACCGTGCAACGGGTCGCCGAAGACGTCGTCGTCGAACGGATCGACGTCGGTGTCGGCAGCGGGATCACGACCCCGCATGCCGCGTGCTACGACGCGACGGGCGAGCGATTCCCGATCTTCTTCTCCGACCAGAGCGGCGCGGAAACGTGGGGGACGTCGTTGGAGCATCCGACGACGCCGGTTCCGGCCGCCTTCGGCACGCAATGTGGCGCCGCGACGATCGACTCGTATGGAGACCCGCTGTCCGGGAGCCAGAACTTCGGCCTGAGCCTCGACCCGCCTGGCACGACGGCGGGAAGCCCGGCCGCGCTGCTGATCTCGAACGGTGCGGCGATCCTGCCGCTCGACGTCGCGGGATTCACCGGCTGCTTCGCGAACATCGACCTCGGCGTCGGCTACATCGGCAGCATCCCTGTGACGGCAACGTCGTCGGGAGCGAGCATCGATGTGCCGCTGCCCGGCGACTTCAGCGGGAGTGCCTACTTCCAATGGGCGTACTCCGCCGTCGGCTTGAATCCGGGAGGTTTCGGCTTCACGCGTGGTCTGCACGTCGTCGTCGTCGAGTGAAAAGCAGCGGTCGAAGAACGGGGTGCCGAAACGCAGAGTGAGTCGTTCCGTTTTTTGGAGCCATCGTGAGTCCGCAGACGCGATGCACCTGGCGACCGTGGTGGTCGCAGGTGTTTGACTCCCGATGCAACGAAACGACTCTCAACACGGATTTCTGAAACTCTTCCTCGCCGCGATGAGCCTGGCTGGCGCCGCGGCGGCGCAGGACTGCAGCAACGCGGTGCGCGCGTACGTCCATCCTCACACGGGATGGGATCCGCCGCTCGGCAACCTGCAGGATGCACTGCGTCGACTCGACAACCAGCGCACGCCGTTCAAGACGATCCAGCGCGCGATCGATGTGTGCCAACTCGGCGTCGCCGACCAGTTCCTCAACGGTGGCGACGGACCCGGCGGCAACCCCCCGAATCCCGACGCGTTCGGCATCGTGTTCTGCCTCCCCGGGATCTACGGCCCGGGTGGCCAGAGTGCGGGTGAGGTCGCGGGCGACTGGGACGAACTGCCGATTCGCATGCGAGACCGTGTCAGCGTGCAAGGCCAAGGCGCGCGTCGCACGCTGATCCGCGGCATCAACGATCAGAATCAGGAGAGCCTGCTCCCGACGCTCGAGCCCTGCGGCACCGTTTCGAATGTCGAAGTGCTCGTGACGTTCGAGTCCGAGCACTCGCAGGCCGCTGACGTGTTCGGTGCGGCGCTGCCTTGGGCGGCTCCCGGCGAGAACTCGGAGGAGATGTTCGACGGGTTCACGCTGCAGAGTGGGGACTTTCAGGTCCTTGTCGACAGTGAGTTCGCGGGGGCACGTGCCCGCATCTCGAACTGCATCTTCGACATGCGGAACCACTCGGATGACATGCCCAACCCGCTCACGGGCCAGGCTCTGGACGGCCCGTACTTCGGGATCGCGATCCGCCACGTCTACGACCTCCAGGCGCAGACGTACTTCCCGCACACGCCGAACATCCTGAACAACACGTTCATCCTCGGAGAGGCAGATGTGTTCAGCGCAGGCAGTGGTGGGCCATGCCCCGCGCTCAGTTGTGCGCGTGACGAAGCAGTTGCGATCATCGACTTCAACAACCCGCAGTGCGACGCGGTCGGCGGAGGTGGAGGTGGCGATCCGGGCGAGGAGGAAGAGCCCGGTCAAGGTCAGGGTGGCACCGGCGGTGGCGACGTGAACCAGGAGTTCCGCGGTGTCGGCGATCCCAACATTCAGAACAACCTGATCCGCACTCTGCCGATCCAAGACATGCTCGTGACGGAGTTCTTGGGCATCGACAGCACGGATACCGAGGTCGACGTCGGGGGCGGCACCCGGTTCGGTCCGACCAACGCGTTCGACTCGACTCGCGTGGGTATCCAGAATGCGATGTTCACGTCCACGATCTTGCCCGGACAGTCGCTGCCAACCCCGCGCGTCGATACGCTGACCAATGATCCTGGGTTCGTCGGCGAGATCACGGCGCTCCTGATCGGGAACACCATCTCGAATCCCTCGCAGCGTCGCGACTGGCGCATCATGCCGGACTCGACGATGGTCGATGAGGGCAGTCGCCCGACACCGACCACAGTGGTTCTCGGGCGTCCGGACGTCGGCGCGGTGCTCCGGGCCGTCAACCAAACCGAGTACGTCGAGCCCGACTGTGGGCAGATCAGCAGCTACGACTTCGACGGAGAGATCTACGGCAACCGCCGGATGATCAACGAGGTCGATATCGGTGCCGACGAGTTCCACCTCACCGTGCAGGCGGGGAACTGGGCCGACGACTCGAACTCGCACAACTTCCCGGCGCCGCTCTTCAACGCGGATATCACGGAGACGGGTCTGCCGCTGCGCTGGTTCGTGTTCCCGGACGATCCGGACATCGTGGGATTCGCGGTGCTAGGGTCGACGTTCCGCCCGATAGTCTTCGCCGCGGCCCCCGGACCGGTCACGCTGCCCGGTTGGATTCGACCGTTCGGCACCGTTGCGGCGACTCTCGAGCCGAATCGTCCGGTCGGGTTCAACGAGCGCTACATCCGCTACCAGAACGGTCTGCTTCGCTACCCGTTCGACTCGACGTGCGTCGGAATCGATCAGCCGCTGCCGTGGCTGGGCGGCCGTCAGTCGTTCTCTGCCGCGAATCCGGTTACGGGTCAGCTGCACCAGATGGCGTGGTTGACCGACATCAACTTCCCGAGTTTCCCGCCCCAGGACAACGAGGGTTCGGTCATTCCCGGTTGCCCGCCGCCGCTCGAGTCGTACTTCAACATGCAGGTCGAAGTTTTGCTGACGAGCGGGGACCGGCTGCTGACGAACATGCAGGCGGAGTACCGGTAGCGTGTCGTGCGATGGTCACCGGGGCTGCTGCGCCGCGTGATCATCGCCGTGAGGTCCTTTCTCGGGCGGCTACGGTTCCAAGAACTCGCGCGGCTCGTGCCACGGCGCCAGGTTCGCGGCGTACTCGGCGACGGTCGTGCAGCTGAACACACTCGCACGGACCAGCTTGTCGCCGTCCGAGTTCCAGAACAGCGCGAGTCCCCGCTCCGGGAAGACCCACTGGGCACGTTGGATCTGCACGACGTCGAACGAGAAGTCCATCCGGGCGCTCGGCTGCCCGAACTCGTCGCACCACTCGAGCTGCGTCATGCCATGCTCGGGGATCTCGATGTCGATCTTGATCACGAGATCGTCTCGCATCCACACACGGATCTCGGGTTCCTCGTCGCGCGTCGTGAAGAAGAGCGCTGGTGTCGGCGGGTTCCCGAGGAAGCTCCGGCCCGAATCGCGTTGGAGCGACGGCCACACCGCGTGCAGGTCGTCTTGTTGGCACGGCGGCAAGCCACGCCATGACTTCCATTCGCCGCGTGCGATTCGATCCAGTGCGATCCGAGCTTCGTTGACCATGCGTCCGCCCCGATGATCCTACCCGCCGAGGAACTCGACTCTGCCGAGAAAGAACGCTGCCATCGCGTTGCGGATTCCGACGACTCCGACCACGGCCTCTGCATTCCGAATCTCGGCGTACCCCCCGTACGCAGGAATGGGGTGTAGCGTGTTCGGATCGTGATACGGACCTTCGACTGCCGTACGCAAGATGGCCGAGTAGTTCACTTTGTCCAGTGCGATCTTGGTGAAGTACTCATCCATCCCTTCCCGATAGGTCTTTCCACCCTTGTGTTCGCCCAGACCCAGTCGGTAGGTGACGTGAGCAGAGTGCTCGAGGGTGTGGATGTACTCGTGAACGATGGTGTGGAACTGCTGCCACAGGAAGTCCCGATTCGCCGCGGCGGTCGGCTGTTTGAACAGCTGGAGGTTTACGATGCCGCCAGGGTCGGCGAATCCGGGCCAACCCTTGTGGATCTCCACGAGCTCCGACTCTCGCCGAGCGATGATGTCGGCTCGTAGCTTGTCGAGAATCGCTTTCTCAGCGCTGCGGGACTGGACCGCGCCATGCTTGCGATCGATCGCTCGGACGTTGGGGCTGCCGAAGATCTTCGTGACACGCCACTCCACTGCTTCCTTCTTGTCCGCGGCTCCGGCCGTCGCGAAGAACCGCTCCTTGACGGTCCACGCATCCTTGAGGTTCACACCGGCTTTGAGCGGCTTGCCCTTCGCGTAGTTGCCGAAGATGGAGTCGACCGAGCGCTTGGAATGAACGGCGATCGCTTCGATGTGACTCATCTTGTGGAGCTTGGCTGGATCGGCATGGTCCGCAGCCTTCCCCTTTGCGTACATGGCGTAGAGCCTGTCGATCGTGGACTCGGTCGCAGCTTTCACTTCATCGTAGTACGAAATCCCGCCCACGACGTCCTGGAAGGTCGGAGGCGATCCGCCGGGCGGAGCCTTGACCTCGGTGGTGCGCAAGTGCTCCACCATGTTCTTCTCCTCGGTTGTCAAAGTTCGCGTTCCTTCGAGCAGCTCTGGCGGCGTCGAGCCCACGGGATATTCGACACCCTCGGTTGGCACCTGCGAAGGCGCCATCCCTTGTGGCACCGCGGCGATCGCCCCGCGATCGGCGAAGTGCGTATCCAGCAAGCTGATCGTGACCCGATCGACGACTCCGTTGACTTCGGGACCAACCAACCCCTGCGCACGTTGGAATGCCTCGACGGCAGCTTTCGTCTCGCCCTTGAAGATCCCGTCGACGCCGAACTTCGGCAACGCTTGCCCGGCGTCCAGCAACGCTTGCTGAAGGATGCGAACTTCGATTCCTGTGGATCCGTCTTGCAGAGTTCGCGTGCCTCCGAGCACGGCCACGAAGGCATCGTGGACGGCGAATCGAGGGGAACTGAGGTTCGCGACCGGGGTGGGGGCGCCTTGCAGCACTCCCTGATCTGCCTGACGGCTTCTCCGGAGCGAGCTCGGCTCGGCGCTGGCGATCGAACTGGCGGCCCGTTCACCCATCACGTTGGCTTCCCGCTCCAACGCCGGGTTCGAGTTGACAGCCAGACCGTTCCGTTGAGGGCGAGTGACTCGCCCCTGCATCTGCTGCACGACGTGCCAGCCTTCGTGCGGGAGATGCTTGTCTTGGCCAGCGCCGAGATGGATCTCTTGGCCGCGTGCGAACGCTGACATCTTCAGTCGCTCGGGCCACGAAGAGTTCTTGTGTACGCGCACGCCCGCGAGGTCCAACCCGGAGAGGGATTCGAGGCCAGCGCGCAAGGCGTGGGGCAGCCCGGAACTCGGTCCGGCCCGCCGGGGTTCACCGTCTCCTAGCGTCCGGGCAATCTGTCGTGAGACGTTCCGGTTCCCTACCCGTCTCTGCCATTCGGTCAGAGGGTGCCGACGCCGCTTCGGGGCCGTGGCCAGAGGTTGGGGTTCCACGTCCGGCGCGTTCCGCACAGCTCTCGTCTTCATGGCGGGCTCTCCAAATGCCGCGGTAGTCCTTCCTCACGGAACTATAGACGAAACTTGGTGCCCGCTCGGCCGAGCTCCGGAAAACTACCCCTGTCGGCGCCGATCTCAGGTCAGCGTACGGTGTCTCAGGTCAGCGCACCGTGACCGAGATCCGCTGGCCGGGATCGGTCGACGCGTCGATCGAGTACTCCTGCCCGCACGATGCACCGCCGTCGAGCCGCGCTTCGAGCGTGCCGCCGCCGAGGGGCAGCGTCACGCTCTGCACGTACGGATTCCGTAGGCCGGCCAGGTAGGGCTGCGCCAGCTCCCAGCACGTGCGATCGTCCGCGTCGCGCACCCGGATGTGCAGCTTCTTCCACGACTGAACGGTCTCGTCGATCGTGATCGAAAGGCGGACACGCCGTGCCGTCGTGAACTCGACATCGAACGTCGAGAGCGCGCCGGCGGCGACTTCGATCGGCTGGCGGTATGCGAACACGTCGGTGCCGCTGGCTTGGATCGTGTACTTGCCCGGCGACACGTTGTCGGCCTCGAACCATTCGCCGGTCCACGTCAGGTCGGCGCCGAAGCGACCGTCGGCGCGGACCAAGTAGGCCCGGCCGTCGGTCGGCTTCGCGCCAACACAGTTCACGCGAACGCTGCCGGGACGACCCGTTTCGATCGTGCCGAGATCGTGCTCTGCGTCCGCCTCGATCTCGAAGAGATCACTGATGTAGATCGGCGTTTCGAAGGAGTAGACGTGCAGGCGATGTCGGCCGGCGGGCAGCTCGGCATGCAGGTGATCGCCCTCGACGGCGACTTCGTGGAAGACGTTCTCCTCCGAGAGCACGAGCGCGCGTAGCGCGTCCGCGCGTTCGAGGCGACCGCCGCGGTCGTCGATGCGTGCGCGCATCGTCCCCGTGGAGGGCTTGGTCGGTTTCGTTGATTGGAGGGTCAAGGTCACCGGCGCGGCGTCGGGATACACGCGTTCGAGCGAGCCGCGGAACGGGTTCTCCTCGCCGCCGGATACCTCGAGCCGGTAGGGCGTGTCGTCACACAGCGGGAAGCGAAACTCGCCGTGGTCGTCGGTGACCGTGTACCGCGGCATCGCGTCCTTGGACTCGGGCCTCGCCAAGACCAGCCACGCCCCGTCCATCGTACGTCCGTCCGCGTGCGCGACGTGGCCGCGGATCATGCGACCCAGCGAGAGGCTTGGATTCCACGCCCGAGACGCACCCTCGTCGATCCACAGAGTGTGCTCCGCGGAGCCCTCGAAAGCGTCCTTCTCTTCGTGCCAGATCCTGGAGCCCTTCGATGCGTACACGTGGAGCTCGCCATTCGGCAGCCAGTTCAATTCGTAGCGACCGTCCGCCGCGGACTCGGTCGTAGGCCGCGGGAAAGGGTTCGAGTCGAACCGGGCCCACGGACCGTGCTCGACCGCGATCCCGGTGAACGGCGCGCGCAGCACGCCGATGCGCGCACCCGCGACTGGGGAACCGTTGGCGTCCGTGACGCGGCCGTAGACGCGGCCGCCGCGCGCGAGCACGGCTTCGAACGAGACGGTGTCCCCCGCGGCGCAGACCTTCGAGCTGCTCCAGATCGCGTAGCCATCGGCGCGGATCGTCACGCGGATCGGACCCGGCGCGAGGCTGTTGCAAGAGAACGTGCCCGCGCGGTCGGTGTGCAAGACTCGCGGCGTCCAGCGCTCTTCCTTGGTCGAGTCGAGCAGCCGTTCCGTGATCTCACGGGAACGCCCGATCGCGACGACCGCGCCGTCGATAGGTGTGCCGTCAGGACCGGTGACTCGGCCGAACACGCCGCATCCCTCACGATCGAGCACGAGCCGGATTTCCACCGGGTGCGAGCTCGTGTCGACGCGTTCGAGGTCGACGAGTCGTGATGGTGCGAAGCCGTCCGCGCACGCGCCGAGCGACTCGAGCGGCTGGACGGATTTCAGGTGGAACGTGCCGTCGAGGCCCGTCGTCGTGACGACTCGACCGCCGAGCCAGTCGGCGCGGCGGCTCGTCAGCCAGATGCCGGCGCCCGCGACCGGCGCGCCTTGCGCGTCCTCGACGCGACCCGTCACCGGAAGTCCCACTGGGATCTCGAATCGGATGTCGTTGTCGGTGCCGGCGCGCACGGTTCCGGATGTGCTGCCGCCGAAGTCCGACTCGATCGAGACGGATCCGGCGAACACTCGGGTCAGGTGCGCACGGCCTGACGAATCCGTGACGATTCGCATCTGGTTGCGCGCCTGGTCCGGATCGTTCTTTGCGAGAACGATGATGCCGACCTCCGATGCGGGCGTCCCGTCGCTTGCCCAGCGTGCGGTGATCGTCAACGCGCCGTGCTCGGCCGCGATCGGTTGCGACGTGTCGAGAACCTGGCGTACGGTATCGGAGTCCGAGTCTGGTGGTGGCTCCCTGTCGAGTCCGTCCTTCGTTTCCGCGTCCTCGGGCGAGTCGGCCACGATCGTCGTTTGTGTCTCGGACTCAGACCATACGAGTCCTCGCCACACGCCGACGAGGCAGATCGCGGTGACGAGTGCGATCGCGATGTGTTTCGCGTTCATGGCGGCGACTCCTTCGAGCGTGGCTCTTGCGGCTGGCAAGGCTCTCCATGGCGAGCTCGTGGCGATCGGAACGAGCGCGAGACGCCAGTTGCCTTCGCCGGATGGCGGCTCCGTGCGATCCAGCGTTTCGCGCAGGAACGCGAGACCGCGAGTGATCCGACTGTTGATCGTCTTGACCGGAACGTCCAGCCGCCGCGCGATCTTGCGCGGCGGAAGCCCTTCGTAGAAGCGCAACACGATCGCGGTGCGATACGGCTCTCGCAGCGATCGCACCGCGTCGAAGCAGCGCTGCTGCACGTCGAGCTGGCGTTCGACGTCCTGTTCGGTTTCCGAGCGCTGCCGTGCCGCCGCCCGCTCGCGCTCGCGTCGACGACTCTCCATCCGGCCCTCGTCGATCGCGCGATTGCGCACCACCCGGTGCAGCCAGGCCGGCAGCAGCCGTCGCGAGTGCGGCGGATTCTCGAGCGCGGAGACGAACGCGTGCTGCACGACGTCTTCGGCGAGCGTCGGGTCGTCGAGCAACCCGCGTGCCAACCGACTCATGGATTCGCCATGGCGGACGAAGTCGTCTTCGCGGGGCTTGGGGTCGTCGGTTGGGCTCACACAGGACTGACGATACGGGATGCGGATTCACCGCGGAGAATTCAGGATTCGTCCGGCGACGGACGGTCCGACATCTCGGCGATCAGCCAAGCGGGATGCAGCCGTCGACGACGAAGTCGCCCGATCGTCGGTCGCGACCAGCGGGTCGAAACGAACGAAGTATTCCCTGATACGCGTGAGCCGGACCATGTCCACCACGGAGCCGACTGCAGGTCCCGACGACTCAGAGTTCCCTGCGCGTGAACTGAGCCAGATCCCCGACCATTCCCGCGTCGAGTGCACACGCCATCTCGACGCGACTGCCTTCGCGTTCTATCTCGATGCCGTTCCGAATGCGCTGGCGGACCGTGTTCCTGCGGACTGCGAACGGTCCCCGTTCGCGGTCGTCGTCTGGGTCTTGCAACGAGGCGCGCACCGCGTCGACGAACGCGCTGGCCTCGACGATGTCGTCGAACTCGACGACGCTGCGGGCCCGACCGTCGGTGACTTCGAGTTGAAGTGAGCTCGCGTCTGCGAGACTCAGTTCGCCCAACGCGCGTCGATTGGCGCGGAGGAAGGCGGGGGAGTCGTCGAGCTGCACGCGATGTCGGCCGCCGGCGGGCAGGCCGTGGCTCACGATTTCGATCAGCGAGGAAGAAACGCGGACGTCGACACCGAGGAGCGCGAAGCGGCCGTCGCCGTCGGGGTGGCGATATTCGTGGAGCGCGCCGGTGATTCGTGCCGTGTCGAAGTTGCCGCGGACCCTGGCCATCATGAGAGTCTTCGATGGCTCGAACCGAAGGGCGAGCGCAGCACTCTCGACTCGCCAGTTGCCGAATCGGCGCGCCAGTTCGTACGGCAAGAACCGCGGCACTTCGGCGGCGAGTGCGACGCCCAGCGCTTGCCCTGGGCTGAGCGAGGCACCCGAGCGCAGAAGCTCGTGCTGGAACCAGTTGTTCCACTTCCGCTCCAGACCGCGCCGCACGAAGCGCTCCGCCGGCAGTTGTTCCGGTCGGATGCTGCAGACCAGATCGGGTTCGAACGGGCAGAGGATCGCCTTGTCGATTCGTGATTGTGCGGCAGGTTCGTTCTCGAGCGGCCAGTCGCCCGGCAAGAGTGTCCGGACCGCCCGGCTCGCGGCGAGCCGAGCCACCAGAGGATTGGTGACATCTTCGACGATACTCCCGATGTACGGGGCGGCTGCAAAGACGTCGTTGCGTCGAGCCGTCGCGATCGCGATCGCACGGTGAAGCTCGCCGGGCCACGGGCCGGGAGTTCGACACACGAGACCGTGGATTGATCGCATGTCGCTACAGATCTCGGTTTGCTTGGCGAACTCGTCGTCGATGCACTCGGCGAGAGTCAGCTCCCCGCAATGGAACAGGGTGCAGAGTACGAGTGGCTCTACTCGCAGGCAGTCCTCGACGGAGTGAAGGGCGTCGTTTGATCCGCGTAGATCGCCGACGACACGGCGCGACTTCCCCGCGACGCCCGACCGGACCACGTGGCCTTCCGAATCGAAGGCGTAGCGCCCCCGTGCGATCGCGACGGGGGACTGCGCAAACGAATCGCCCGATGCGAGCAGCGCGACGATCGCTGCGATCGACTTGTTCATGTGGTGACGATAGCACGCGTTGCGCGTGGATCGGGGATCCGGACAGACGACGACGAGCTGGGCGGCTGACGAGGGTGGAATACTCTTGCCACGTTCTCCGTGACTACCGTGCGCGAATTCGCAGGCGCACCCCGCCTCGCGGCTGCAGCGTCGTCTTCGGCTCCGGCACGACGACTTGGTTGCGGCCGCGCTCCAACACGTAGCGCGATGCCACGCCTGCGATCACGTGTCGCAGGATGCGATCGGCCAGTCCCTGCCCGATGCACACGCGTGCTCCGCCGCCGTAGGGGAAGTAGGCGAACTTCGGCCGTTGCGCGACTCGATCCGGGAGAAACCTGTCAGGATCGAAGCGCTCCGGTTCGTCCCACCACGTCGGGCTGCGATGCACGACCCACGGACTGATCAGGAGCGGCGCGCCGGCCGGAACTTCGTAGCCGCACACGACGTCGTCTCGGTGCGGGGTGCGCACCATGATCCAGCCCGGTGGGTAGAGTCGTAGGACTTCCTGAACCGTGCGGCCGAGTGCTGCGTCGTCGGGATCGACTCCCGCGAGACGCGCGAGCGCCTGCGGTTCGTTCGCGAAGATCCAGAACGCCCACGCCAATGCGGCTGCCGTCGTGTCGTGGCCCGCGACGAACGTCGTCATGACTTCGTCCCGCACCTGTTCGTCGGTCATGCACGCGCCGGTTTCGTTGTCGCGAGCCGCGACCAGCCGCCCGAGCAGGTCGCCTTCTTCGCTGGAACGTGCGCGACGCGCCGCGATGAGGTCGTAGACGATCGTGTCGAGTGTCCGCATCGCCCGACGGAAGCGCACCCGACTCGGTGTCGGGATCGAGTCGGGCAGCTTGACCATCGACCACGCGGAACGATGGATGAAGTCGTTGGCGACTTCGAGCGCCTGGCCGAGTGCGCGCGTGTCGAGGTCGTCGACGTCGCGGCTGAACAGACCGCGGAAGATCACGGTCTGTGCGAGCGCCGACGCATCTCGCAGCACGTTGCGCACCTCGCCTGCGCGCGCGGCCGCTTGCCACTGCTCGAACAGCGTCTCGCATGCGGCATCGAGGATCGGCGCCATGCTCGCAAGACGCGAACTGCGAAACACCGGCTGCATGAGGCGTCGCTGTCGTCGCCAGAGTTCGCCGTGGCTCGTCGCGAGGCGCTGCCCATGACCGTGCGCGCTGCCGCGAGTCCGTCTCCTTTCCAGTAGTTCTGCGAGTGGTCCTGCAGCACGTGACCGATCGCTGCGGGGTCACTCAGGAGATACAGCGTGAACTTGCGGTTGCCGAAGCGCGTGACACCCCCGTACTCGGACGCGACTTCCGTGAAGAAGCCGAGCGGATCCCGCCAGATCTTGGGCAACACACCGACCAGCGGCAGGCCGTTCGGCCCCGGTGGAACCGTCGCCGATGTCGGTGTGCTGACGAGTGTCATGCCGTCACTCGACCCAATACCGATGGAGAATCAACCACTGCTCGGGGTGTCGCTGCAGGTGGCGTTCGAAGACCTGAACCATCGCGTGCGTGATTGCGTCCGCATCATTGCCAAACTCTTCCGGAAGGATCGGAGGCTCGAGCACGATGCGATGCATGCCCATCTCCTCGTCATACGGCGCGAAGCACAGCAGGATCGGTGCGCCGCTGGAGACGCTGAGGCGCGCGGGCCAGGAGTGGAACCTCGCCCGGCCGCCGAAGAACGGCTGCTCGTCCCCGACCGCTTCCCCGGCGAACCCGATGTCGCCCGCGACAAACGCGGCGCCGCCTCGGCGCAGGAGATCGAGCACCTCGACTCCGAACATCATCCGGTCCGTCGTGATCTCCCCGACGTCCGCGAAGTCGCGCGTCTTGGACCGCAGCCGCTCGACGAGGTGGAACGGGTCCGGGCGATACACGATTGCGGCCGGCTGGAACCGCTCCGCGAGAAGGGCTCCGAGCTCGTAGTTCCCGAGGTGCAGCGTCACGCAGATTGCACCTCGACCGAGACCGAGCACGTGCTCGCCGTGCTCGCGACCCTGCATCGTTTCGAGGAGGACCTCACGACTCGGGTAGTCCCGCGGCGCGCGCAGCATGCCGATGAAGAACCTCGTGAAGTTCGTCACGACGTCGACCGCGAAGCTCTGCAGCCGTTCCTCGGTCGCGTTTGCACCGAGCAATCGGCGCCCGTTCGCCATCACCGATTCCCGTACGCCACTCGAGAAGCGGACGATCTGCCGCGCGCTGAAGCGTCCCATCGCATACAGCCAGGAGCCAGGGAAGATGCGCGCTTGCACGCGTGCGAGCAGCAGCACGCCATTCATCAGGATCCGGGCCGTGGGACGGTTCACGCGAGGCGGAATCGTACGGTTCCCGGTCGGGGATACCAGCGATGCGGACGGGGCCGCGGAGTTCGCGAGGCGTCCCTCAGGACTTCACGATGTTCCAACGGCGCAGCATGTTCTTCCACAGCACGACGGCTTCGGGGGACGCGACGTCCCAGCCGCGTTCGATGTGGCCCTGGAACGTGTACCAAGGCTTGCCCCGATAGCGGAAGACCTGCGTCTCGCAGCCGGCGGACGAGGCGATGATCTGCATCTTCCCGACCGGCTTCGTGACTTCGAACCGATGGGACTCGGAGTTCACGAAGGTCTTGCCCCGCGGCAATCCCGCGAACAACGGGTCGCGCTTCTTGATCTCTACTTCGGTCGGGCCCCACTCGCGTTCGCCACGCCGTAGCTTTGCGCCGTGCGCGCGCGCGAGGACCTGGTGACCGAGGCACACACCGACGATTGGCGCCGTGGACTTCGCGGCGCCGAGCACGGCGGCGTCCATCGCCGTGTGGTCGAGTCCCTTGCTCGACCAGAGACCGGGCAAAACGATCAGCGCCGGATCGATCTCCTCGAGCTTGTCCGAGTCGAACTCGCTGTAGTGCAAGTATTCGATCGACGGGAACCCGAACAGGTCCGCGACGCGCGGGAAGTTCTCACCCGGCGCGAGCTTCGCATTCGCGCTGCGAATGTCGATCACGCAGAGTGGCCGCTTCGGCCGCGCGAACTCGCCCGCTTCGCGCGCGGTCACGGACGTCCACCGCACGCGACCCTCGCCGCCGACGCTCAGACTGAGCGAGTACGGACCTTGGTGGTTGCTCGAGTGCACGCGGACGGTCGCGGAGCGCGTGCGGCCCTTCTTCGACGGCACGAACTCGACGTCGACGATACGGCGGTCGTCTGTCGGACGCAGGCCGAGGAACGCCATCGGCGATCCGGACACGATCTCGTATTCCACGTCGACTTCGATCCAGCGGTACGGCTCGAGCGAGAACGCGTCCGAGACGAGGTCGCCGCGCGCGGTCAGAGACGCACCGACGAGTTCGACACCGTCACCCTTCTTCGGGGTCTGCAGTTCGGCGTCTCCTTCGGGTCCGACGCGCACGATTCGCTTGTTCCCGACGTCGCGGGCGTAGCCGATCGACTCGAACGTCCAGCCCGGCACGCGCGGCCCGTCGTCGCCCTGTTCGGGATCCAGCGGCGCGAGGGCATCGATGCGCGGGAGCGGCGTCGGTCGGGATTCGGTCTGTGCGCGCGGTGCAGACGGGATGAGCGCTACGACCGCGGCGATCGAAGACAGAGCGCGATGATGTGTCGAGATTCGGTGCATTCGCAGAGAGGCGATCGTAGCAGCTCAGCGTCCGATTCGACTCCCTCCCAACCGTCGCGCGGCCTCCCGAGCGGAGAAGAATTTCGGACAGAACTGAGGCGATGCGGCGGTTTACCAGGCTGCGCGACTCCCGGCGCTCGGGAATGGGGGACCCGACCCGGCTGCTCATCGCCTATGATGGCGGTGTGCTCAGGCACTTCGGTAAAAGGAACTCGATGACTCGCTTCGATCTCTCGCTCGCGGTCGTACTCGCGACCTCTGTGTGCGCGGCTGCCCAGCGTACTCCCGACATCCGGCTCGATACCGACGGCCCGGGCGCGTGGAACTCGAACTCGCCGGAGATTGCGGCGGTCGGATCCAACGTCTACGTCGCGTGGGCGGACACTCGCAACAGCCTGCTCGGGACTCGGTTCGACATGTACTGCAACGCCTCGACGGATGGCGGAGCGACCTGGCTGACCCAGGACGTACGGGTCAATGCCGGTCTCCCCGGGTTGCTCTCCGATACGCCACGCCTCGCGGTGAGCGATGCAGCGGTGTACGTCACGTGGAGCGACAACCGGTATTCCCCGAACCGAGACATTCGGTTCAACCGCTCGACGGACCATGGCTTGACCTGGCAGCCCCTGGATGCCCGGCTCGACAGAATCGTCAGCGGCGAGTCTGTCGATCCGCAGATCGCGTCCGCCGACTCCAATGTCTACGTCGTTTGGGAAGACAGCCGCAACGGTAGCTTCGGATGGGACATCTACCTCAACTACTCCAACGACCACGGGCAGACCTGGCAGACTTCGGACATCCGGCTCGATACGGACGCGCCGGGAAGCGCACACTCCCATGATCCACAGATCGTGGCCAACGGCTCTTCGGTCTATGTCACCTGGTACGACAACCGCAATGGCCAACAGAGGGTCTTTGTCAACTACTCCACCGATGGTGGTGCGACGTGGCAAGCCTCCGACATTCCGGTGTCCACCGCCTCGTTCGCAGCAGTACCTCAGGTCGCCGTCTCCGGGTCTTCGGTCTACGTCGTCTGGTACGGCGATGGCATCTGGCTCAATTACTCGTCCGACGGTGGCGTCACCTGGCAGAGCTCCCCGATCCGGATCGACTCCAGCAGCGCGGACACGTATCTCCCGAAGGTCGCGGCATCCGGATCTTCGGTGTACGTGAGTTGGACCGATCGCCGCAACGGTCGGAACGATCTCTACTTCAATCGCTCGTCTGATGGTGGCGGGACGTGGCAGACATCGGACACCCAGCTCGCGGTGGTGAGCAAGCTCTTCAACCAGCAACGGCTCGCGTCGACCGGGAACTCAGTCTACGTGACTTGGAGTGACGACCCGAATGGGGAGCACGATGTGTTCCTCAACCACTCGCAGGATGGCGGCGCAACGTGGCTGAGTGCACCGATCCAGCTCCAAACGGACGGACCAGGCGCTTCGTTCGGCGGAGAGCCGGCGATCGCCACGACGGACGACACTGCGCTGATCACGTGGCATGACTATCGCGACGGCAAGCTCGACATCCGCTTCAACATCCCGTTCGGCGCGTTGCCGTACGGAGCGGGCCACGCCGGCGCTGGCGGGGCTGTCCCTTCGCTGGCGATCACCGGCGCGGCGACGGTCGGCAACACGACGTCGATCGATACGTCGAATGGACTCGGCAACGCCAACGGCATCGTCCTGATCGGCGCGGGGCCAGCGTCGCAGATCGCCACTCCGCTGTTCGGTGGCACGCTGCTGGTGCTGCCGTTCACGAGCATTCCGGTCACGCTCGGCGCAACGGGAGCGAATTCACTTCCGCTGACGATCCCGAACGACGCCGCCCTCATGGGGGAGAACTACAACTTCCAAGGGCTACTGCTCGACCCCGGTGCCTCGGACGGGATCTCGATGAGTAACGCCGTCGAGCTCTGGATCGGCTGATCGGTCGTCGGCAGTCCTCAGAGCCCGCGCTCTCGAATCGCCGTGGCGATCTTCTCGACGATCGCCATGTTGGAGAGCGCGCCGGAGTTCATCATCACCGTTACGACGCGATCTCGTGACGGCGATACAACGAGCATCGCGAAGAACGTTCCGGCCGACCCCCCGTGTTCGTGATCGGGTTCGGCTTCGTTCATGTCGACCATCCATCCCGCCGCGTACGCCTGGCCTCCGCCCATCGGCGCGGTTTCGTGCAGCAGCTGGATCGTCTTCGACGCGAGCACGCCGTCTTGACCCTTCATGCCGCGAAGGTGTAGCTGACCGAAGCGCGTCAGATCTTCGACCGAGCAGCTGACGTCCCCGGCCGGCGCCATGTAGTCGCCGAGCTCGTAGTCCTCCTCCTGCGGCCGCATGTCGTTCATCGTGCCTTCGTGACCGAACGGCTGTCCGGGCGCGACCCGCGTCGGCCAGCCGAATCCGGCGGAGTGCATCCGCAGCGGCGCGAAGAGTTCGCGACGCATCAGCTCTTCCCAGGTCGTCCGCGCGACGCGTTCCGCGACGTGGCCCGCGAGCACGTAACCGGCGTTGGAGTACGCGAACTTCTCTCCTGGCGTCGACGCAGGCTCGCGACGAAGGATGTCTGCCAAGAACGCGGCGCGACGGTCGCGCTCGCTGCCGTCACGGTTCTTCCAGCGTCGATCGTCGTCGTCGCCGGGATCCAGCACGCTCGGCAGCCCGGCACGGTGATGCAGCACCTGCCGGAGCGTCGCGGCTCGATAGCCCTCGGCCATCTCTACGTCGGGTAACGCTTCTCCTAGCGTGAGGTCGAGTGACAGCTGACCGCGCTCTACGAGCGTGCCGAGGACCGTCGCGGTCATCGACTTGGTGACGGAGCCGATATGGAATCGGTCGCCGAGCCGCACGGCGTCGGGCTCGCCCATTCTGCGCACACCGACAGCGGCAGACGCGCGGATCGACTCCGCATCGGCCACCGCCGCGACGATGCCTGGGATCTTGTAGTCCTCTGCGACCTGACGGAGCAGGTCGGTCAGGTCCTTCCAGTCGGTGTAGCCCTGGCGGAGCTTGGTCGGGTCGTCGCCCGGCTGGATCGTCAGGTGGAGGAGCTTGTGTGGCGGAGTCGTTTCGAGCCCGAAGCGAAACGAGAACCACGCGGACATGTTGCTCGAGCGCGCGAGCAGCTCGATCGTCAGAGCCTCGCTCTCCACAATGTGGCCCGGCGCGAGTTCGCCGAGCATGCGGTTCATCTGCACGAACTTCGGCGTGCGTTCGTCGACGGAGCGCTTCTCGAGCGAGGACGCAGCGCGATGCGTCTTGATGAACTTGCGAACGGTCGCTTCGTCGCCGGCGTTGATGGCGGCGATGCAGGCTTCGGCAATACGGCCGGCTTTCGTGTCGGGGTAGACGAAGTCGGTCTGGGATCGAACCGAAGCCGTGCATGCCAGCAGTCCGAGGGCGCAAAGTGCGAATGGGTCAGGTCGGGTTCTCATGTCATGTTCCTGGTCAGAGGAAGGGGTTGTCGTTCGTGGTTTCGAGCCGTGATCAGCGCGGTTTGGAGCGAAGCAGGATCGCGATTGCGACCGCGGCCGCAGCGCCACCGAGGCACGTAGCGGTTGTCCATCCGCTGACGGTGGCGACGTCGGAGTCCTCGAGCGCGCCGAACACCGCGCCGCCCGCGATCTCACCGAGGTTCGACAGTGACTGCATCGGCGCGCGCATCCAGTCTTGTTGCAGCGGAGTCGCGAGCGCCGCGGCGCCCGACGCAGTGACCAACACGCCGAGGATCCAGGCGGTCGGCCGATTCGTGCAGACCGCCGGTACGGACGCGACGAGGTAGTAGAGGAGTGGACCCGTCAGCCAGTTCTGCCAGCCCACGAACACCCCCTCGGCATGACCGCACGCCGCACTCACGGAGACGACCACTGCGAACGAGGCGAACGAAAACACGAGAAGTGTGACGGCGCCCGCGAGGACTCGCGTCGCATCGTGGACCCGCCGGTCGACGGGCATCGCCCAGTGGTAGTCGCGCCGAGCCGGTAGCGCGTCGCGCCAGACCCAATGCGGCCAGAAGATCCCGAACACCGTCAGGCCGATGAATACGATCAGCACCGCGGCCTGACCTTCCTCGAGATTCATGTCCGCGGAACGGATCCAACCGGACCGAGTCGTTTCGCCTCCATCCGGCTGCGACTCGCTGATGACTCCGAGCAGCCCATCCCCAGCGGCCATGGCGATCGCGAGCACCGCGAACGGCGCGATCGCCCACATCGCGGGCCGGCCGCGAAGAGCCGCGATCACGATGCGGAACTGCGTCCGGAACACGGTGGGCCAGGACGGAGTCTGCCGAGATCGATCGTTCACACTCCACCTCCCAAGCGCAGGAGACAGCGAGTCGCGTGCTCGAATCCCAGAGGATCGAGCGAGAGGACCTCGGCTCCCGTCGCGACGAGTTCCCGTTGCAACGCGTCGGGAGAACCCCACATGGTCCAAGAGATCTCGCGCCCGGCCGATTTGCGCTCCAGCACGGCGCTCTCGAGGTCGCGCGATGCGCTCCAGCCTTCGGGCACGCGTGCGTGGATCTGATTGAGCTCCGTCTCGAGCCGCGCGCGTGACACCTGCGCGGCGAGTCGGCCGTCGACGAGAACTCCCAAGTGGTCGGCCAACCCGATCACGTCGTGCATGTGGTGCGTCGACATCAGCAGGCTGGCTCCCGACTCGGCGAGGAACTCCGCCAGCACGGCGCCGAGTTCGTCTCGCACGAGAGGGTCGAGACCTTCACTCGGTTCGTCGAGCAGCAGCAAACGCGGTCGATGTGCGAGCGCCATCACCAACTGCACGCGTCGTGCTTGGCCTCGAGACAGCTGGCCGAAGCGCGGTCGATCGTCGATCGAGAACCGTGCGTTCAGCTCCGCGGCGTAGCTTCGATCCCAGTGGGGGAAGTAGCCCGCGTGCGATGCGAGCAGCTCGCCGACTCGCATCCACCGGTAGCCGAACTCGTGATTGTCCGGCACGTAGCCGATCTGCGCGCGCCGCTGCGCCGGGCTCGCTTCGCCGTCACCGAACAGCTCCACGGTTCCGCGATCCACGCGCGAAAGTTCCATGAGAGACCGCAACAGCGTCGTCTTGCCAGCGCCGTTCGCACCGGCGAGCACGTACACCGCGCCTTTCGGGACGATGAGCCCGACTTCGTCGAGCGCACAGTGGTCGCCGAACCAGCGGGTCAGTCCACGCGTTCGCACAGCTGCTACGCCGTCCGAGTCGAGTGCGTGCGACAACTCGAGAGTCATGAGTCGTCCTCCTTCTTGCGGGCCGTTTCCTGGATCGCCGCGATCAGCGCGTCGATCGGCACTCCCGACCGCCACGCCTCGCGCACGACGTCGTCCGCCAGCCGCTCGGTGATCCGCCCGATCTCATCGGTCTGATCCTGCGTCGCCGCGATGAACGTGCCCCGACCGCGCTGCACGTAGACGGTCCCATCCCTTTCGAGCTCGCGGTATGCCTGCTGGACCGTGTTGGGATTGACCCGAAGGTCCGAGGCCAACGCGCGCACGGATGGCAGGGCTTCGTCGGGCACGAGCTGGCCGTGGGCGATCCCGCGTCTCACCTCGTCGGTGATCTGCAGGTAGATCGGCCGGGTGTCCCCGGGGCGCAGCTGGAACAGGATGGGCAACGGTCGGCTAGGTGTATTAGTTACCTAGTACACTAGCACGGAGTAGGCAGTGCGTCACCTCCGAAACCGGCTGGCTTCGATGGTCATGCGGGGAGGAGGAGGCGTAACTCGATGCCTAGAAGGGCTCTAGTGGGACGGCGTCGCCGATGTGTCGAAGCCCGGAACTCGACTTTGACTCCTCAAGGCTCGTAGCTGCTCGAGTTCGCTTGTTCACGACCTACCACACGGTGCGCCAGATCACGTTCGCGCCGTCGAATCGGAGCGAGAACAGCAGTCCGAGCAGGTCGAGTTCGCGCATGCGCCGGCAGACGGCAGTGACGAGCTCGGGTGCTACGACAGCGGACAAGCCGCTGCGCCGTTCGATCGAAGCGAGGACGGTTCTGGCCAGGTCTTCGGGTGACTCGAAGTCGGCGTTGTACATGAGGACGCAGTCGTCGCCGGCAAGCTTCCGTCGAGCCGTGAAGCCGTCGCCGAGTAGTCGTCGATCCGACGGCCCATCGGCGTCGACCACGGCGTGGATCCGATCCAGCCCGCCATCTCCCGCGGCCATGATCATTTGGTTCTTGACGACCGCGAAGTGTACGCCGTTGCCGAAGCCCAGTGTATGGATGCGTTGGTCGCGGTAGTCGTTGGTCTCGAGCCGTGCGCGCAAGGCGTCGTCGCTCGCGAAGAATGCGCTCATGTGCTCTTCGAGTGCGCTGGCGTTGTTGAGCTGCAGTCCGATGCACAGATCGGAGAAATCGCCGATGGAGACATCGGTGCGCTGGCTGCCGGCGATGAAGAACGTCGTTCCCAGGTCCTGGGCCGCCTCGTCGATGTCGTCCTGCGTGAAGTCGGAAAGGGCGCTCGGCATGAGTTCGGGCGACAGTGTGCGAACGAGCTCTCCGACCCGTGCCCAGTCGACGCAGCTGGCTACCCAGATCGCCGCATCTCCGGGGACGACCGCGAGTGCCGGCTCGAGATCGGCCTGCGGTGGCCGGAAGCAGTCGAACAGGGTGGTCGCGCCTTCGTCGATGGTGAGTTCGCAGTCGACCACCAGTCGCTCGTCATTCGGTGTCACTCGAAGCTCGATCGCCGGTACTTCTGCGAAACCGAGCGGCTGGAGGAGCTTGCCGAGTGGGCCGTCCAACCAAGATTGCCACATGGGTATGCGCGTGAGATCGACTCGGACCGAGCATGCGGCACTCCCGGTTCGCGAGCTGGGTGCAACCGGGTGCGCGGAGGTCTCGAGCAGCGTTCGAACTCGCTCCACGACGTCCGACTTGGCGTTGCAGAACACCAGGTTCCCATCTTCGAAGAACGTGAAGTCGGAGCGACTCTCCTCGTCATCGATGTACCACGCCTTCCGGCCGACGAACTCGTGCTGACGCAACTCGTAGCCGAGGTCGGCGATATGGGTGCGGTAGATCTCATGGACGCGCTGTAGATCCGTTTCGCCGTCGTCGCTGATGATGAGCGACGCCAGCGATGGAGTTTCACGTTCGAGATCCATGCTGAGACCGAAGTAGACGCGGCCGCTGTGATCCCGAAGTTCCTCGTAGATGGCTTCGAGGAAGAGCGAGGTCGGCGAATCGGAGTCGGCATCGATTTGGTGGAGCTTCTCCCATTCCATCTCCAACCAGAGGCGGAGTGGTTTCAGAGCGTTACCGGTGATCAGTTCTCCGAGGTTGGTGGCTCCGAACGAGTTTCGGAGGGTTCCCAAACCTGAAAATTCCGCGACGACGAGCGAGTCTTCCGGAAGGAGGTCGTAGGGGTCGAAATCCTGCGCTGTCGTCGGAGTGGCGAAGAGGCAGCAGCACGCCGTTGCGAGGTTCAAGATCCAGCGGTGCATGACGGTCTCCTTCGAGCGGTGTGGGAAGGCGCAGGATAGTCGAATCCGCGACCCGCGCTCATTGGGTCTCTCGACTTCGAAGATTCGTGACGCACCTCGCTCCCCGCGAGACGTCTACAATCTCATGATGAATCCTCTCGCCGCGATCGTGCCGATGGCTCTCACCGCCACCGTCTGCGCGCAGGACCCGGCCCTCGACCCGGACGCCGCCGGCCCTGCCCAGCGCATCTGGGCCGCCGACATGCAGCAGCACCAAGAGGTCTGGTTGCGTCGACGCTTCGCGCTTCCCGAGAAGGTCACTTCCGCCCGCTTCGTGTTCACCTGCGACAACGAGTGCGCGCTCTTCGTCAATGGCGTCGAGCGAGCGTCCTCGGTCAAGTGGGAAGAAGTCACCGTCGTCGACCTCGACGACCTCGGTCGCGACAACGCGGTCGCGGTGCACGCGAAGAACACGGGTGGCCCGGCGGCGTTCGCGTGCTGGGTCTTGTGGACCGATGCGAAGGGCGTGTCGCATTCCATCGTGACCGATGCGGATTGGCGGGTGGCGGTCGAGGAGGTCGTGGGCTGGACCGAGACGGCGTTCGACCACAAGGCATGGAAAGCCGCGACCGCGAACTTCACGTCGACGTACGGGCTCAACCTCTACAACGGCAAGCCGTTGCGGGTCGTGTTCCGCAACGCCTACGCCGAGGCGGCCGATGAGATCGAACGCGCGCTGCTCGCGCTGCGCAAAGCGCGGGATCGCAAGGCGGCGCTGCGCGCGCTCGATGCGGTCGAGAAAGCGATGGTCGCGGCGCGCACGAAGATCTGGGCCGAGAAAGAGAAAGCGAAGCCGCCGCAGCAGGGTGCGCAGAACAAGCGTTGACGGTGGGGCGTCGAGGTCGTTTTCGACCGAGGTCGCGAGTCAAAACCGCGTGGCACGGGGATCTTGTTTGCTCGCGGAACGGGATCTCGAATACTGCGGGTTGTGTCTTCAGGTCTCGCCATCGCTCGGTCTCTTGCCCTGTTCGCCACCGTCCAACTGTCGGGCTCGATCGTCGCGCAGGCCGGCACGAACCCGCCAGCGAGTCCGCAGCGGTCGGAGGCCTTCGCGGACGAGGAGCTCGTCTCGCTCGACGACGTGCTCGGGACCCCGGACTGGCTGTGGGTCACGGGAGAGTTTCTCGGCCGCATTCAGGTCATCGACGATCAGTTCCGAGCGAACCCTTCACTCGAGCGGAGTCAGGCGTTCGCGACGTCGCGCCTCGCGCTTCGCGGTGACGTGGACTTCGAGAAGCTCGATTCGCTGCCGATCGGCCTCACTCTCGAAGTCGCGGACATGCGGCAGTTCGGAGCGGCGACGGGCACCCCGATCAACGCGTCGACGGTGGACGCGACCGACATCCTCCAGGGCTTCGGCGACTTCCGGCTCGGCGAGCTCGGCGCCGGCACGCACCGCTTGCGCGTCGGCAGGCAGACGCTGGACCTCGGCAGCCGCCGGCTGATCGCGCGTCACATCTATCGCACGGCGATCAACTCGTTCACGGGCGTCGACTACCTCTGGCAGGGCGAGAACGGCGACTCGTACCGCTTGTTCTGGACGATGCCGGTGCGCCGGCTCCCGGACGACAGCGACGGTGTTCGCGCCAACGAGTTCGAGTTCGACCGGGAGGACGAGGACCAGCAGCTCTTCGGGTTTCTCGACACGCGTCGGCTGACCGACCGGACCGTGTTCGAGAACTACACCTACGTGCTGGCGGAGACCGATCCCGATTCGCTACGCCGTCGCTTCGCGACGCCCGGTCTGCGACTGTTCACGAAGCGCGCGCCGGGCAAGATCGACGGCGAACTCGAGGCGGCGGGGCAGTTCGGCACGTCGCGCCTCACGGTCGGCAGCGCGGAACTGAACCACCTCGCGTTCTTCACGCACGCGGCCCTCGGCTACACGTTCGATGCGGTCTGGGAGCCCAACGTGCAGGTCGCGCTCGACTACGCGAGCGGAGACCGCGATCCGAACGACGGCGAGAACAACCGCTTCGATTCGCTGTTCGGCGTGCAGCGGCCCGACTTCGGTCCGACCGAGATCTACCTCGCACTGCGCCGGACGAACTTGATCTCTCCCGAGCTGCGCGTTCGCGTCCAGCCGCGGGACGACTTCTGGGCATACGTGTCTCTCCGCCCGGCCTGGCTCGAGGAGCGCACGGACCGGTGGCCGACGGCGAACGTCTCGGACCCGACCGGCGACTCGGGCGACTTCCTCGGCACCCAATTCGAAGTGCGGGCTCGCTGGACCGTGACTCCGAAGCGGTTGAACTTCGAGGTCGGCGGCGCGCTCCTCTTCCCGGGCGAGTTCCCTCGGAACGCACCGGGAGGAAGCGACGAGACGACGACGTTCGCGTATCTGCAGATGCGGGCTCAGTTCTAGCCGCCGGCAGGATCTGCCTACGGAATCATGACGTTCACGACGTTCGATGGACGTAGCGCGACCTGGCCACCGAACTGGGTCACCGCGACCATCTGGAAGTTCACGCTGATTCCGGAGAAGGCGGGGTCGGTGATCGGGACTTCGAGCCGTCCCGAGTTCGCCGAGATCGGGTTGAGCTGCGTGCCGTTGCCTTGGTTCGACGCAAAGACGGGCACGAACACCGAGGCCGGTCCGACCGGCAAGCTCAGGCAGAGGCCGTTGAGCATCGGGTTGATCCCCTGCAGCGCCGGGGTGAGCGTCGGGCTCACGTCGGAGAGCAGCAGGATGCCCGGCTGCGCGTTCGGCGTGGACTGTTCGGTGCGCGTGATCAGCATGTCGATCTGACCGCCGACGACGGTCGGACCGACGACTTCGAGCTGAGGAATGCCCGAGACGAACCGCTGCAGCCGCCCGCTGACGAACGGCGGTCGGTAGACGCGCAGGTCGAAGAAGTCGAAGCCGGTCGGCGCTGTGCTCCATGCAGCGCCGTTCGGATCGGTCGTCGAGACGAGCACGCCACCCTGGAAGTTGCGCGGCACCATCGTTCCCGTGAAGCCGCAGAGCACCGTGCGACGCTCGCCGAACAACACGTCGTCCGGCATTTCGACCGCGAACCAGCGCGGCGGGTCGATCGTCGATTCGGCGTAGAACTCGGCGACCGACGGTCCCGTCCCGGCCGGGATGCGCAGCCAGCCGTTCCATCGGTTGCCAGCGTTGGGCAGCGACGCGGGGAGGCCGGTGCCGGAGAAGAGGGCGCACCGCACGACACGGTCGCTCGGCGAGTTCGTCGCCAGCTCGACGCGAGTCACGATGGGGAGTGGCGCTTCACCGCCGACCAACTGTGAGAAGGGGCACGGCTGTCCGAGGTTCGAACGCTTCGTCCCGTCGAACTTGAACGCGACCCAGCGGCTGCCCGTCGTGCCGAACAGGGCCGGAACGCCCTGCAAAGGCAACGGGTTCTGTCCGCCCGACTCGAGGTTGGAGTCGAATGCGGCGATCGGGTTCACGTCGGGCTGCATGACGGTGCACGGCGCTTGCGCGAAGAGAGAGGGCGAGAGAATGGCAGCGATTCCGGCTGCCTTGCGGAGGAGTCTCGTATTCATGTCGGACATTCGTGGATTGGCGATCGGCACACGAATGCCGTGGTCGAACGTCGACCCGCGATCCGCATGCTGAGGAGGGGCGCGCGTGCGACCCCATCCGCGAGGGATCCGAGGTTCGGCGGCGCAACGCGGTCTCGACAAAATCCCGGAGAGGGAGTGGCGCTTGCCTTCCTCCGCATCGCGCCGGCGGCGCAGGGGCCGCGTGCTGCTTCGAGCCCTGCGAAGGCACGGAGTTCGACACGATCACCGTGCAGAAGAAGAAGAAGGTGTTGATCAGCTCCGTCGCGAACAGCATCCGCGCCCGCTGCCGAGAGACGCCGCCGGGAGTCGCATCCAATCCTGGACTCCCGTTCGGATGCGAAGCGGTCGCGAAGCCGCCTGGGCGGGTGGATTGCTCCTGAAAGCCTTGTCTAACGCTCCGCCGCATTTCGCGCGGGAGTCACCCGCACGAAGGGGAACTCGCGACAGCTTGGGCGTTTCCCCGCAGCCCGCGCGGATTGACGCACCCCGCGTGCCTGCCACAATGTCGGCCATGCGAACGCTCTTGTCTGCAATAGCACTTCTTTCCCTCTCCTCAGTCGTAGGGGCGCAAGCGAATGCGAACCCGGACTACGACATCACGCTGTATGCGTTGAACAACAGCATCAGCGAATTCCGCGATGGGCCGGCCTACCCGAACGGCACCGCGGCGATCGCCTACGGTCACTCCTGGGCCAACTGCGGCAACGCGCACGTCCCGTGGGAGGACATCGGTCCCGGCGGCATGCTCGACACGTTCCCGTACCTCGCGTTCTTGATCGCTCGCGAGCACAACGGGCGCATGGAGCAGATCTCCAACCGCAGCTTCGTCAAGTACTCGTACGCGACGTTCAACTTCAGCGGCGGCCCGTGCGGCTCGTGCCAGAGTGGTCCGAGCGGCCACTTCCGCATGGGGTGCCAGGACACCTACAGCTCCGGGTTCAACGCGTCGTTCAACTACATGGGTCCCGCCGACGAGCTCGATCCGTGGTTGGGCACGCGGGACACGGTCGGTAGCTACTGGGACCGTGGGGATCCGCCGGTGAGCGGTCCGGCAGCGACCGACAACATCAAGTCGCTGAACTCTTCGATGTGGAGCACCTGGAGCCCGATCAAGAACCGGGTCCAGATGAGCGAAGCCACGCTCGTCGAAGGTGGCACGCTCTACGCGCAGGCGTACGCCGTCATCCAAGGTGAGCCGGTCAGCGCCCGCGACAACAACATCATGTATCGCGGCCTGAACATGAGCTGGGGCGGCAGCAACTGGAACGGCTCGATGTCGGGTGGTTCGGTGCAGGGTTCGGTCCTCGAGGCTTGGACCGGCGCGACGAACGCCATCGGTGGCAACGGCAACGACGATGGTCGTTTCATGGTCGCGGTCAAGGTGACCGGTCCGGTTGCCGGCCTCTACCACTACGAGTACGCCGTCCAGAACATCGACAACCAGCGCGGCGCCGCCGCGTTCCGCATTCCGGTCGACGCCGCGGCGACGGTCGTGAACGCCGGTTCGAAGGACATCGACAACGACGGCAGCAACGACTGGACGTTCTCGCGCGTCGGCACCGAGATCACGTTCTCCGCAGGCGTCGACAACGCGCTGAAGTGGAACACGATCTACAACTTCTGGTTCGATTGCTCGCACGCACCGGGCAACAGCACGACGATCCTCGACCAGGCGATGCCGGGTCCGGGTGCGGCGACCGTCCCGGTCAACGCCCAGGCTCCGACCAACATGCCGGGTTCTGTCGCGACGGTGACGTCGGTCGGCAACAGCTGTGGCGCCGTCGATTGTGACCCCGCGTTCTACGAGGCGATGGGCCCCGGCGGATTCGACCTCAGTGGTCAGACGATGGAGCTCGCCTGGAATGGCAGCAACTACTCTGTCGGCTCGGGTTCCGCCACGTACATCACGCCGAGTGGCTCGACGCTGTCGCTCGGTGACGATTCGGTCCAGTCGGTGTCGCTGCCGTTCTCGCTGCCGTACCCCGGTGGCTCGACGACGATGCTCGACGTGTGCTCGAACGGATTCATCTCCCCGCCGGGAGCCGGCAACGGCACCGACTTCACGCCGACGTCGTCGGAGTTGCTGAGCCAAGGTGCGCGCTGGTCGCCGTCCTGGCACGACTACAGCCCGAACGCGGGTGGTCAGGTGATCTTCACCTCGAACCCGACGGTCTCGACCGTCACGTGGGTCGACGTGCCGAGCTTCGGCAACACGGACCAGAACACGTTCCAGGTCCAGTTCCGTCCGAACGGCAACGTCGACATGGTCTGGCAGAGCGTCAGCACCGCCGGCAACGAGCACCTGGTCGGCTGGTCGCCGGGCAACGTCGCCACCGATCCGGGTGGCCGCGACCTCTCGACCGACATCGGCGCCGGGTTCTCCCTGTGCGCGAACAGCACGGGTGAGATGGTGCTGTCGGCGAGCGACCGTCCGGTCCTCGGCACGACGATCGACCTGACCACGTCGGGCATCCCGGCAGGCACGGGCTTCGGTGCGATGATCCTGTCGATCGGCCAGTCGATTCCGGGCATCCCCCTCGATGCCATCGGCATGGAAGGCTGTGAGTACTACGGTGCGGGCGACAGCATCCACCTGCCGTTCTCGTCGCCGGGTTCCTCGGTCGTCAACCAGCTGTCGTTCCCGAACGACAGCAACCTGACGGGCGTTGCTCTCATGACGCAGACGTTCACCTACAGCCCGCCGCTGACGACGCTGGGCGTGATCGGCACGAACGGTATCGGGCTGAGCTTGGGCCCGAACTAGCGTGAAATCGAACTGACGGGGAGGCCTGTCCGTCAGTGACAGTGAAGAGCCGTGGCGATTGCCGCGGCTCTTTGCGTTGGGGGCGCGCGACGATGCTCCGTGCGGGTCCATGGCGCTTGGACCGGGTTGTGCCGGAGCCCTTGGCGTGCCTGGGGGCCTGCAAGCCAGCATCGGGGATTGAGGTTCGCGCGTCCCTACTCGGCGAGCGGCTTGCGCGGTTTGGTCTTCTTGAAGTCCTTGGCTCTCGTTCCTGCGTCCAGCTGGAACGTTTCCTCGTCAACCACGCGGCGAAGGACAATGTCGACCATCACTGTCGTGTTGGCTTGGATGACTTCCTTCAGCACCTCGGCAGATGCGCTGATGCTGCACTTCATGTAGCGCGCAAACCCGGAGTCAGGGCGCGGGACGATCTCGAACCCGAGCGCGCTCGTCCCGTCGAGCGCTTCGCGCACTTCGTCGTCGCCATCCATCACCGGAGGACAGCCGATCATCGCACTGTGGTTGAAGTAGTAGGTCACCGTGTTCCGGTTCGACTGGTTGAGTTGTCGGTCCTGAAAGAACCCCGGCGGCAGATGGTTCGGGTTGCTCTTCGGCCCAGCGGTCAAGATCAGATCGAAGTCAGTGACCGGGTAACCCTCGTGATCCGTAACCCGGAAGATGACCATCGAGAACTTGTCGCGGATGAAATAGGTGTCCCACCAGAGAGCCTTGCGCTCCACCTCCAGCAATTCCCTCGCTTGGACCTTCTCGTTCTCGCCGTCGAAGGCTCTTGCGAGCGCGCGGTGTTCGTCTTTGGTCCCGACCTTCATGCAGGCGAAGATCGCGTCGACCGTGTCCTGACTTTCGGGGGATCCGGCTGCGGCCTCTACGCTCTTCATGATCCCTTTCTCGTCACCAGAATGGGACTTGCCGGCGACGATCTTGAGCGGGGTCTTCGCCGACGAGAGCTTCTGCTCGAGGACCAGTGACGGAGCGTGGTAGGTCGTCGGCTTCTTGGGATCCTTGACCGGAGCTTGCTGCACGAGCCTGACGTATCTTGCCTGCAGATTCGCCGCGGCGACGCGAACGACACCATCGGAACCCAGCTCGCCTGTGTAGCTGTTGAGGTTGTCGTAGAAGGCTCGATCGATCGATTGCCCCGTGATCACGAATGGGAAGACGCCGTCGGGCCCGATGTGCTTTGACTTGCTCTTGATCCAATCGAGATTGAGCTTCCACGCGGGGGCGCTACCCAAGCACAGCCAGTCGAGCACACCTTGTCCCGGTTCGACACCACTCCACCAAGACTTCAGACGACTGAGCTTGCCCTTGCCCAAGAGGGCGAGCGCGGATCCGTAGTTCGCAGGAGCCAACATGATCAAGTGGCTCATTGGACAGGTCGGTGCACCCCGACGCTGGTAGAAGCGGTGCCACCACTCGCGAACCACCGGGCCGCCGGTCGAGTGCGTGACGCAGATGAACCGCCGCTTCGCTTTCAGCAACGCGCTGAGTTGATCCTGAACCGCCGCTTCGAACGCTCGTGCGATGTCCTTGACGCGCACCTCGTCGTGGAAGCTGATGTAGCGACCGAGATGAATCTCCTTGGTCTCGATGTTGAGACCGTGTTTCTCAGCCTCATTGCTGAGACGTGCTGGCAGCTGGCCGTAGGTGTCGGTGTGCGTAACGCTCCAGCCATGAACGAATACGATGGTTGTCCGCATGCGCGAGTTCTCCTTTTCTCGTTGAGAAGTTGAGCTCGAGACTACGCGACACCGGCGCCCGCCCGAAGCCTACGCTCTAGTTCGCTACCCTGCGTCGAGACCGAGCACCGGCAGGATCTCCGCAAAGCCATCCGTCATCATCGCGTCGAAGTCGCGTGGCATCAGCTTGTCGCTCAGCAAGTGGAGTATCTCGGCGACCTTGTTGGCAAAGTCTCTGATGCGTCGGTAGCTCGTCACTGTCGTCTCGTCCAGGTATTCGATGCCCAACGCTTCGACCTGCGCCTGAAGTTCCTCCTTCTGCGCCTTCCAGTAGAGTGCGTAGTCCAGTCTCGCGGTGACGGGGTGTAGCTTCGCGTCAGGCAGAATCAGTGGGACGACCTTGTCGAGGAACTTGTCGGGATTGTCTGCGCAGTTCCGATACGTCTGGAACAGCTCGTACATGCAGTAGTCGGACTTGAGATACCGGTCGCTGATCACGGCAATCACCACATCGCCCTGCGCGATCGCGTTCATGAACTTGGAGATCCTGTCGCCGACCTCCATCTCAGTCTTGTCTCGGACGATCTCGATGCCGCGCTCGGACATCGAGTCGCAGAATGCGTCGACGGCGTTCTGACGTTGCTGACCCTCACTGCTGTCATCGCCCCATGAGTACGACATGTAGATGCGTCGCCGTCCGTTCGTTGGTGCGTGCGCAAATCGGGGTTCGTCTCGCACGCGGCGCTCGGTCGCTCTGTCCGAAGGCTCGAGATCCTCGGAGGGCGGCAGCGACATCGCGTCGGGCGCTTCCCGCGGTTCGGTTCGTAGCTCGCCGACCTCTTCGCCATTCGCGAGGATTCGAGGCTCGACGCACCCTGTCGTCCGGCTCTGCTGTTCGATGCACTCGCGGATCCAGTGGAGCAGCGTACCGCTGTGGTCATCCTGAACCTGAATGCGGATCAATCCCTGCCGTTCGTCGAGCATCTCCTGCTCGACGACGGCTTTGCCGCCAGAACGAGCGTCGTAGAACCACGCGCCGTACTTCCAGTATTCCGCTGCGTCACCCGCCAATCCTCCGATGTGGGAGATCACCGTTCGGATCAGGCCCTGGTGCAAAAACGGATAGCAGTACTCGACAGTGACCGTCGCCGCGTCGACGCTCCACCGTCCCGACAGCCCCGGGAGCACCTTCTCCTTTTCCGGCAGCAGATCGGGCGCGATGTACTCGGCTTCGATGTCGTGCTTCTCGTCCGCCCGCCGGTGCACGAAGCACACGCCGCACGATTCCATGAGACTCAGGAACAGCTTCTGCTCATCGAGCGAGTACTCCTGCCACACCATGAGCTGCATCAGCGAACGCGTGAAACGGCCGCGTTGTTGGAGCAGCTGCTGGTACGAGAACTGGCGGTCGAAGACCGCGTAGATCGCGTCCAGTGCCCACGTCTGATCGAGGATGATCCGTTTCGAGAACAGAGTGTCCCGATAGAACACCACGCCGACGTCGTGGAGGTACGACAGCAACGAATCGGGTGAGTGAATGCCGCCCGCGTCTTCGCATAGCCGGCGGAACTCCGTCTTCGTCAGCGTGCGGTGCTCGCGTTCCTCGGTCGTCGGCCGGGCCGCGTCCGCCTCGCGCCACTCCTGCAGCCGGCGAATCACCGCGGCGCGGCCCTTGCCGATGGAAGCGACGCCTTCGGATTGCCGGAGGTACTCGATGCCTTGCTGGATCGCCTCGCGCAGTCCGGCGATCCCGCGGTCGTTCTTGGCGCTGAAGCAGCACGACTTGACGAACGTGAACTCGAGATCGTCCGCGGGCGGCTTCGCGGTTTCCTGTTCGGCCCGATCACATTGGCTCTGGACCACGACGACCGGACTCTGCGAGCCGCCGAGATGGCGGACGTAGGCGATCCAGTAGGGCAATGCGTAGTTGCGATATCGCGTGCCTGCATGGTCCACTTCTTCGTTTCGCTCGAAGTCGGGGTGCCACACGGTGAGGAACACCGCGCGACTGGACATGAAGAGGGCGTGGGTGCCGTGGTAGATGTCCTGTCCACCGAAGTCCCAGAGGTTGAGCAGCGAGTCGTCGGGCTCGGTGCCCCACGGCTGCGTCGCGATCGTGATGCCGTGAGTGGACGGCACCGTGTCGTCGAATGGCATTTCACGCAGCCGCCGGCAGATCTGCGTCTTGCCGACCCGACCGTTGCCGAGCACGACGACCTTGACGTCGCGTACGCGCTCGACGCCCGCTTCCAAGTCCTGCAGATGGTCGCGCAGCGTATGGAGGCAGCCGTGTGGCCAGGATTCTCCGGCCAGGATTTCCGCCGGCATTCCGGGGACGCGGGCGTCTACCAGACTCAGTCGATTCAGAACCTCGCTGAGCACGAGGTCGCGAGGTAGATCATCCAGGTGGCATCGATTCGCGTGGATCTCTTCGAGCGAGCGCAGCGCGGCGAGCGGCGCGAGGTCGGTGACCTGGGTGTGAGAGCAATCGAGCGAGTGCAGCCGTGGCAGGCCGGCGAGCGGCGCGAGGTCGTTGACCCGGGTGTAAGAGCAAGAGAGCGACTGTAGCTGTGGCAGGCTGGCGAGCGGCGCGAGGTCGGTGACCTGGGTGTGAGAGCAATCGAGCGACTGCAGCTGTGGCAGGCCGGCGAGCGGCGCGAGGTCGGAGACCTGGGTGTGAGAGCACTGGAGCGACTGCAGCTGTGGCCGGTCGGCGAGCGGCGCGAGGTCGGTGACCTGGGTGCGAGAGCAATCGAGCGACTGCAGCTGTGGCCGGTCGGCGAGCGGCGCGAGGTCGGAGACCTGGGTGTGATAGCACTGGAGCGACTGCAGCTGTGGCAGGCTGGCGAGCGGCGCGAGGTCGGAGACCTGGG
>JANQJF010000011.1 GCA_028281765.1 Planctomycetota bacterium | reverse complement strand
TGCCCGCGAGTCTGCGCTGGCTCCAGGAGTTCGGCTGGCGGCGCACGTTCACCTGGAACGACGCCGGCATCATCGAAGGCGCCGCCGACGAGAACGACGGCGGCCCAGCCAACTTCGCGGGAGCCTGCGCGAGCGACGTCGAGATGTACCTCTGCCAAGACGGTCAGGGAGGCCGCGGCGAGCACGGCGTCTGGATGAGCTGGTGGCTGTGCGAACGGGCGGAAGTCGACGCGGCCTACGCGAAAGCGCAGGAGCTCGGCTGCGAGACCTCGGGGCCGCCGCTCGACGAGCCGTGGGGCGTACGCGAATTCACGCTCCACCACCCGGACGGGCATCGCTTCCGCGTGAGCACGAATCTGCGATTCGCGAACTGAGCGGGCGAGATTCCTGTCATCTCTCGCGCCCGCTCCCGCGTCTTGCTGTCATGAAGCCCGCGCTGCCGACCGCCTTCTTCGCCGCCACTCTCCTCCTCCCCTCCTGCCTCGAGAACGAGGAAGAGATCGAGATCTACGCCGATGGTTCCGTCCGCGTCGAGCTCTCCGTGGAGGGCCACGTCCACGATCTCGCGGGCGGATACGCCGTGCCCCTGCACGGACCTTGGATCCCGTCGCTTGACGCGACCACGCAGAAGTGGCTTCGTGAAGTCGGCGACGACACCGGACGGGCCGGAACCCGCGACCGGGTCCGTCGCGTCGACTGGCCGAAGCGGCCCGACGAACGGCAGGCGCGGATCCGCCTGTCGTCCGCGGCGACGTTCGCGTCGGTCGAGGATTGGCCGCAGACTCTGGCGCCGGCGGATGAGACTTATCGAGACGCGTACCTCCGCCGCAGCGCTCATCTCCAGATCACGCGCCGCGGACAGCGCAACGTCTACGAGTTCACCCGCACCTATCACGGCGCCGAGCACGCGCGACAAGACGTGCACGCCCGCGCGCAGGCGCGCATTCCCAACGAGCTCCTCGAGAAGCTGGACTCCAAGACTCGACTCACCGCACCGGAGTGGGAGCTGGTCCAAGCCATCGCGCGCGAGGAGTACGCGGGTGCCGCGACTCGATTCGTGCGCGCGGCCTGCCTCGGCCTCTACACCGACGGCGACGCCACGCTCGCCCCGGACGACCTCGACGCGATTTGCCAACAGGTGCGGGACGCGGTCTCCCGCACGATCGACCTCCGTGAGTTCATCGAATTTTGGAACTTCGCGATCGACGCGACGGAGGAGCAGATCGACGCGATCGACGCACCGGACCCGATCGAGACTCTCGACGAGCGCGCGCGCACGGCCACGCGTGACGCATTCGCCACGGCTCTCGCGGCGACCGACCTCGATCCCGAGTCGCGCAACGGCATCCGCTTCGCGCTCGAGTCCGGGTTCACCGCGTTCGATCACGCGACGGACCTCACGGACGAGAAGTTCCACGTGAAGCTTCGCATGCCGGGCCGCATCGTCGGCGGCAACTACGACCGAATCGAAGAGGACCGTGCGGTCTGGACGTTCGAAGGCAGAAACCTGAACGACCGTGACCGCGTGCTCCGCGCGGTATCCGTGGACGGCTGACGATGACCGCCGAGGTGCCATTCGACCGGATCGTTCTCGACCACCGCAGCGCAGTGCTGCACGTGTGCTGCTCGATCCTGCGCGACGACCACCTCGGCGCGGACGCCGCGCAGGACACGTTCGTTCGCCTGTGGCGACAGCTGCAGCGAGGCGTGCGCCCCGAACGCTTCGGTGCGTGGCTACGCCGCGTCGCCGTCACCACCGCGATCGACGTCGCGCGCCGCCATCGCGCCGACTCCGTCGAGGCCCTCGACCACGAGCCGCAATCGAGCGCCGATGCGCCAGACAGACTGTCATCCGGTCGGGAGCTCCAAGATAGACTCGAGCAAGAGCTTGCTCGACTCCCCGAAGCGCAGCGCACCGTGTTCTGCCTGCGCCACTTCGGCGGCCTGTCTCTCCGCGAAGTCGCGGACGCACTCGACGTCGGCCTGCCGACTGCCAAGACGCACTTCGCCCGTGCGTGCCTCCGCCTCCAGAGTTCCCTACGCGCTTTTCGTCCCGAATCCGACTCATGACCGACCACGAACGATTCCGCGAGCTGCTCGCGCTCCGGCTCTACGACGAACTCGAAGAAGTCGAGCAGCACGAGCTCGCGTCCCACCTCGAATCCTGCGCCTCGTGTCAGCGCTTCGGCGAGGAGCTGGCCACAGGCCTCGGCGCCGTGCCGCGCGGAGGAGGCGACGCCGACGTCGTGCTGCCGGACTCCTGGGATCGCGATCTGCGCGACGCGATCCGCGCGACGCGCCCATCGGCACTCCGCACGCTGACCGTGTTCGCCGCTGGACTCGCTGCGGGCCTGCTCGTGATGGCGCTGCTCCGGGCCCCGAGCGGCGCGGAGACCTCGAACGATCGAGTGCCGGGCGCCTTCGCTGCCCGCGAAAACCCACCCGCCCACACGACGAGCTCCGGACAGCGCTCCACGGTGAACTGGATCCTCGGCGGACGCTGACTGGGGCAAACCCTGCAACCCTGCAGGCCCGCGCGACTTGCGCCGCACGATCGGATCAAGTAAGCCTCCCGGGATCACCGAGGAAATCCTCGACCCGATGACGACGCGAACAGGACAGCTCGTGAAGACCGGCTTCGTGCTGATCCTCTGCCTGCTGACGGCGACCCTTCCCGGGCACACGCTGCACCTGAGCCTCTGCGCATGCAACGGCATCGTCACCGGAGACACCTGCCCGTGCGAAGACTCGCCGCGGGAGACCTGTTGCTCGGCGTCGGACGCGCCGGCGCCCTGCTGCGATCCAACCGACTCGGACGCCGACGGCTGCGGCGATGGCTGCTGCCACGCGTTCGGGGTCGAGGACGTGTCGCTACCGGTGCTCGCGCGCCCGGACCTCGGCATCGACGACGTCGGCGTCGAGTATCCGTTCGTCGAGATGCCGCCCCGCATCGAGCTGGCGCGGGCCAACGGACCGAGCCTCGCCCGAGCAACCGGACCACCGCTCGGGCACAGGCTGCGCCGCGCCCTCGGCGAGCGCGCGGCGACCGTGTTGTTGATCTGAGTTCGTTCCCGTCGGGCCTCCGGCCTGATCGGGCCGGAGGCGACCTGCCTCCATCGGAACGACTCGGATCCTGACACATGAACTCTTCGACTTCGCGAACGCGCTTCGCACGAACGGTCGCCATCACCGGCGCCGTCCTGCTCGGTGCGTGCGCGTCTCTCGACTACTCTCCGGACTTGGACGAAGCGCGCGGGCTCGTCACCGACCGCACGCGGATCGAGTTCGGCTGGAGTGATCCGTGGGAGCCACGCTCCATTGCATGGCCACGGCATCCGCTGTCCGCCGACGACGTCGCGCGTCTCGCGTTGCAGAACCACGCGGGGATGCGCGCCGCAATCGAATCCATCGCCAGCGCCCGGGCGGACTGGGCCCAGGCGCACCTGCTGCCGAACCCGGTGCTCAACTTCACGCTCGGGATCCCGCTGGAGAACGGGCTGAGCCAGCCGGCAATGGGTTCGCTCCTGCAACCGATCGCATCCCTCTGGCAGCGACCGGCAGCAATCGGCGCCGCCGACTCCCGTCTGCGCGCGGCGATCTTGTCCGTCAGCGACGCCGCGCTCATGCTGGTCACGAGCGCCAAGATCGCCCACGCGGAACTCGTGTTCGCCGAACGCGACCTCGACCTCGAACGCGTGGCGCTCGAGGTCGCGAACTCCGCATTCGCACTGATCGAGCGCCAATTCGACGAAGGCGAGGCCACCGCGCTGCTCCGCAACCGCGCAGAGCTCGACGTATTCGAAGCCGAAATGCACCTCACGATGGCGACGGTCCGTCGTGACCGCGCGGTGCGGACGCTTCTCGAGAGGTGTGGGGTCGCAGACCGGCTCGAGACGCCGAGCGTGTCCCCCACGGCCACGAAACCTCCAGAATGGCTGGCACAGCTGGACGAAAGAGGCGCCATCGCGCTCGCCGAACGGCAGCGCCTCGACCTCGCGGCGGCGCACGCACTCGCCTCCGGAGCCATTGACAGCGTGCGACTCGCGGAGCTGCAGCGCATCCGGTCCGTATCCCTGGGACTCGGACTGCAACGCAACTTCGCGGGCAACGAAGCTCTCGGCCCGACCATCATGCTGGAGCTGCCACTGCTCGACGATGGCCGTGCCCGCATCGCGAGCGCCGAGGCCATGGCGCGCGCCGCCGCGGCAGAGCTCGAGGGGATTCGACAGAACGCGTGGACCGAGGTGCGCTCCGCCTGGGTGCAGCTCCGCGGAGACCTGGCGCATCTCGAACACACGCGGATGACCCTGAAGCCGCTCGCGATCCACAACCGCGAGCTCGCACAACGAGCCCTCGACGAAGGCGTCGGATCCCGCGTCGACCTGCTCGACGCTCGCCAACGCGAGATCCACGCTCAGCTCGAACAGAATCGCGTCGAACTCACGTTCGTGCGCTCGTTCTTCGAACTCGAACGCGCTGCGGGTGGTCGCCTGACGATCCTCTCCGAGGAGGCCGAGTGATGGCCGAGACGCCGGACGTCCACGGGCTCACTCGCGCGAGCGAGGCGCGCGGATCCGCAATCCCGCTCCCGCCGCGGCGCTGGAAGACCCGGCTGCTCCTCCCCGTCATGATCCTCGCGATCCTGGTCGGTCTGTTCCTCTTCAGCACCTGGGACCTGCTGATGCCCGCGACCACGGTGCGCGTCGAACCCGTCATCGTGAAGGCGATCGCGGGGGACGCGCCCGGCTCGGTCACGGTCCAGGCCCCAGGCTGGCTCGAGCCGGATCCCCACCCGCAGGTAGTGCCGGCGTTGACCGGCGGCGTCGTCCGCGAACTACTCGTTCTCGAAGGCGACGCGGTCGAGGCGGACCAGGTCGTCGCCCGCTTGATCGACGAGGACGCGAAGCTCGCACGCGACCGCGCTCGCGCCATGCTCGACGAGCGGCGCGCCGCTACCGCGGCGGCGGACGCGGAACTCACGGCAGCCAAACGCGAACTCGATACCCTCGTCGCCCCCACCGAGAACGTCGCGCGCGCGCGCGCCGACCTCGCGGCGGCCGTCGCGGAACGCGCGCGCCTCGACGCGCGGATCCGCGCCGCAGAATCCAAGATGCTCGCGACCAAGGACGAGTTCGACCGCAAGTCGCGCCTCGTCGAGTCCGAAGTCGTCTCGCGCGGCGAGGTCGAACGGCTCGAACTTCGCCTCGGGGCTGAGCGTGCTCAGCTCGAGGCCACGCGCGCCGAGACGCCGGTGCTCGACGCGAAGATGGAGTCCGCAACCGCGCATTCCGTAGCCAAGGAGCGCGCTCTCGAATTGTTGATCCAAGAGAAACGCGCGGTCGCACTCGCAGAGGCCAAGCTCGAAGCCGCGAAGTCTGGCGAACGCACCGCGGCCGCAGCACTCGCGGAGGCCGAGCTCGCGCTGGAGCGAACCGAGGTTCGCGCACCCAGCGCCGGCATCGTGATGCAACGCGTAGTCTCGCCGGGCGCGTCGGTTCGCACGTCCGGCCCCGTCGCCAATTCCGTGGTGCTCGAACTCTACGACCCTGAGAAGCTGCAGGTCCGCGTCGACGTACCACTCGCCGACGCCGCGCAGGTCGGCCTGGCGCAGCGCGCTGAGATCGTCGTCGACGCCCTGCCGGACCGAGTGTTCGAAGGTGTCGTCGCGCGACTCGTGCACGTCGCCGACATCGCGAAGAATACCGTCGAGGTCAAGGTCACCGTCCGCGACCCGCTACCGGTGCTCAAGCCGCAGATGCTCGCGCGCGTGCGGTTCCTCTCGGCAGAGCCAGAGGACGGCAGCAGAGAAAACGTACGGCAGCGGATCTTCGCACCGCGCGATGCGCTCCGCTCGTCCGGTGGCGATTCGTCGACGGTGTTCGTCGTCGCCGACCGCAAGGGTTCACGCGGACGAGCCGAGGTGCGCAACGTCACTGTCGGAACGACCGTGGTCGAAGACCACGTCGAGGTCACGTCGGGCCTGCGCCCCGGCGACCGAGTCGTCGTGAACGCCCCACCGGGGCTCGAACCCGGGGCCCGCATCGTCGTGCAAGGAGGCACGCACTGATGGCTCTCATCGAATGCCGTGGACTGACCAAGACCTACACGAAGGGCGACCAGGAGATCACTCCGCTGTCGGACCTCGATCTCTCGTGCGAAGCCGGGTCGTTCCTCGCCCTTATGGGCCCGTCCGGCTCGGGCAAGACCACGCTGCTCAACCTCATGGCCGGCATCGACCGCCCGACGACGGGCGAGCTCGTCATCGACGGCCGCGACATCGCGAACCTGTCTCGAGCCCAGCTCGCGGACTGGCGCGCCGCGACGATCGGCTACGTCTTCCAGCTCTACAACCTCGTGCCGGTGCTCACGGCGTACGAGAACGTCGAGCTGCCGCTCCTCCTGCACGACTTGGACCGCCGCGAGCGCCACGAGAAAGTGTGCCTCGCGCTCGATCTCGTCGGCCTCGCGGACCGTCACGACCACTTCCCCCGGCAGCTCAGCGGAGGACAAGAGCAGCGGGTCTCGATCGCGCGCGCGATCGTCACCGACCCTACGCTGATCCTCGCGGACGAGCCGACGGGTGATCTCGACGGGGCATCGGGCGAGGCGATCCTCGATCTGTTGGCCAAACTCAATCAGGAGCTCGGCAAGACGTTCGTCATGGTCACGCACGATCCCAGCGCGACCCGCATCGCATCGCGGACCCTCCACCTCGAGAGCGGCAAGCTCGTGGCAGACTCGGCCAAGGAGGCGCACGAATGACGCTGCTCCGCTTCCTCCCGCTCGTCCGCAAGGGCATCACGCGCAACCGGGCACGCTCGCTGCTGACGATCGGCAGCGTCGCGGTCGCGATGTTCTTGTTCACCACGGTCGAAGCGATGCAGATCGGCGTGCGCGACGCGACCGAAGTCACCGCGAACGACACGACGCTCGTCGTCTACCGCGAGGACCGGTTCTGCCCGTTCACGAGCCGCCTGCCGCAGACCTACCAGCGCCGCATCGAGTCGATAGACCACGTCGAGAACGCCGTGCCGGTCCGCGTCGTCGTCTCGAACTGCCGCGCGTCGCTCGACGTCGTGACGTTCCGCGGCGTTCCCGAGGAGATGTTCGTGCGCGAATGGGTCCCGCGCTTCGACATCGTCGCGGGCTCGGTCGACGACTGGCGACGTCGCGGCGACGCCGCGCTGCTCGGCGAGTCTCTCGCGAATCGCCGGGGCGTCGCTGTCGGAGATCGCTTCACGGCAGCAGGGATCTCGGTCTACGTCGCGGGCGTGCTGCGCTCCGACGACCCCCAGCATCGCAACGTCGCCTACACGCACCTTCCGTTCATCCAGGAAGCGTCCGACCGTGGCGGCACCGGCGGCGTCGTCACGCAGTTCAACGTCAGCGTCGACGACCCGCAGAACCTCGAGCGGGTCGCGATCGCGATCGACGAAGAGTTCGCCGCCGACCAGGAGCCGACGTCGACGAGTCCGGAGAAGGCGTTCGTCGCGCGCGCGGCGCGAGAGCTCGTCAACCTCGTCGACTTCGCGGGCTGGCTCGGGTACGGCGCCCTGTTCGCAGTGCTCGCGCTCGTCGGCAACGCGATCATCCTCGCCGTGCAAGAACGCGTGCGCGATCACGCCGTGCTCCAGACGCTCGGCTACCGCGGCTCGCTGATCGCGAAGCTGATCCTCCTCGAGGGGGCGGTTCTCGGCATCGGCGGCGGTGGCGTCGGAGCCATCGCCGGGTACCTCTTCCTCGCGCAAGGACAGTTCAGCCTCGCGACGGAAGGCCTCAACGTCGAAGTGGTCGCCGACCCGACGACGATCGCAACCGGGCTCGCGATGTCCGCGGCGCTCGGCGCCGTCGCCGGCGCGGTTCCGGCCTGGCAGGCTTCACGGCGCGAGATCGCCACGTGCTTCCGAGCGGTGTGACATGAGACTCAGACGCATCCCCTTCGAATACGCCGTCCGCAGCCTCGGTCGACGCCCGCTGCGCACGGGCCTCGGCGTCGCGGGCAGCGTACTCGTCGTGCTGCTCGTGCTCGCCGCGGCGGCGTTCGTGCGCGGCATGCGAAAGTCGTTCGCGGTCACGGCGACGCCCGGCAACGTCATCCTGCTGGGCTCGGGCTCCGAAGAGAGCATCGAGCGCAGCCAGATCGATCCTCGCGTCGCGACGATCGTCGCGGCGAGCGTGCCGACCATTCGCGCGCAGCTCGGCGTGCCACACGTCTCTCCCGAGATCCACTCGGCGCTCGCGATTCGCACGGACCCGGCACAGGAAACTGGCCGCCTCACGGTCGTCCGCGGCATCGACGAACGCGCGTTCTTGGTGCATCCGCAGGTCCAGATCGTCGCGGGCCGCGCACCCGAACCCGGCCGGGACGAGATCAGCGTCGGCCGCCTCGTCGCCTCGGCGCTCGGCCTGGACGATGGCGCTCTCCGCGTCGGTTCGTCGCTGTGGATCGGCGACCGCGCGTTTGAGATCTCCGGCCTCGTCTCCGCGCCGAATACGGTCATGGACGGCGAGATCTGGATGCCGCTGACCGACCTGCAGATCCTGACCCGCCGCAACACGCTGTCGTGCGTCGTGCTCACGCTCGAATCCGAGGACCGCTTCGGCGACGTCGAAGCCTTCGCCGCCCAACGTCTCGACCTCGAGGTCTCGGCAATGCGCGAAGCCGACTACTACCGCGAGGTCGCATCGTTCATGGCGCCGATCCGGACGATGGTCGTCGCGACGACTCTGCTGATCGCGCTCGGCGGACTGCTCGGCGGACTGAACACGATGTACGCGGCATTCGCGTCACGCGTGCGCGAGATCGGCGCGCTGCAAACGCTCGGTTTCCGTCGCGCGCCGATCGCAATCTCCCTGTTTCAAGAATCGCTGCTGCTGAACGCAGCCGGCACCATCCTCGGCACCGCGATCGGCCTGGCCGTGCTCGAACGCTTCTCGATCCGCCTGTCGATGGGCTCGTTCGGCCTGATCGTCGACGGCCCCGTCGTCGCGACCGGCCTGGCGACCGGCCTCGCGCTCGCGATCGTCGGCGCGATCCCGCCGGTGTGGCGGTGCCTTCGACTTCCCGTTTCCGAAGCCCTACGCTCCAACTGACCTGGACACTTCCATGAAGAACCTGATTCGGCTCTTCCCCCTCGTGCTGCTGACTCTCGCGTTCCCCGCGTGCGGTGACGCCGAGACCAACACCGGCGGCGGCGATCCGAAGCCGGCTGCGGCATCGTTCCCCGACGGGCTGTTCGTCGACGCCGCTCCCGAGGGAGCGATCGAGATCGCGGACGCCGTGATGAACGCGAAGGACGGTCAGGAGATCGTCGTCAGCGGCCGCATCGGCGGCCGCAAGAAGGTCTTCGTCGACTCGCGCGCGATCATGCTCGCGATCGACAACAAGCTGAAACACTGCCCGGACGAAGAAGGCTGCCCCACGCCGTGGGACTACTGCTGCGACACGCCGGAGACCCTGCTTGCGAACACGATCTCGGTGCAGGTCGTCGACGAGAAGGGCGCGCCGCTCGAGGGTTCCCTCGAAGGCGTCCACGGCCTGAAGCCGCTCGCGCACGTCGTGATCGCGGGCAGCGTGAAGAAGGCCGGCGACAGCGTCGTGCTGAACGCGACGAAGATCTTCGTCAAGAAGGGCTGAGATTCATCACGCTCAGTCGAGTGTGAACTCCGACAGCCCCGCGAGGTGCTCCGCGAACCGCCGCGCGAGCGGCCCGACATCTTCGCCTTCCGGCGTGATTTCCGCCGCGAGCAGCGCCGGCTCGAGCACCGGGCAAAGCCGCTTCTCGAGCACCCGCAGTTCCCCGCGCACGCGCTCCGTGGCCGCGATCAGCTCGCGTGCATCGACCGGGATCATGTCGCCCGTCGGATCGCCGGTTTCGAGCAGCTTCTGCACGACGAGTTCGTCGCCGCGCGCACGCACCCGCGCTTCCGGGTGACCCAGCCAGATCTTCAGCCACTGCTCGCTCGTCGCCCGCGTCGCGTTCTGCCACTCGCGCCAGTTGGAGAGGTCGCCGCAGCACTCGGGCGTGATCCGCCCCACCTCGTTGGCCAGCGCGATCCCGCCGCGAAGCGGCGTCACGCCGTCGAAGATCAACTCGCCCTCCGCGTTCATGGCCGACGCCGGATCGAACGGCCCGGCGAGCGTGCGGAAGTACTCGACGAGCGAATCCTCGCCGAAGTGCAGCACGAGAACGTGCTCGAGCAGCTCGGCGGAATCGACGTCCTCGACCGGCACCACCCAGGTGCCATCGAGCGGGGCCAGCCCCGTGACACCGCGGTCCGCAAGGCTGTCGCGCCAGAAGTGCGCCCATTCGTCGGGCGCGTCCTCGATCGAGCGCTCGGGGGAGCGGCGGTCGCTCCGGTATTCGAACGGGTCGAACTCGAGGACAGGGATCAGCGTGGCGGACTTCACGCGGCAATCCTAACCAACCGCGAAGACGTTTCGTCTTCACGTTGTCGCTCCTGTGGTAACGTGCGTCGTCGTCGGCGGAATGACGAGAACCGGCTCATAGAGGAGAGGACTGGAGATGACGGCAGGACGGCCGCAGTTCCCGATCGCGGATCACCTTCCATCGGAGGCGCGTGATCTCAGTCTGCATGAGGGCGTGGAAGAAGTGTTGCTGGTCGCCGCGCTCGCGGGCGCCCACAGTGCGGATGACGACCTCATCAGCTTCACGACCCTGCTCGTTGGCCTCCTCGCCAGCCATGACGACGCCGCTCGGTGGTTCCAACGATTCTGCGACACGAACGTCGACACCGCGAACCTGCTCGAATCGCGTGGAATCAAGCACTCCGACCTGGCGCACCTTCTGGATGAGGCCATCGGAGGAGGTGATCCGAAGGAGTCTGGGAAGAACATGTGGACTCGGTCGGCGATCCGCTGGCTCGACGCCGCGGGCGACATCGCGCGCCGCCATCACGCGGCTCGGGCGGAGCCGGCCGCGGAGTCGATCTCCATGGACCGCCCCCCGCTGCTCGAAGTGCCGCATCTGCTCTCGGCGTTCGCGACGGCAACGCCACCAGGGCACGACAAGCAACTGATTGACTGGCGACTCGATCCTCGCGAGGTCGGGAAGTCGCTGCACTCCTACTTGGTCGAGAACTCGCACGACGACTGGAGCTCCCTCCCCTCTGCGGAACCATCGCCCGAAGTGTCCGAGTCCACCATCTCTCCGGAACAGAACGAACTCCCGGATGCGGAGGGTCCCGCTGTCCCGAAGGCATCGACAACCGCACCCGAGATGCAGCGCCTCGCGCGTCTCACGAACGACGCAGTGGACCCGACTGCGATCGATCACCTCGACGTCGAGCGCGAGGCCCGGGCGTTCGCACGCGTCGCGGCAAGCACGCAGACGGTCCCCCCGCTGGCCATCGGCGTCTTCGGTGAATGGGGAACTGGCAAGACTTTCTTCATGGAGAAGATGCGCGCGCACGTCGAAGCGCTACAGCGGACCGCGGCCGCGAACTCCGACAGCGTGTTCCACTCGCGAGTCGTGCAGATCCGGTTCAACGCCTGGCACTACATGGAGACCAATCTTTGGGCCAGCCTCGTGGACCACATCTTCAAGGAGATGGACGACTGGCTGCAGCAGAAGGAGAACGCGCAGGACGTCGCGGCGCTGTTCGACCGACTGTCGACGGCACGAGATCTCAAGCTCGAGGCTGTCCAGGCGCTGATCGCGGCGCGACGACGACGCCACGAAGCCGCCGAAGCTCTCGAGAGCAAGCGCTCGGCCCTGGCTGCCGGACGAGCCAGATCGACCTCGGTCACCGCCCAAGAGTTCTGGGATGCGGTCACAGCTACAGCCGACGGCGCGCTTGCGAAACTCCAGCCGAAGATCCAGACCCACGCCGAGAGCCTCGGATTCGCCGACGCGGCTCGATCCGGGCGCGAGCTCATGGACGCCCTGCATGCGTCTCGGGACCAAGCGCAACGTGGCCGGCTGCTGTGGCGCAGCCTCACCCAGCGTCTTGGCAACGGCAAATGGATCGCCGCCGCGACGGCCCTCCTTCTGTCGATCCCACTCGTGACGCAGTATCTCGCTTCGCTTCTCGACACCACCGACACCTCGGCCATCACGCGCACGATCGCCGCGATCTCGTCCGGTCTGGCGACGATTTCGGGCTGGGTCGGGGTCGCGCTCAAGCGCGGGAACTCGGCCCTGCGGTCGTTGTCGCAGTTCCAGTCCGAACTCGACAGGGCGCTGGAGAAAAGGACATCCGAACCCCCTCACGAAATCCTGCAGTCCGAACAAGCACTCGCGCTTCTCGACACCGAGGTCGAGATGGCCGAGACCGAGCTCGCGCGTGCCGAGCAGGCGGTACGCGACGTTCGCAGCGACTTCCAAGGCAGCGCGAAGGAGCGCCTGAGCCGTTTCATCCGAGGCAAGGTCACCGACGGCGAATACGCGAAGCACCTCGGCTTGATCGCGTCCATCCGCCGCGACTTCGAGGAACTGGCCGAGATCCTGGCGCAGGTGAATCAACAGGTGCGGGAGGAGACGCAGTTCGAATCCACCGACTCCGCATTCCGAGAACGCGTCAAGTCGCTCGACACCGAGGATATGGTCGAGCGCGGCCTTCTGACGCCCGACGAAGCGATATCGTTGGAGCGCGAAACCGAGATGCCGGAAGGACGCGACCACTACTTCCAGCGCATCATCCTCTACATCGACGACCTCGACCGGTGCCCGCCCGAGAAGGTCGTCGAGGTGCTGCAAGCGTGCCACCTGCTCCTATCGTTCCCGCTGTTCGTCGTCGTCGTCGCCGTCGACAGCCGGTGGATCTCGAGCTCACTCCTCAAGCACTACAACGGCCTACTCGTCGAGACGCCGAGTTCGAGCTCCGTAGCGCACGACGACGCCCGACCCCGCGCACTGCTGCACGAGCTCGCAGCAACGGCCTCGCCTCGCGACTACCTCGAGAAGATCTTCCAAGTTCCGTACTGGGTGCGACGCATCCGCGGAGACGCGAGCTCCAACTTCGTTCGGGACCTCGTGACCACGCCGGACCCGTCGCGTGACGATCGACCGACTCACGAAAGGCGACGGAATGCACCCGAGACGCAGGACCCTGCACCGCCTCCCGTCGCCCCCGCCGAATCGACCTCGACCCGCAACGTGCCTGTCGAGCCTCCCCCCGCCGGAATCTCTCCGCCGACAACGCCGCAGCCGACAGTTCCTGTCGATGCGGCCCCTCCGATCGATCCCGCGCCGCGGACGATGGTTCTCGAGTCGAAGGAACGCGAGCTGCTGTCGGCCCTTGCCCCGTTCGCGGGAAACTCACCTCGCGCCTTGAAACGCTTTGTCAACGTCTACCGCCTCGTGCGCACGAGCCTCGACGTCTCCACGTTCCGCGAGCTGGTCGCGGGGAGCGCTGCGTCCCCGACATGCCACGCGATTCTCGCGCAACTCGCGATCGTGAACGGAGTCCCGCACCTCGCCGAGGAGTTCTTCGAGCTGGCCCGAACGAACAATGGGTTCGACAAACTCGTGTTGCAGATCGAAAAGAGCTCGAGCGGCAACCCCGCCCCGAACGACTGGCGCATGGTGCTCGGAGCCCTGGAACCCGGCTGGGATGCCTGCACCAGAGGCGAGTGCACCCCTTCCGAGCTACTCGACCGATTCGTCGAGCTGGCGCCACTCGCGCGTCGCTACTCGTTCCGGTCGCACCTGTAGACGGAACCGATCGGTTCTTCGGGGGACGACGGTCGTTCCGCGATTCGAACGGGTCGAACCCGAGGACCGGGATCCGTGCGGGACTCGGCACGCCGCGAATCGTCGCTTGACAGGCCTCGCCCCATATGTGACTATCGGGTCACATGATGAATCCAGCAGACGACGATGCGGTATGGCGCGCGCTCGGGGACCCGACGCGGCGGCGCATCCTCGACCTGCTGCGCGACCGCGCCCGGACGACCGGCGAACTCGCCGAGGAGTTCCCCGTGACGCGCTTCGCGGTCATGAAGCACCTGTCCGTCCTCGTCGACGCCGGCCTAGTTCTCGTCGAACGCCGCGGCCGCGAGCGCTTCAACCACCTGAACACTGTGCCCATCCGCGCGATCTACCGGCGCTGGCTGCAACCGTTCGAACGCCACCCGGCCGACGCTCTGCTGCGACTCAAGGACCAGGTCGAACGTGCCGAGCAGCCTGCGCAGCCCCGCCCGAAACCGAAGAACAAACCCAAGCCCGCGCGCAAGCGCAAAGGAAGCTCCCGATGACTGCCAACGACATCGAACAACTCCGCGCCGTCGACATCCACCTCGAGGTCAAGATCGAAGCCTCGCCCGACGCCGTATGGGCAGCCCTGACGTCCGACATCGCACGCTGGTGGCCACGCGCCGCCTACTGCGGCGTCAGCAGTGAAGGTGCCGACTCACCGCGCATGGAGGTCGAACTCCAGCCCGGTGGACGGATGTACGAAGACTGGGGATCCGGCGACGGGCTCCTGTGGGCGACGGTCGTCAACCTGACGAAAGGTCAGAACCTCGAACTGACCGGCGTGTGCGGCCCCGCGTGGGGCGGCCCCCACACCTGGTACGGCAGCTACAAGCTCGAGCCGGACGGCGACGGCACGAAGGTCCGCTTCTCCGACTCGGGATTCGGCCGCCTGTCCGATGACACGTTGGCCAACAAGGAAAAGGGCTGGCGCTACCTGCTCGAGGCGATGCGAGCGCACCTCGAGGGCCGAGACGAACCCGCGTGGGACGAAAGCTAGTCGCTGACTCTCGTTCGACGAGTGGGAAGGCGAGGACTACGAAGGATCGAGTTGCCGCGGCGTCATCAAGGGATGGTTCAACATGGGCGTGTGCACCGAACAGAGCCGGCCCTACCGACGCCAGGCCGGCACATTGACGGTCACACGCGCCAAGGAAGCGCGCCGCTGCCCGGCTGGCGCATACTACCGTGTGCGCCCCGACATCGCGCACGTGCACGCCGCGATCAACGAAGTGGGCATCCTGTTCTGCTCGGCCCAGGTGCACAAGGGATGGGATCGCCTCACCAACTACGACAACTCCGGCGTCTTCGACCGACAGATCCCGTGGCGCACGAGCTACAAGAACGACGGTGGGCACGCGTTCGCTGTCGTGGGATACAACGAAGACGGACTCTGGATCGTCAACTCGTGGGGCCCTGATTGGGGAGTCGACGGTGTCGCCCTCTGGAGCTACCCGGATTGGCAGCAGAACGTCTCGGACATGTGGGTCGTCCAGCCGGGACTGCCGACGCCGTTGATCGACCGCACGGTTCGCGCTCGATCCGCCGGACAGGCGGAGGACGCCGCAGAGAAAGCGACTCGGCCACGCCGCGACCAGATCGCGGGGCGGCTTGAACAGCCCCGGCGCATCGGCGAACCGCGTCGCGGCGATGCGGGACGTATGGAGGGACAATCGGATCTACCCGTTCCACGTCATGTACGACACGGGCCTCATGGAGGAGCTGAAGGACGTCATCTTCAACAAGCGCGCGACGGTCAGCCAGCGCGTGGGCGGCGTGACCGACTGGTCGGACTGGCTCCTCGAGAAACTGCTTCGGCGCCCTGGACGGGCGGTCTGGCGTGAGATGAAGAACGACGCGGAGATCGCATTCGATCCCGGTCAGGCGGGCACGGACATGCTCAAGGCCTTCATAGACGCGTTTCGCGCCGATGACACGCGATGGCTATCGAGATACGCATTTCAGGATGGGGTGCCTCGATGCGGCTCCTGGTTCCCTCGGACGGTTCGACATGCTGACATGCGCGCGCCGACGATCGCTCCGAACGCGATGCTTCCCGGTGCTGTCGCAACGCCGGGGAAGTACTCCCACAGCCACGCAGCAACGACAATGTGCCCGATCGCTGTGACAAAGGTGCCGACGACCAAGAAGCTGACCCAGTAGGACAGCATCCGGATCCGCAGAGCGACGGCCACACCCGAAAGAACGAACAATCCGTCGAACACCAAGTTGAACGACAGGAACTGCCCCGCGTGCCACGCTGGCACGCCCGCCATCTCGGGCCACAGCGTGTAGAACTCGTAGGTGTACTCCTCATACAGGTGTAGGCCGTGCCACGCGAGTGCGCTCCCGTACACTGGCAAGAACTGCCGCGGCGACGGGAGGTCGCGATGGAAGGTGCGCACGTGCCACACCCACCCCAGCGCCATTGCCAACACCAGCGGCGTGACGGCGACGCCGAGCCACCACACGGCCAAGATCGCTGACGCCAGGGCGATCAGCCCGGAGCCCCAGAACTCCACCGGCCGGCTCACGGCATCACGATCGCGATCCGGCGCAGCGTCGTGTGGCCCGTGACGTCGGTCACGTAGCACGTCGCCTCGAACCTGCCGGAGCGCGGGTACGTGTGCCGGACTCGCGAGCCGTTCGCAAACGACAGGTCGCCGAAGTGCCACTGATACGCGGCGACCCCGTCGTCGTCAGTCGCCGACGCCGTGAAAGTCACCGAGCGGCCATCGACGCCGCCCTCGAAGCCGACCTCGAGTTGCGGCGCGTCGTTGGGAGACGTCGGCCACTGCTCCAGGATCGGAGCAATACTCGGTTCGCGTCGAACCTCCCATCTCTCGTCCGCCCCGGAGCCGATGGCGCGACCGCCGTTGATCCGCAGGCTGCGCCGCGCCAGGTCTTCTTGAAGCGCGACCACGTCGTCGAATCGCAGGTCGGTACCCTGCACGGGCACGGACTTCGACAGACCCATGACGACTCGCTCCGGCAGCCGGCGCTTGCCGAGGAACGCACCCAGGATGCTCCCCAGGTTCTGCGCGCTCGTGTCGGTGTCCTGGCCGCAGCGGATCGTGATCTCCAACGAACGCCGAAAGTCTCCGCCGCCGTACAGGAGACCGATCAGCACGAAGCCGCCGTGTAGCTTCGCGTCGATGTTGAAGTCGCCCACTCCTTGTGGACACCGGTCGGTCGCCCCCCACTTTTCGTCGAGCGCGCGCCACGTGCGCTGCCAGTCGTCGGGCCACGAGCGATGCCACGCGACAACGTCGTTCAGGAGCGACCGATACGTACTGCCCTCCGGCGCCGCGGCGACGCCGACATCCGCGATCTGCGCCACGTTCCGCGCGAAGAACGCCTCCGCGTTCATCGCCGCCATGACCGCAGCACCGATCGCACCATCCCCGTAGTTCATCATGTGTCCGAACTTCCACGCCTGTGCAATCGCCGCCTGGACGTTTCCGGGGTTCGTCGTGCCGCAGAAGTCCACCTGCATCTGCGCATCGAGATCGTCACCGTGTCCGAGAGGAGCGCGCGATCGGCTCGCGTCGTCGGCCCCACGTTCGAGCAACTTGCTGTAGTGACCGCATCGAGGTGCGCGAACGCCGTTTCGGAGGTTGCGTCGCATCGCGAGGTCCGAGTGCCAGGTCGCGTACTGCGTGTCCCGGTAGAACCCCTCCATTTGGCCCCAAGCTACCTCTGGACCGAACGCGCGCATCGCGAGCAGCCCGGAGAACTCGCAGTAGAAGTCGTCCCCGGCGGGAGCGCGCAGTGCGCGGTTGATATCGACTTCCGTGTTCCAGTCCGGGAAGTCGTCGTCGGGGACCAGCCTCCGCCGGTAGCGGAACTCGATGCCGCGCGCGAACCCCCACGCCAGACCGAACAGCTGGCCGTACAGGCTGCCTTCGAGTTTGTCTCGATAGCTCGCGACTTCGATGACGCCGTCGTCGATTTCCACGGATGCGATCGAGCGCGTCGAATCCGCTTTCGACGCGACGCGACACGAAGCGGTTGCGAACACGACACCAACCGCGATCCAGGCCCGAACGTGCATCGATCAGCCCCGCGCTTTCTGAAGAACCCGGATCTTCCGCTCGGTCCCCTGATCGATGACTGTGAACGTCAGGCGATCCCCATAGTCGAACTTCAGCCGATACCACACGAGGAACGCGCGCCCGTGCAGATCCGGACTCTCACCGTTGATCGCGACGACCGTATGGTGCGGCCGCAGTCCAGCCCGATACGCGTGACTGCGGTCTCGGTCCTTGCCGAAGAACGGCACGATCGCCATCTCACCCGCACGAACGGGGTGCCCCTTCCGCGGGAAGAACCCGGGATCGGCGCCGAGGTTGCCCTGTGAGATCGACATTCGCCAGTCCAGCACCGTCTCACGCCAACCCACGTCCAGCTCGAGCACACCTCGATGCCGCTTGCCGTCGCGCAGCCAGTGGACTTCGATCGCCCCACTCGGGTCGGCCTTGCGGTGGAGCACACCTCGGAAGTCAGCCTGGCCGAACAGCCGCCGCCCGCCCGCCGCGCCGAGCCGGTCTCCCGGAGCGAGCCCGATCTTGGCGGCAGGACTTCCGGCCTCGACGTGCGTGACGCGCAAGCCGTCGTCGCGCTCGACGCGAACTCCGACGTTCTCCGGCAGCGGCCAAACAGCGGCGAGTCGTCTCTTCCGCTTCTCGCCACGCGCGTCGAGTGGATGCCACAACGCTTCCCGAAGCTGGTGACAGTGAAGACACGACTGAGCTTTCGCATCCGGATGCCCGGAGTACCACTCCTCGTACTTCGGAAGGTCCCGAGGTAGGAACGGCTTCGTCGTCGCCGCGACCGGAGCACGGTCGATTCCCCACTGCGCGCGACGCGGGTCGTAGTGATGGTCGAGCACCCGCTCGAGCGTGCGCGCGAGCGCGTCGGTACTGATTCTCGTCGTATCGGAGACCTCGTCCCGCCCACCGAAGACACCGTAGAGTTCCGCTCGCGGGGAGAGGAAATACCCCCACCAAGACAGATCCAAGTCCTGGAACCCTTCGACCGGAAGTCGCGCCATGTCGATCTTCGCCGCATCGGTGATCCGTACGGTGATGAACTGCGCCAGCAGGGGATCGAGCCACTGCCCCCCGTCGAGCACGGCTTGATCGAAGCCTGAGCACTGCTTGCAGGGCAAACAACGCAGAGTCACGAACAGAGGCCGGTTCGACTTGCGCGCCTCGGCCAACGCCTCCGGCAGATCCTCCCGCCAATCGATCGACTCCTGCGCGGACGGCCACTCGCCTTGCGGCGCGCCCAGGACCGCGTCCCAGTCCGGTCCTCGGGGAGTCTGCGGCCGATCCTGGGCTCGGCTCGAGCCGGCGACGGTGATCGAGGCGAAGACGGCAGACAGGGGAAACGAGATGACGGGGGTGATGTTCACAGGATCGACTCGGGAGTGAGGAATTCGGACCAGACGCTGCTAGCGGGGTGTGCCTCGACCACCCTGCGGGGTTCCGTTGATCCTCCCGGTCGTCGCGAGTCCGCCAGAAGTTCGACACTTCGGCTACGGTGCGGCTCAGGCCGACCGATTTTTTCTGGTGTTCCGGCGGAACCCTCCTTCGCTTCGAGGCACTACCGGGACGCGCCCCCTCGAGAGAGCCCATGTTCGACGTCTCAGGATCTCCGCCGCCACTCCCGCCGCGAGACTCTCTGAACTTCCAGTCAGTCCCGGCGTCCGACGACAAGCACATGACTCCAGGCGGCGCACCCCGAGCTCTCTCCGAATTCGTCGTCGTCTACGAGCAGCACTACCATCGCGTCGCGAGCTTTGTGTACCGCCGCCTGTCGGACCGACATGCGACCGAAGAAGTGACCGGCGAGGTGTTCTTGACCGCGTTCCGAAGCCGCCATCAGTTCCGCGGCGACGCACCGATCGCCTCTTGGCTGCTCGGCATCGCGGCGCATCTGATCAGTCGTCGGGTCCGCCGGCGTCGCCTCGAGCAACGCCTCCTGCGCATGATCGGCCGCGCGTGCACCCGGAGCGTCATGCCGGACGCGACCATCGAAGCGAGCGACGAGCTCCGCAGAGTCCGGGCCGCGATCGATGAGTTGCCGGCCGGCCAACAGGCGGTCATATCACTGCACTGCATCGAAGGAGTTCCTCTGAACGAAACCGCGATCGCTTTGGGCATCGCGGAAGGCACGGCGAAGTCGCGTTTATCACGCGCTCGGGACCGGCTGCGCAAGCACCTCTATCCGAACGGGGTCGGCAAGTGAGCGGGGACGGAAAGCCGGATTCGGACCGCGTGCAGGCTGCCGTCGACGAGATGTTCGACAAGCTCCGCGAACAGCATTGGTTCGGGTCAGCCGATCCCGAGGAGTTCGCGAAGCGAGCCGGCGAGACGGGGCCGAGCCGAGCCCTCGCGCAGCGGATTTGGCTGATCCCGGTCGTCGTGTTCTTGTGCGCCGCAGCGACGTACGGCACCCACCGGTGGATGCGATCCATCCCCGTGGATCTCGAAATCGAAATCGACGGCCAGCCCGTGGACGCAGGAGCACATTCGATCACGATCGAAGATGGGCATGTCCACCCGCTGACGATTCGCGTCCCAGGAAAAGCACCTGTTCAGATCCAGATCGACCTTCCTGACGGTCTCGATCCGCGGCTCCTCGAAGGGGCCCGCTACGAAATCCAGCTCAGCACCGACCCGAATCCGGAACAGTCGAAATGATCGCCGAAACCGAGACCCCGCCATGCCGAAACTCAGCGGACTGTGCGTCCTGTTGTTCTTGTTGCTCTCGGGCAACCTAGCGATCGGCCAACACGCGCGAAACAAGGTCTCGCCACCGAGCCCCGAGAGCCTGCGAGACGCACTCGCCGCCATTCAGGAGGATCCGTTGCGCGAATCCGACCCGGCGGGGTTCGCGAAGAAACTACGGAGGAAGATCTCCGACTACGCCCCCGGCACCGGTCACTACGCCCTGCTGATGTGCCTCGCGGACGCCAACGAGTCCCTCGGCCAAGCGCAGGACTGCCTCTCGACGCTCGATCAGATCGAACGACACTACGACGTCGCGCCGATCGAGCTGTACATGCCGGTGTTTCGCCGCCTGCTGAAACAGAAGAAGGACCGGGCCGGCAAAGTCGAAATCGCGGCACGGTGCTTGGCTTTGTTCGACACTTCGCTCGCCTCCGAGGACTTCGCACACGCGCGCACGCTCGCATCGATCGGTCGCGCCGCCGCAAGGAAGGCAAAGGTCGGCTGGCTCAAGCGAGCGACGAAGAAGTGTGAGGAACTCCACGGTCACTTCGCGCGCCTCCACGACAGTCCGACCACGAAGGCACTGCGGGCGGTCGCCGACTTCCACCTGCACCGACGGGACTGGAATGCAGCACGCCCGATTCTCTCCCGCCTCGGTCCCGACCTCGAAGCAGCCTGCAACGCGGACGCGGACAAACCGAGTGAAAGCGGCGATTGCCTCGCGCTCTCCGCGAAGTGGCGGCGCATCGCGTCCCACGAGCATGCCTCGATGTTCCGCCAGAGACTCCTCGACCGAGCGGCACATTGGCTCGAGGCCGCGCGACACGCGTCACGGGACGACGCGCAGCGGCTCGACCTGGAACGCCGAATCGAGCAGTTCCTCGCCGACCGCGAACCCGAGCGGAAACCGACTCTGCTCGCGTCACTCCGCGAAACCGACTCGGTGGTCGGCTACGCCGAGCTCGAGAAGGGCGACGAACTCGATGGGAAAGTGGAGTTCGACGGCAAGCCGATCCGCGCGGGCCTGTTCACCCACCCCGCCGACGACGCTGCGTTGACCCACGTCGGCTACGCGTTCGGCGACAAGTACGGGTCCCTCCACGGCAGCGTGGCCCTCGCGGACTCGGGTGCCCCGTTCGGATCCGAACTAGAGTTCGAAATCGCCGGTGATGGCCGCACGCTCTGGACGTCGCCGCGAATCGACCGAACCCACATCGGCTCCGCCGTCGATTTTCACGTGGACGTGAGCGGCATGCACCGGATCGAGTTGCGGGTCCGCTGCATGGGATCCTCACGTAGCGCCCACGCCGTGTGGATCGCGCCGCGCGCGAGAAAGTAGCGCGAGAATCGGGGAACCGATCCGCCGGTCGAGGCACGCACTCCAACCAACGGAGACATCTCATGAGCTACTCGCGTGCACAACGCTGCCTTCCCCTCTTTGCCCTTGCGACGTCACTCGCTGCCCAGGGCACTCTTCCGGCACTGTTCATCCCTGATCCGGGCATTCGAACGACTGGCGACACAATCGCCGTGACCGTCTCGGGTGTGCCGAACCAACTGACTGCCGTCCTGTGGGACGCGACGAGCGGCCCGGTCCATGCCCTCGGCGAGACCCTCTACCTCGGCCTGAGTCCTGACACCTACGAGGTGTTCTCGTTCTTCATGCCGGTCGTCGGTGAGCTCTCGTTCGATCTCGGGTTCGCTCCGAACCCGGCGCTAGCAGGCATCCAGCGACACCTGCAGGCATTCTCGCTGAGTCCTTCCGCCGTGAACGGCGTGTTCACGGCGAGCAACCCGGCCAGCTTCGCATTCCACGCGACGCAACACGCGATCGAGGACACGTTCGACACGCCGACAGTCGACGGCTTCACGGGGAACTTCGACACGAGCGTCCACGACGTCATCGCCGGAGGAGGCGTGCGCGTCCGCACACACCGAACCGTCTCGCTCGGGGGCGGAACTGTCCCGTGGAGTTACCCCGTGTTCACACCGATGAACCCCAATGGCTCCCGCTGTCAGATCGTGTTTCGTGCGGAAGACATCGGCGCGACAGGCGAGGCCGAGCTCGTGACCGCGATTCGCTGGCGCGCGTTCGGCAACGTCGTGCTGCCCGACTCGTTCTCCCAGATCGACATCTCGCTGTCGCACAGTGCGGTCGTCCCCGACTACACGATCGGTCCGCTGTCGGGCACGGCCGTGTTCCCGGATTCTGGGCTCGACCCGACGTTCGCGCAGAACGTGCTACCGGGCGAGACGCCGACCATGACGTATTCGGGACCCTACACGTTGCAGCCGACGGACCTGCGCGGGGATGGATACGTCGACTACCCGATCCCGACCACACCGTTTTCGTACGACGGAGAAGGCAGTCTCTTGATCGATCTCGCGATAGCTCCCGACCCAAGTGCACTCGGCGTCAACGGTCAGCACGTGCGGCTGATGGTGCCGTCGAGCCCTCCACCTTCAGCGCGAAACTTCGCGAACGGAACGCCCGGCGCCCCCCTCGATCCGAGCACGGTCACGACGGGGCAAGGCGACAACGCGATGTACGACCTTCAGATCGAGTTCGCCCGTGTGCGGACCGAAGCGACATCGCCGTGGCGCGCCGGCGCAATCGGCGCCGACTACCGAACGCCGCTGGTCGCTACGATCGAGCCGCCGGGCACCTCGGTCGCGTTGGAGTATCGAGGTGCGGACGACGTTACCGGCGCCAATGCAACCCTGTGGTCGAGCACCATCGACGTCGCGGATGGCCGAGCGTTCGTTCAATACCGGATCACACTCGTCGCCAACCGGATGAGTGGCGCGGTGCCACACGTCGATTCCATCGTGATCCCCTACTGACGAGCAGACGACACGATCCACGCTCCTCGGCGCCTCGTTCTCGGTGGACGGGTTGCGCCCGCGTGCGAAGGAACGGACACCAACCGGCGCTCTATTTGTGCTCGTGACCGTGCGGGTCACCGCCCTTGTGGAACGACAGCTTCGTTTCGCCGGACGCGATGTTCAGGTGATCGCCTTCGATCTTGCCCGTCCAAACGTCGCCCTTGCCCGCACCGAGCAGCTCACAGTTGACGGTGACCATCTTGGTCTTGTCGTCGACCGAGTAGTTCCCGCTCAGGTGATCATGGGTGCCGTCTTCCGCCGGTGCCGTGTGCACCATCAGCTTGTCGCTCGCGGAGTCAAACTCGAGCGTCATGCCATGACCGCCGCCTTCCACGTGTTGCGACCAGTGACCGGCAAGAGCGCCGGAGCCGGCCGACGACTCCGTGGCTTCGGAGGTGCAGCCGGCGAGGGCCGTGAGCAGAGCGAACGAAATCAGGCAGAGGGTTCTCATGGAAGTGGATTTGGGTCTCTGAGAAACGACGATGCAGCCGGACGCTGGCGCCGCCGGGAATGAGCCGTGAGGATACTACAGATCGACTGCAATCGATGTCGCCAGCGAACTCTCGGCGCCGAAAGCCGGATCGAATGGCGACGACTTCGCGACCTTCTGCGTATTCTCCCTCCCGAAGCATGACCCATCCGCGAGACGAAGACGCGCGCGTCGCCCTTGGCAAGCCGGGAGCGAGCTCGTGAGGCTCTGGTCGATCAGCGCCCGCAACCTGCGGATCCGCCTCGTCGCCACCGTCCTGACGACGACCTCGATCACGGTCGCCACCGCACTCTATGCCGCCATCCTCACCATGGGTGACCAGACCCGGCAACGCTACGAAGGCAGCATCGGCGGCTACCAGGCGGTGCTCGGCCCCAAGGACGCGAGCCAGCTCGAGCTGGTGCTGAACACGATTTTCAACGTCGGCGAAGCGCCGGCGCTGTTCCCGCTCCAGGCCTGCATGGACTTGCGGTCGGGCCGCGGCATCAGCCGCCGAGGGCGCGTCCACTACGCGATCCCCCAGGCCCGCGGAGACAGCGTCAGCAGCCACGCGTTCCCGGTCGTCGCGACACTCGACGAGATGTTCTCGCTCTACCGCTGGCGGAAGGAACCCTTGCCGTTCGCCGAGGGTGAATCGTTCCGCTTCAGCTGGGACGACCTGATGGAGTTCGCCGAGCAGCTGACGGCGTACGAGAACGGCAAGCGTGCGGGCGACGAGAACCCACCGCCCCGACCACTCATGCGCGACGAGTGGAAGCAGTGCGTGATCGGTTCGCGCGTTGCGCGCACGCTCGGTCTCGAACTCGGCGACGTCGTCGTACCCGTGCACGGCAAGATGGGAGAGTTCGGCTTCCACGAACACCCCGAGGCGGCGTGCAAAGTCGTCGGCATGCTCGCGCCGACCAACTCCCCGCTCGACACGACAATCTACCTGCCGCTGTCGGTGCACTACCTGATCGACGGCCACGAAGCCGGCGTGTTCGTACTCGAGATTCCGCCCGGCAAGTCGCCAGAGGACGCGAAGGAGATGCCGGTCTCGCCTGGCCGGCTGGGACTGACGGCGATCGTCGCCGACCCGAAGGATCACTTCGGTGCCCGCATCCTCCGGATGGAGTTCGGCACCCGCAGCGACGCGCAGGTCGCATGGCCGCAGGACGTGGTCCCGAGGTTCTTGCGCCAGATCGGCAACGCGGCCGACGTGCTGATCGTGATCGCGTGGCTCGTGCTCCTCGTCGCCTCGGTCTCGATCACCGCCGCGATCTACAACACGATGAACGAGCGCCGCCGCGAGATCGCGATCATGCGCTCGCTCGGCGCGCGACGATTCCAGATCTTGACGATCATCGTCGGCGAGGCCGCGATGGTGTCGTTCGTCGGCGCCGTGCTCGGGCTGTTGATGTGCCACGGTGCGGCGTGGGCGCTGCGCGAAACCGTCGAGGACATGACCGGCGTGTGGCTCGAGCCAGCGACATTCCAAGCGTGGGAGCTCTACCTCGTCGGCGGTGTCACCGCGCTCGGCGCACTCGCGGGTCTGATGCCCGCGGTGAAGGGTTCGATGACGCAGGTCGCGACAAACCTGGCGCCGGACTACTAGTGTCCCTCGTCTGAAGTCCGTAGCGAAAGTAGCCGCGTCAGTCGATTCACGCGCAAGGCGCTGCGACGACACGGCTTGTCAGTGGACAAGTCGAGGAGCAGCAACGCAGCGAGCGGGTCGATTGGCCGGTTACTTATGATGCGGACTTCGGACGCGGGGCACTAGCGTCGGTCTCGGATCCCTCACTCAGCGACCACCGGGGCGCGCGAGTTCCTTTTCGACCGCGTCTCGCACCCTCAGACTCGGCGCGTAGTTCGGATTCAAGCGGAGCGAATCCTGCAGGCTTCGACGAGCCGCGGACAGATCGCCGTTGCGCCGCGCCAGCTGGGCCTCGAGGAAGTGCCCGATGTGCCCGAACGAGCGCGTCGCTCGCAGGCTCGCGGAAACGCGCGTCACGTCCTCGGCGCTGCCTCGGGCGAGGGCGGCCGAAGCGAACTTCTCGAGATTGAAGGCCACCCAGTTCCAGTCCGGAGCGCTCGCCATCGCCGCCTCGAGTTGCGCCAAGGTATCGGCGTTCGGAAGCGTGCAGCCCATGATCTTCGCGACCGCGACCGCGCGTCCGGCAGCTTGCCGCCGGACGGCCTCAGGCAGTTCGATGAACCACTCGGATGCATCGGCCACGGCAGGCTCGTCGGACTCGAGCGCGAGCACCGCGGCCACGGTGGCGCGCGACCGCTCGGCCCTCGGCACGACGTGCTGGCGCGGCGCGCTGAACTCGTTCCGAGGATGGATCAGAGTGTCGGGCACGACACCGGAAACCCAGTTCCGCAGACGCCCGGTGTCGGCAATCCAGCAGGCCCCCACGCTGGCCACTCCGTCGTCGAGACCGTTCTTCGCGAGGAGCGCCGCGCGCGGAGTCCCGGGTGCAGCGGCCGCGAACCGCTCGGAGCCGACTCGCATCGGTTCGGCGGAGCCGATGAGTCCGACAGTCGGGTACGCCGGGTCGAAGTAGAGCCACGCCAGCGACACGTGCGGGAACGCTTCCAGCATTGTGGCCGTGATCGTCCGCAGCTCGTCCACGCCGAGCTGGTAAAGCGGCAGCCACTGACAGAAGAGGCCCCGCTCGGCCAGCACGTCGCGCACCGCACGGAAGTGCTCGAGGCTGTACATCGCGCCCTCGCCGGCTCGCCAGGGCGTGAACAGGTCGCTGATCACGACGTCGTACGTCCGGTCGGTCCCGCGCACGAAGTGGCGGGCATCGAGGGTCAGCACTCGGACGTCGTCACCGAGCCGATTGACGAGCCCCTCGTTGCTCGCTTCGAACTGCGGCAACAACTCTCGCAGCTCCGGCAAGATCTCGACCGCATCGACCTGCAACCCCCCGTACGCCGCGACCGCACCGGCCGAACTCCCCGTGCCGAGGCCGAGCAAGAGCGCGCGCCGCGGCTGCGGATGCAGCAACACGGGCAGCAGCCCCTGCCGGTGCTGCGAGTAGCGCCCCCGACTGCCCCCGAGTCGGTAGGAGTGATTGACCCACAGCGCGCGGTTGCCGTCTCGATCCAGCACGGCGACAGCCGCCGCGGCTCCCTCGATGTAGACCTCGTTCGGCTGCAGGTCGCGCACGGCCCGCAAGTCGGTGAACCCGAGCGCACTGACGACGACCCCCACCAGGCCAATCGACGCGAGCGATCGCGCCGGCTTGCCCGCGGTCGCTGAGCTCGAACCCACGACTCGCATCCCGAACCCGACCGCGATCCAGCCGACGAGCAGCATCGACAAAGTCAGACCCAGCGCGGGCAGCAGCACGAAACCGGCGATCAGCGCCGCCACCACCGAGCCCGCGGTGTTCACGAGGTAGACGCGGCCCAAGTCCCGTCCCAGCCGCGCACGTTCGCGGTGCACGGCGCGCGCGACGGCGGGGAACGTCGCCCCCAGCAAGAGGCAGGGAAGCACCATCACACCGAGGGCCGACAGACCCTCCACCCACTGCGCTTGCGCGAAGCTCGTGCCGACGTGCGACTTCGTCGTGCCGGTGACGAGCTCGAGACCTCGCATCGACGCGATCCCCGCGAGGCCGGAGCCCGCCAGCAACCAACCGCACCCGCGAAGACTGATCCAGCCTCGGCGATCGAGCCACGCGACGAGGAGCGAACCGACTCCGATCGCGACCAAGAACGCGCTGAGGATCAGCGCGAAGCTGTAGACCGAACTCGTGAAGCGCGCCGCCAGCCCGCGGGTCCACAGCACTTCGTAGGCGACACCGACGAAACCCGAGACGGCCGCCACCTGGAGCAGCAGCGAGTCACGTGGCGCCGGAGCGGGATCGGCCGCCTCAGGTTCGACGGCGACCGCGCTCGGAGCAATCTCGGGCTTTCGGGCGGCGAGCGCGAGGGACGCCGCCAGCAGGTTGCCACCGGCCGCGACCCAGAGCGACGTGCCGAGGCCGAGAGCCGGCAGGAGAAGGAAGATCGCGATCAGGCTGCCGGCCGCCGCGCCGAGGGTGTTGAGACCGTAGAGCCAGGCGATCCGCGAACCCGTGCGCTCCGGAGGACCGCGCAGGCCGCGCACGAGAACCGGCGTCGTGGCGCCGATCGCCAGGCACGGCAGAAGCAGCACCGCAGCACTCACCACGATCTTCAGGACCAGGTGCAGTCCACCGTCGATCTCGATCGGAGCCACGGCGAAGTACGCACCCTCGACGGCCGAGGTCAGCAGCAGGAACGCCGCTCCCCACACGGCGAGCACCAGTTCGAGCGCGGCATACAGATGCAGCGGCCGCGCCGTGCGATCGGCGCGTCGGCCGCCCCAGAACGCACCCAGTCCCATCCCCAGGAAGAACACGGCAAGCACTACCGCCACGGCGTAGGAGCCGGCGCCGAGCGTCGCCGACAGGCGTCGCACCCACAACACCTGATAGACCAACGCGGCCGCCCCGGAGACGATCGCGGCAAGGTAAGGCGCAATTGCGGTCACAGGGCGAAAAAGCATATCTCGATCGCGCGCATGTGCCATGGGCGTCGCGCACCCGACGAGACACGCGTGCGCGCGATCCGCCGTCCGCGTTCCGGTGTCAACCGACGCGTTCCACGACCGCTACGGACCGAGCACGAACTTGCCGTAGTTGCTCGTGCCGAGCGGCACGGTCGACTGCGTGGCGACGAACCACTGAGCGAAGAATCGCAGCCCGGCGACCCCGGGATCCGACGGCACGGAGAGCGTCACGAACGATTCGCCGGAGGCATCGGTCACGACCGGCGGCAGCCCGAGGAACGGGTTCGTGCGCAGCGAGCACTCCGGGAGCCCGAAGAGCTCCAAGCCCACGGGATACGGCGCTTCGATCGTGTATCCGAGCAGGCCGACGGCGACGGAGAATCCCGGCGCCCCGCTCAGGAGCACGTCGAAGGACCCACCGATGGTCGGCTCCCCCGCGAATCCGAGCGTCATCCCGTTGCAGCCGCCACCGTGCACGGACGCCGATGCGACGCTGTCGCGAAGCTGGACCTTCGGAGCACTGTTGATCACGGTCCCGATCGGAGGCGGCACCGGCCACGGCCCCGAGAGGTTGAACCCGACTCGCGGTCGCCCCACGGCGCTCCGCATGCCGGCCGTTCCCGGACCGGTGGACGTGAACCCGCTGCCGAGCGCTTCGATCTCGACGAGCACGTCGTGCACGCCGTCATACGCGAATCGGCTCTCGAGCCCGATCACGCTCCACGTGTTCTGAGTTGCATACCAGAGATGATCGACCTGATCGAGGACGGTCACCAGCGGACCGACGGCCGCGCCCAAGTTGGTCGCGAACGTCGGCGACAGCGTCAGTCCCGCCGGCACGTGCGCGAGTGAGACGCGCAGCCGCGCGTGCTCGTAAGTCGCCGTGCCACACGACGCGAACGCGAGCTCCGAGATGTTCGCAGGCGCATTGCCGAGCTCCGCCGCGTGCACGAGGAAGTGCACGCGCTGATTCGACCAATGCACGCTGCCCCCGAACGGGACCGCGTCACATCCACCCGAGGTCGGATCCGCATCGGGAACGGAGAAGCTCTGTGCCCACGCGCTCGAGAGCGTCGTGAGCACCGCAAGCCACGTGGCGGCTCTTCGAATCACGGCTTCTTCGGCTTCTCCGGGCCGTAGTCTTCGTGGAAGCGATCGGTCACGAGATGGATGTTACCGGTCGCGCCCCACGTGATCGCGCAGTAATTCAGCTCGATGCCGAGCGGCAGCGGCGGCAGCGGCAGCAGCGGGGTCGTCGCCCCTTCCGCGATCGGATCGTTCGGCGCGGAGAACCAGAAGAACAGCGGATCCAGCGCCGAGATCGTCAGGGCGTCGGGGATGATGCCGGTCTTGCGACCGTCCGGCAGCAGGAAGTTGCCGCCAATCGAATCGTCGCCACCGAGCGACACCAGCACGACCGCGAACGTGTCCTCGAACGGGAGGTGCTCGATCTCGAACTCGAGCCCCGGCGCGCCGAGGTGCCAGCCTTCGACGGCGACCTGATGCGGACGGTAGCCGCCGACGACGACCTCGAACGCGTTGGAGCCCGCGGCGGTCTCCTGCGCCCAGAGGACGATGTAGTTGTTGTATCGATGGTTGTACGCAACGCACGGAGGATGGACGGCCGTGCCGTCTCCGCCCTTGGCCTGCGCCTCGGACACCACCGGGTAGTCATCGATGTGCCACGCGCCACCGAACTCCTGGTCCGCGAACGTCGTGAAGACCTCAGGGCCGTGCTCCGTCTCCTCGATGAACGCGATCATCGAGCTGCTCGGCGCACCCGCCGACTTCGCGATGAAGCCGGAGTGACCGGTGTGATCGGCCTCCTCGAACGCGGACGCCCGAGTGACGATCGCGCCGAGACCCGTGTCGAACGTCGTGCCGTCGCTCGACTGAGCGTGCCAAACGTGGCTCACCGCCGGGACGGGCACAGTCACCGTGCCGAGCGCGTCGTCGACCGCGTTGTCGACCCACGTCGCGACGAACGTGTGCCCGACGACCTCGAGGTCGAAGCCGGCGACCCGGACGTCGGTCATGCCCGTGTGCGCCACGACCGCTTCTGGGTTGAAGGAGTCACCGAAGTCGTGCGAAGACCGGACGATCAGCGCCTCGTTGCCGTTCGACGCGGTGTCTTCGCGCCAACCGATCGCGACGTACTTCTGGTTCGTGCCCGACCATCCGAGCTCGCCGTTCACCTGCAGTTCCGGAGCGCCGACCGCGTCGTCGCCGGAGCTGATCGCGACGTCGCCCGTTCCGTGGGGCGCCGTGAAGATCGGCTGCCCGAAGAACGTCAGCAGCGCGCGACGGTAGTAGACCGTCATCGTGCCGTCGCGATCGTCGGTCCACGCCATGTGGAGCTGGCCGAGCTGCAGGTCGACGGCCGCGCCATCGACCTGCGTGGCCGCGCCGCCGCCGGGCACCGCGCCGGTCTCCGAAACGGCGACCGGAACGCCAAAGCCACTGCCTCCGCTGGCCGAGATGCTCAACCAGACGCCCGGACCGCCCGCACCGTCGGTGGTGTAGACGACGGCCACCGTCGGCGAACCGTTGAGACCCGGCTTGGCGACGGCCGCGAACGACGTGACGTCATCCGCCGGCGACACGCCGGCATCGTTGACGAGCACCGGCAGGCCCCATGCCCCAGCGTCGTACTTGCTGGCGAGGACACGGCGGTTACCGCCGCCCATGTCCTCGAGCCAAAGCGCGATGGCGACGTCATCGACGACGAACACCGACGTGTCGCCGACCTCGCGGCTCGAGCCCGTGGTCGCACTCACATCCTGGGGAGCGCTCCAGGTCGACGGCAGCCCACGACCGTCGGAGACGCTCGCGCGCACGACCTGGTCGGTTTCGCTCTTGAACAGCGCCACCGAGAGCTCGGCGTCGCTCGCGACGGAGTACTCGGTGAAGATCCCGCCGGGATCCGAGACCGCTTCCGGTTCGCGCAGGTAGTGATCGCCTTCCCCGTGCGAGTGTTGGGCGAGGGCCGGCACGACAAGGCAGCCGTGCGCGAGGGCGAGAAAGGATGCTCTCGTGAGCAAGTTCATGGTGACTCCAGTTGGGTGTGTAAGCAGCACCTGTGACCGTCCGAGCGCTCTCGGAGGTGGGTTGAGGGCGGTCTGCGCGCGACGAATGCGCACGCTGCAACTCGCCGGCGAGTAAGGTGCCGGCAAAGGCGCCCTGGTTCCGAAAAAAGGGGGTTGAAGAGGCTTCGAATCTGTCCCGGCCCGCGCATTGACGGAACCCAATCCCCAGGAAAGACTTAGCGCACGATGCGCAGAACCCTCGTTAACGGCTTCCCGACCGCCGTTCCGTCGCGCAGCAAGAGATTCGGACGCCGACTAACGCCGGAGCACGCAGCCGAGAAGGGCCTCTTCCAGCCCGACGAAGGAGCCCGGATCCGAGCTGATCACCTCGACCCGACTGTCCGCGCTCTCATCGAGCGACGACTTCGTGAGGACGCCGTCGACCATGTTGAACGCCGTGACCCCACCCTCGGTGAGGAACACGGCCTTCACCCGTTCTGCGTCGACGCCGAGCAGCAGGGAGTGGAGCTGCTCCTCGTCGAAGATCCACGACGGGTCGAAGATCCAGCCCTGACTGAGGAAGCCTTCGCCTTCGTTGTCGATGCGAAGGTAGCCCGCCTCCGGGATTTCCGGCGCCACGGGAATCTCCGCGGCGACGGGATCGTGATCTTGGGCGTGTCCGTGCGCGTGCGACCGACCGCCTGGCACTGCCAACCATTGGAGGTCGAGCGCACCGCGCTCGACCTCGAACAGCGGCTTGCCGGCGAGTCCATCGGTCCGTTCCAGAAAGCTCCGCAGCGCCGGCAGGTCGTCGGCACCGTACTGGTCGGTCTTGTTCGCGACGACGACGTCGGCGACGGCGAGCTGCTGCACGAACGTAGGGTGTTCCGTGTAGCGCGCGTCGTGGACCTTGCGGGCGTCTACGAGCGTTATCGTGGCGCGCAGGTCCAGCGCGTTCCGGTAGTACTTGGAACCGAGGAGTTCGAGCACCTCTTCCGGATGGCCAAGCCCGGTGGGCTCGATCAGGAGGCGGTCGGGACGACCGCGTGAGAGCAGGGTCGTGAGGGCCACCTGCATCGGCAGCCCTGCGGCGCAGCACATGCAACCCCCGGGAACCTCGCGGACGAAGACGCCTTGCTCTTCGCCCTCGCGTCCCTGGAGAAGGCTCCCGTCAATCCCGACCTCGCCGAACTCGTTGACCAAGACCGCCCAACGTTCGTCGGGCGGCTTGTGCTTGAGGAGGTGCAGGATCGCGGTGGATTTCCCCGCACCCAGGAACCCCGTGATCACGTTCGTGATGACGCTCAGTCCCCGGGCCACGACATCACTCGTCTTCGCCGTTGGCTTCGATGACAAGCGTCGTACCGAGCACGTTGCCACTGCCGCCCGGCTGGTTGAACGTCGCGCCGAGCAGGTTGTTGCCGAGACGCGGCGTCGTCGACGCGGCCGCGGCGGGGTCGAGAATGATCGCGTTGCCGTTCGCAGGATCGCGCGTCGTCTCGATGAGCTTCGCGCTGACGATCGGGCCGTTGTCGTCGTCGTGGGCACCCGGCAGGATCGCGGCCGTCGCGCCGACGAGGTCGGAGGTCTTGTGCCCGAACATCGAAGTGGCCGCGGCGCTCACGAGTGCTACTCCGGCGATCAGCAGTCCATATTCGACGAGGGCGGAGCCGCGACGGTTGCGCAGCAGTCGTTGGATTTGAAACATGTAGAGATTGTCGGGCGCTTCCTGGGAATGAGGACGAACGACGTCCCTTGCGAGCCGCGAACCGCGCGCCGATCGATTCGACGGAGGGTAGGTGCCGTCCGGTCGCCCAGGGTTCCCCACCTCTGTGGCTGGAATCCCGAGGATCGAAACCGGATTTCCTGGAACCTACGAGACCAACGCGGCACCCTCACCGTCGTGGCCGACCATAGTGGGATTCTGGACCGAACGGGCGTGGCTGCCTCGGTCTTCTGCGCCATTCATTGCGCGATCGCGCCAGTCCTGCTGATCGCCGCGCCCACCCTTGGTGGAATGTGGACGCATCCGCTCTCCCACCTCGCGATCGCCGCGATCGTTCTGCCCGTCGCGGGCCTCGCGCTTCGCACCGGCCTCCGCACGCACGGACGTCGCTGGGTCGCCGGACTGGGCGGCGTCGGAATCGTGCTCGTGCTCGTCGGAGCCGTGCTGCCCTACCTGACCACACCGGAGGCCGGCGCGACGTGCTGCGACCAGTGTTGCCCGTCTCTGGTCGTCGACGAAGCGACCGGGGAGAAGACGCTGAACATTCCTCCGGCGAGTATCGTGACTCTGCTCGGGGGAATCGCTTTGGTGACCGCGCACATGGCGAACCTACGGTGCTGCTCACGGTGCCACACCACCGCGGCGTAGGACCGGCTCCCTCATGAAGCCCGCGATCGCCGACGGCTACGCCGTAACCATCCACTACCGCCTGACGCTCGACGACGGCACGGTTGCGGACGAGTCCTTCGGCCGCAGCCCATTCCTCTACGTGCACGGCGCGGGTGACATCGTACCGGGTTTGGAACGCGAACTCTCCGGCAAGCACGTCGGTGACGAGTGCCGCGTCACGGTCGAAGCGGCCGACGGCTACGGCGACTACGACACGAAAGCCGAGCAGGCGGTCGCACGGCAACAGTTTCCGGCGGACGCGAACCTCCGCCCCGGCATGTCGTTCCAGGCGGACGGGCCACAGGGGTCGGTTCGAGTCTGGGTGCGCTCGGTGAACGACGAGGAAGTGGTCATCACGACCAACCACCCACTCTCCGGCAAGCGCCTCACGTTCGACGTGCAGGTGCTCGACGTGCGTGAGACAAACGCGGACGAATCACGCGAACCGGACGGTTGATGCAACTCGTGCTGAACTCGGCCGGGTCGCGGTCGAGAGACTTCCCGAGACGGAACACGTCGGCGACTTTTTCGAACGGTCGCTGACTCGGAGGCGTCCGCGTGGACCTCGTCCTTCGCACGCGCACGCCACTCAACAGGACCTCGGTGAAACCGGTCCCGCCGATTCGGCGAACCCCTGCTTCGGAAACGGTCCTCACACCAACCGATGATCCAGATCGACCAGCTGCACGTGCACTTCGGCAAGTTCATCGCCGTCAGCGGCCTCACGTTGCGCGCCGTACACGGCCAGGTGTTCGGGTTTCTGGGTCCCAACGGCGCCGGCAAGACGACGACCATTCGCGTGCTGACCGGCGGCCTGCGCCCCACGGCCGGCACGGTTCGCATCGCCGGCCACGAACTCCCGTCCGGTCTCGATGCGGTCAAACCTCTGTGCGGCTACGTGCCGGACACCGAGGACCACATCGAAGAGCTGAGCGGCCGAGAGAACCTCCGGATCTTCGCCTCGCTGTATCGCCTGCCCAAGCAACGCGTCGACGAGGCCCTCGGCCGACTGGAGCTCTCGGAAGCCGCGAACCTCGCGGTCTCCCGCTATTCGAAGGGCATGCGCAAGAAGCTCCTGATCGCACGCGAGATCTTGCACCGGCCGAAGGTCCTGTTCTGCGACGAGCCCACGGCAAACCTGGACGCCCACTCGACCGGCGTGGTGCGCCGCCTGCTGGGTGAGCTCCGCGACGAGGGAACCACCGTTTTCTTGACGACCCACAACATGGCCGAGGTCGAAGAGATCTGCGATCGCGTCGCGATTCTCTCGCGCGGTCGCCTCGTCGAATGCGACACCCCCACCGCGTTCATGACGCGCCACGCCGAACGCCAGGTGCGCGTCGAATACGACGTCGACGGTGAGCACACGCGGCGAGTCTTCGATCAGGACGACCCGACCGCGCGCGCAGAACTCGCCGCGCTGGTCGGCGCCGCGCCGGAGCTCCGCGTCCACTCGCTCGACTTCCGGTTCGAGGACGTGTTTCGCAAGCTTACGGGAGAGGCGTACGAATGAAGCTACGCCCTCACGTCCTTCGCGCGCTCGTCCGCAAAGACGTGGCACGTCTTCTCCGCAACGGTCCGGCCCTGATGATGCTGGGCCTGCTCGTGATCGTCGCGTTCGTGACGGCGTCGAGCGGACTCGTCGAAGAGGCGCATGCCGCACCGGCGGCCGCCGAGCGCGAGCCGATTCCTTGGATCGTGTATTGGGACGACAACGACTGGATCCGAACTCTGAAGCGTCGCGCGCGGGGACGGATCGAACTCCGCTTCGTGGACGCCACGGAGCTCGGCTCCGATCCGTACCCCCCGGACGCCCTCGTCATCGAGGTTCGACAGCCGGTGCTCGACCGGAGGAATGGCGTGGGCCGGGGCGTCACGAGACAACACATTCGCTATCGCTACCCCGGGTCCGACCCCAATGCGCTCTGGCCGGTGACGCGCTGGTTCCTTTCCGCGTCGACCGCATACTTCGGCGAGATCCCGCAGTTCTTGGAGACGATCGAACCCATCACGCCGCCGACGCGCGCGCAGCGGACCCAGGCCGCACTCGAGAGCGTCTCGATCGCCGACGTCCTGAGCCTGCCGCTCATCGCGACGGCCCTCCTGACGATGATCCAGTTCTTCGGAGCCTGCGGCCTCCTGGTCTCCCTGACGGCGCAGGAGCGAGAGCGAGGGACGCTGCGCGCACTCCTGCTGACGCCAGCGTCGTTCTTCGAATTCATGTTCTCGAAGGCGCTGGTCCACGGCGGGCTGGCCATCGGCACCTCCGCGCTCGCGATCTCGGCGCTGCAGCCCGCCGCCCTGAGCTCGCCCCTGTTCTGGACGACCATGGTCGTCATGACCTGCGGCTACCTGGCGGTCGGCACACTCATCACGTCGTTCGCGAAGAACCAGGCGGCACCGAACCTGCTCTCGTTCGCCTATCTCCTCGTTGTCGGCGCGATGAACTTGCTCGCGCACCGATTCGAGGCATTCCAGTTCCTGAGCTCGCTGTCGTTCGAGCGCTATGGATTGCTCTTCACGATCGCGAGCCTCGAGCAGGCGACGTCGGAGACGGCGTCCACCGCGAGCCTTCTCGGCTCTCGGCAGTTCTTCATGTTCGCGCTGATTGCGATCGGCCTGCTGCTGATCGCGACGTTCGTCGGGCAGCGGCGGATGCGAGCCGACTAGCAACCCTCAGGCGGAACGCCCGCGGCTCACTCGACCACCTTGTAGCCCTTCATGGGCCGCAATCCGTCCGCGACGGCAGCGTCGAGCGCCTTGCGGAAGTCGAAGTCCTTCGCGGTCGTGAACGACACGCGACCCGGCGAACCCGGCTCGGCCGTCAGACCTTGGATCTGAGGGATTTTGGCCAGTGCGGACCGCACTGACTTGGCGCAGCCGCCTCAATCCATTCCCGGCAACTCGAGCGCGACCTGAGTCTGCTCGGCTGCCGGGATCGTGGCGGCGTGCGCCTCCTGAGGCTGCCCATCGGAACAGGCACCGAACGCCGTCAGCAATGCCGCTGCGACGAGAGAGGGGAGTCGGGTCATGGGGTCGTCTTCTCAGCACGAGTTCGTGGCATCGGGTTCGACACACTACCACACTGGCAGTGTTCGCCGTTGTGTCGTTCGCAACGGCCGAAACGACCCCAACGACCGTGTGTCATCGGCACCGAATCGTTGCGAGCGCATCCTGCACCTTCGCTGCGATCCGAGCGCGCTTCTGCTTCCAGTCGTCTCCGGCTTCGCCCCTCGCTCGATCTGTCAAGAACGCCGCTTCGGGGTGTTCCCCATCTGCGATTCCGAGCCCCTTCTCATTGGCCACGATCCACTCTCGGGCGAACTCACGGAACGTCGGAGCCACTCCGGCCGTCCAGAACTCGCGCGCGAGAATGCGCGCAACGGCGCCATTTCGAAACGCCCCGTCGGTGAGCTTCCGCAGCAGCGCCATCATCTTCGGGTTCTGTTTGTCGTAGCACCCGTAGTACAGCCGATCCGTCGGACGCGGCTCCTCGGGCAAACCATCGAGGCGGACGACGGCAGCGCAGAACACCGTGGGCTCGGGAACGCGCCCCGTCTCGAGATACCGCCGCACACGACCGAGCACGACCGACTTGCGATCCGTGTCCTTCGAACGCCGCCGTTCTCCCGATTCGGCCTCGATGTAGATCGCCGTGGGGATTCCGTGTTCGCGGCAGAAGGTGCGGAGCTCGCCGAGATTCAGATAGTTGACGTCGTCGAGCAGCTCTCGCTGCGCGCGCTTGCTCAGGTGTGCGATCAGACTCGGCATGCGGCGACAACATCGTAGACCAACGCCGAGTCGCGATGCGAAGCCTGGCGCGCGCAAATGCGAGGTCCCACACGACGGTGCTGCGTCAGCACACGCCGGCCAGCCCGGAACCTGGTAGGCTCCGCGCATGCTGAATCGCATCGCGCTCGCCTGCCTGATCGCCGCACCGGGCATTGCCCAAACCCGATTCGAGCCCATCGGTCGCACTCATCTGCTCCCCCGACTCGATCGTGCGAGCCTGACGACCGATCTCGACATGGATGGTGACACGGACCTGCTGATGTCGTCCGGTCGCGCCCACCTCAATGATGGCAACGCACGCTTTGCGAGCATCGACATCGGCCTCGATCTGCGCGGCAGACTGATCGCCGCGGACTTCGACTCGGACGGTGACGTGGACATCGTCCGCTTCTGGTTTGGCCTCGCCTTCTTCGAGCAGACTGCGCCGCTGGCGTTCGCCGACACGAGCGGCCTCCGTTTTCCCACGATGCCGACGCAGTTCACGATCAACCAGCTGCACCCGGTCGACGTCGACGACGACGGCGACGCCGACATCCTGCTCGAGGCGAGCCGCGAAGAGCCGGCAGTCCTCCTCAACGACGGAACTGGCACGTTCTCGTTCCTCACCGTGCCGGCCGACGGCCCCGTCCCGGAGCTTGCGACACGGAGCACGGCGATCGCGGATCTCGACGGCGACGGCGACCCGGACCTCGCGCGAGTCGCGAACACCTTCGCCATGCCCAACACGGCACAGATCTGGCTCAACGACGGTGCCGGAAACTTCACGCTCGACGACCAGCTGCCCCGCGCGCTCGCCAAGATGCTCGTCGTCGACTACGACGGGGACTCCGACGTCGACGTCGTAGCTCTCGAAAGCACATCCGGCGGCAACGACTTCAACGTCTCCCTCTGGAAGAACGACGGCACGGGCAGCCTCGTCGAAGACCCGAACTCCTTCGGCATCGCCACGAGTGAACTGGACCTGGACCGCACTGCGATCCTGGATGCCGACGCGGACGGACGGCCCGACGTTTTTGTCGGCCCGGACACGATCTTCGAAAACCGAAACGGCAATACCGGCATCCCGCACGTCATCGAGGAACTCACGTCCGCGTCCGAATCCGACGGCATCGCGTTCGCGACGGACTTCGACACCGACGGCAGGGACGACCTGCTGCTCGGGGCGGCGGGACTGTTTCTCAACACGCCATCGGCCGAACCATGGGCTCGATTCGTCGACGTATCGCCGTGGAGACCCGACCTCGGTGGAGCCCGCGCTGCCGCGGACGTCGACGGGGATGGCGACCTGGACCTGTTCCTTCCGCCGAATTCACTCCAAATACAGGCGGACGACGGAACGTGGCAGCATCGCGAACTGCCACCACAAATCGGATTCGACGGCGCGTTCGCGGACCTCGACTCCGACGGCGATCCGGATCTGATCGTCGACTCCGCGCTGTTGATCAACGACGGCACCGGCCAGTTCCATCTCGGCTCACCCCTGCGACTGCCGGCAACACCGTTCGACTGGGACTCTTGGGTCGCGGCGGACTTCGACGGTGACGGGCACCTCGACATCGGTGTCCGGCAGTTCACGGACGCCACGATTCTCTGGAACGCGGGCAACGGCTTCTTTCCAGCGACGACCGTCATGGCCCCCTCCGCAAGAGTGATCGATGGCGCGCACGCCTACGACATCGACGGCGATGGTGACCAGGACTTCCTCTCGGAGGGCATCCACGTCAACCAGGGTTCCCGCACGTTCACGATGGAGACCGTCGAACGCCTCCCGCCCGGTTACTTCGACCTGCCATTCTGGCTCCCCATGGAGCCAGTCGGCGACTTCAGCGGCGATGGGGCTGTCGACATGGTGATCGGGATCGGCATCGAGATCCGTAACGACGGCGACGGATTCTTCGACTACGGGATCTCGCTGCCCCAGCCGGGCGTCATCGCCTTTCTCGACTACGACATGGATGGCGATGTCGACCTGCTGGCGAGCACGGCCGGAGGTGGCGGATTCAACACGCTGACCAACGACGGCGCACTGAACTTCACGTCGGACGGGACGGTCCTGGAGGGCGTCATCTTCTCGCTCAACGCGTTGATCGTCGACATCGACGAAGACCAGGACGTCGACGTGATCCTCGATCAGGTCGTGTTGATCAATCACGCCACGCAGCTCGTCGCGCCGTTCGCCCCACGCGTCGGAACGTCTTTCGAGTTGCGCGTCGAGTTCGGACCGTCACAAGACGACACGACGCGGTCCGTCGCCATGCTGCTCGGCCTCGCGCCGGCGCGCATCTCCCTGTTCGACTGGGGTGACCTCCGTATCGACCCGCTCACGCTCGTGCCCTGGGCCTCCACTCAGGTGCTCGCTCCGGGCGAAAGCGTCGCGACGTATGCGTTTCCGATCCCGCCTCAGATCCCACTCGACACCCTGCTTTTCTCTCAGGGATTGGTGATCGAGAACGGACGGGTTCGGTTCACGAATCGATCCGTCGATCGCGTGCGGTGAGCGGGCCGAAGCCGCGGGTTCGACTTGGTTCCGAATCTGCTAGGGTTGCTGCCCTCATGCCTCAGCCAACCCCGGAACAACCTCGATGAGCCGACGCCGCTGGCCAAGCGTCGCTCTCGGCTTGTTCGCATGGACCGTCGCGATCCTGCTGGGCGCTGCCTGGTGGTCGGGCGCCACCGCCTGGGCCGACGGTCCACGCAAGTTGGCGACACCCCTCGAAGAGATCCCAGCCGTGGAGAACGGTCCGATCCGCGTCGCGGTCATCGGTGACATCCAGAACGGCCTGTCCGAATTCACCGACCTGCTCGCGCTGACCGCCGACCTGCAGCCGGACCTGATCCTCCAGCTCGGGGACACGGTGAACAACGCGCTGCCGGGTCGCTACGCGGCCCTCCACAGCGTGTTTCGCGATTACGGCCCCGACGTTCCGGTGCTCAGCGTTCCGGGCAACCACGACCTGCACCGGGAGACCGACACCCTCGACCACTACGACGACTGGATCGGACCGCGGCACTGGCGTGTCGACGTCCGCGGCTGGCGGCTGATCGGCCTCGACAATGCCGCCGGACCGCTGACGAAGCCGTCGGTCGCGCTGATGCGCGATTCGGCGTCCGATCCAGCCCAACGCGGCGTGATTGTGGCCGCCCACCGCCCCATCGACGAGCCATTGCCGTCCGCGCCCACGGTGCAATTCGCCGGGCACGTGCACCGCAGCCAGTCGTTCGACGACGACGCCGGCACGCGCCACTACCACCATGGCAACAACTGCGACCGTAGCCACGACGACACGGACGAGAACCTGCCGACCGTCGGCATCCTGACGCTCGACGACGCGGGATTCCGGTGGGAGACGCACACGATCCCGCGCGACATCAAGCTCGGCATCGAGTTCCGACGCCTCGCGGTGGGGTCGGTCTATCCCTGGATGCGCGGGAGGCCCCTCGTCGGCGGCCTGGCGCTCGCACTGCTCGTGCTCGCGGGTTTCGCGGTGCTGCGCCGGCGAGCCGGAATCGATGTCCCGCTTGCTTCTGGCGCCCCCCCGGAGGCGGCAGGCGGGCGTCGGGGGTAGACTCCGGGGTCATATCCCCGACATACGAGACGGCCGCATCCGTTTGGCGTGTGACTGCGAATACCTTCCCAATGCCGCCCGAAAGCACAGCTCCGGACTGGATGGCCCGTGTCCTTCGACTTGCGGCCGCTTTCAATATCCTCGGCGGCATCTTCGTCGTCCTGGAGCCCGCCGCACCGCTCGCCTGGGCCGGCCTCGAGCATTCGGCGTATCCCGAAGTCTGGCAGTGTCTGGGGCTGTTCGTCGCGCTCCTGGGTCTCGGTTACGGTTTGGCCGCGAGGCATCCGTTCCGACTCTGGCCCATCGTGCTGGTGGGACTGCTGATCAAGGTCCTGGTCCCCGTCGGCTTTGTCTGGGCCGCCTCCCGTGGGCGCATGCCGTGGGAGCCCGGCCTGTTGGTCTTTGCGCTCGGCCCGATTTGGTGGGTTCCCTTCGGCCTGATTCTGCGAGGCGCAGCCCGCACCCATCGGGCCGATCACACGCCTCCCGTAGTGCCCCTGGACATGGCATTGTCCCTCTACCAGGACGCCGATGGAACCGACCTGCTCGAGGCGTCACGGCAACAGCCCCAATTCCTCGTGTTTCTGCGGCACTTCGGCTGCACCTTCTGTCGGGAAGCCCTCGCGGATCTGGCCGCGATCAACGAGCGGCTGCACTCCTCGGGCACCCGCCTCGTCCTGGTGCACATGTCGTCGGAGCAAGAGGCCCGCGAGCTGTTCCGCGGCTACGGCCTCGACGACGTCACGGCGATCAGCGACCCGGACCGCGTCCTCTACCGCGCCTTTGCCCTGCGCCGCGGCAGCCCGACCCAGCTCCTGGGCTGGTCGGTGTGGAAGCGCGGCTGGGAAGCCGGCGTCAAGCAGGGACACGGCATCGGCTGGCTGCGCGGCGACGCGGCGCAGATGCCGGGCGCGTTCGTGGTCTCACGAGGCCACGTCGTAGCCCAGTTCGTCCACCAGACCGCGGCGGATCGCCCGGATTACGTGGTCGTCGCACAAGAAGGCGTCGACCAGGCCGAGTTCCAAGACGGGCTCGAGAAGGACGGCGTCGGCTTCGGGTTCCAGGATCGACTCCGCCGGGTGCTCGGGGCCAAGGCGCACGAGCAGAACTGACGACCGATCCCGGCTCGGATCGCCGGTCCCCCGTCCGATCCTCTGCGCCAAAGCGCCCATAGCGTCGGAAATACCGACGCTTCGCGTCAGCGCTTCGTGCTGCAACGAGTCGCCGTTTCGTGCGATATGAGAGGCCTACGTCGGGCACGCGACCGACCACGACTCGCCGTCGTGGCTGGGCTCCTGCGCATGCCTCCGCCACGGAAGGATCGCTCCATGAACGACCAGTGCCGCATTTGCAGCGCCCGACGCTCCCGCCGCCGCCACTCCCGGTCTCTCCCAGGCGCTCGCCGCGCCATCGCCGCAGAGATCGAGCCGGTTCGTGAACGCAGCGCGTCGCCCGCCGCGCGTCGCGACGCGTTCTGAATCAACCCCGACGACCAGCCGAGCTCTCCATGGCCAAGGACGAATCCCGTTCCTCTTCGAAACGCACGAGCTCTCACGCCGCAGCGACCGTGGTCGTCGGCATCGGCGCGTCCGCCGGTGGCCTCGAGGCGATCCAGGAGTTCTTCGACAACGCCGAACCCGACTCGGGCGCCGCCTTCGTCGTCGTCCAGCACTTGTCACCGGACTTCAAGAGCCTGATGGACGAGATCTTGCGCCGGCACACGGGCATGCAGGTCGTCAAGGTCGAGGGGCGGGTGGATCTCGCGCCGAACAGCATCTACCTGCTGCCGCCCCGCTCGAACATCGTGGTCGAGAACGGCAACCTGAATCTCGAGGAGCAGCCGGCCACGACGGTGACGGTGCCGCGACCGATCGACGAGTTCCTGTGTTCGCTCGCACGCGAGCGCAAGGACGCCGCGATCGCGCTCGTGCTGTCCGGCACCGGCAGCGACGGCGCGCGCGGCGTGCGAGCCGTCAAGGATGCGGGTGGCACGGTGCTCGTCCAGGAGCCCGAAACCGCGCGGTTCGACGGGATGCCGCGAGCCGCCATCGCGACCGGCTGCACGGACTTCGTGCTGCCACCGGCGGAACTCGCCGAGCGCGTCGGCGCACTGCTGCGTCACCCGTTCTTGCACCGGGCCGCGATGGGGTTCGCAGAAACCCCGGCCAACAAGGAGCCGTACGAAGCCATCCTCGACGTTCTCAAGGAACGGCTCGACTGCGACCTCACGGCCTACAAGCCGGGGACGCTCGTGCGGCGGATCGAACGACGCATGAGCCTGCACCACATGCGGGACCCCGCCGCCTATCTCGAGATGCTGCGACGGGACGACTCGGAGGTCGCACGGCTCGCGAGCGACTGCCTGATCAACGTGACGCAGTTCTTCCGCGATCCGGAGGCGTTCCGAGCGCTGCGTCGGGCGCTCATCGAACGACTGAGCGAGACTCGAGACCAAGACGGCCCCTTCCGCGTTTGGGTCGCTGGCTGCGCGAGCGGAGAAGAGGCATACACCGTCGCGGTGCTGATCGACTCGACGCTGCGCGAACTCGACTGCAAACGCGAGTTCAAGATCTTCGCTACGGACATCGCCGCACAGGTCTTGGAGTCCGCGTCGACCGCGCGATACCCGGCATCGGTCCTCGAGGAGATCCCCCCACCGTTCGCGGCTGGAATCGGCAGCGTCGGAGAGAAGCACGAGCTGAAGATCGCACCGCAGCTGCGCAACAGGATCGTGTTCGCGCGTCACGACGTGCTGCGCGACCCCCCGTTCCCCCGCGCGGACCTGATCACCTGCCGCAACCTCCTGATCTACCTGAAGCCCGAAGCGCAGCGCGCCGCACTCGAACGGTTCTGCTTCGCGCTCGTTCCCGACGGCATTCTGTTCCTCGGAGCGAGCGAGAGCGTGGAGCAGTTCGGGGACGGGTTCGACTCGGTGGACGCGCGCGCCCGGATCTACTCGCGCCGCGCCGGCAGTCGCGCCATCCCGGGCTTCCGAGGCTCGTCGACTCACCTGCGCTTGCTGCCGGATTCCTTCGGCCCCGGGCGCAGCACGCCGCCCGCCTTCCCGGAGTCGGCGATCACCCGTGCCGTCGAATCGATGATCGACCTGCTCGCGACCGCCGGTGCGATCGTCGACGACGCCGGCCGCGTGGTGTACTCGTTCGGCGACATCGGACGATGGCTCCAGGTTCCACGGGGACGCGTCAGCACGGACCTGTTCGAAATGCTCCCGGCCAACACTGTCGACGCCACGCGCTGGGCGATACGTCAGGCTCGCGGCAGCTCCGAGGTGGTCCGGATCGGCAGCCTCGAGATCGACGGAAGCAACTGCTCGCTCGAGCTGCTCCACGTCGGGGCCACCGCGAGCGATGACAAGGACGAACAACTCCCCGGCCTCGACGTCTTGCTGCTGCGGTCCCAGGAGCAAGATGCGCGGGCCGCCGCGGGTTCCCGGAGCGACGAGATCGATCTCGACGAGGCGGTTCGCGGCCAGATCGACGCTCTAGAGACCGATCTCCGTTCGACGCGCGAGAGCCTGCAGACGACGATCGAAGAGCTCGAAACGTCCAACGAAGAGTTGCAGGCGACCAACGAAGAGCTGCTCGCCTCCAACGAAGAGCTGCAATCGACCAACGAGGAACTCCACTCGGTCAACGAGGAGCTCTACACCGTCAACGCGGAACACGAGCAGAAGATCTCGGAGCTCCTCGAGGTGACCGCTGACCTCGAGCACCTTCTCAACAACACGGAGATCGGGACGATCTTCCTCGACTCGGCGATGCGCGTCCGCCGGTTCACGCCGTCGGCGCAGATCGCGCTGCCGCTGCGAGACCAAGACCCCGGGCGACGCATTACCGAGCTGCAGTCTCATCTCGTCGACACGGACCTGGGCTCGCTCGCAAAGTCCGTCCTCGACAGCGGCGAGGCCGTCGAGCAGCAGGTCTCGACCGAGCAAGGCGTCCACATCCATCTGCGAGTGCATCCGTATCGCGTCGGCGCGAACATCGCCGGCGTCGTCGTCACCTTCGTCGACATGTCGCGGATCGAAGAGGCGCAGCGTGCGACGCGGGAGCAGGCGCGGATTCTCCGCTCGATCGAGGAGACCAGCCGCGACGTCTTCTGGTCCGTGGATGCGGAATCCTTGCGCCTCGGCTACCTGTCACCGTCGTTCGAGCGCGTCTGGGGCCAACCGGTCGACGACCGTCTACAGGAGTCGCGTGGCTGGCCGGGCTCGATCCATCCGGACGACCGACAGCGCGTGGAGCGCGAGTACCTCAGCTCGGCGCGCACCGGCGAGTATGCCGCAGAGTATCGAATCGTCCGAGCAGACGGCGAGGTGCGCTGGATCGCCGACCGGGCCCACGGCGTCATCGAAGATGGAGGCCGCCGCCTGATCATCGGCTCTGCCGAGGACGTCACATCGCGTGTGCAGCTCGACCAAGAACATCGGCGCGGACTCGAAATCCATCTCCGCGCCTGTGATCACGCGCTCGTGCCCATGCTCCTCGTCGAACTCGACGGCACCGTCCTATGGGGCAACGGCGCCGTGCGACGCAAACTGCGGGGACGGCAGCAGGCGATCCCCGAGCGCGTCGAAGAGCTGCTGCTCGACGCGGACGACCAGCAGGCCTGGAAGCAAGCGCTCGAGAGCGCGGTCGAAGCCGGCTCCGCGACCGCCCAGGTCGCGCTCACCTTCGAGGAAGGTCAGGACACGCCGTGCGAAATCGAGCTCGTGTACGTCAACGAGTCCGAGCACCTGCCGGGATTCTTCGTCTGCCAATGGGTCGACGAGACCGAACGGCGTGTCCGTGAGAGTGAACTCGAGACTCGCGCAGCGGATCTCGAGTGGGAAGCGGATCGTGACCCGTTGACGGAGCTCCTGAATCGCCGCGGGCTCGAACGCGTCCTCGTTCGCGAGTTCCACGTGGGCGCGCGCCGCGGCGACACTTTCGTCGCGATTCTCGTCGACTGCGACGAGTTCAAGACGATCAACGATCGATTCGGGCTTCCGGCCGGAGACACGACGCTGCGGGAAGTCGCGCGCCGGCTGCGCGAGTCGCTTCGCCCGACGGACCTCCTCGCCCGCGTCGGCGGCGACGAGTTCCTCGTCGTGCTTCCGTCCGCGCGGCTCGCCGAAGGCGCCCACGTCGGCGAGAAGCTCCGGCGGGCGATCACCGCGAAGCCGATCGCCCACATGGGGCACGAGATCGAGGCGACGGTCAGCGTCGGGGTCGTCGCAGCCTCTCCCTCGAGCCGACCCGAGGATCTCGTGGCGCAGGCCGACGGCCTGCTCAAGCGCAGCAAGCACGCCGGCCGCAATCGGGTCACGTTCGCGGATCCGGACGACAGCGCGACGGGTTTCGCCTCCCTCGAAACGCTCCTCGGCGCGTCCCCGGCCGAAAGCCTGCGCGTCGTCGCAAGAGGCGTGCACGACGTCGCCAGCCGCGAACGGATCGGCGTCGAGCTCGTCGCGCGCGGCAGCGACGCCGCGGCCACGACTTCCCGAGTGTTCCAAGCCGCAGCGCAGGCTGGTCGACTCGAGGAGATCGACCTGCTCGCACTCGAGGCCTGCGTCGAACGCGCGATCCGCCTCGCAGGTGCTCCGCACGTTCATCTCAACATCTTCCCCATCACCCTGCTGTCGTCGTCTCCCGCACGGGTCGACCGACTGCTCGAGCGGATCGCCGGCGGCGGCCGCTGCTGTGTCGCGCTGAGCGAACGGCACTTCGTCGGCGAGCCGGCCAAACTTCGGGCCCGGATCGACCGCCTTCGCGACCGCGGGATTCGAATCGGCGTCGACGATGTCGGTCTCGGTCGCACCTCGCTCGAAACGCTGCTCGCACTCGAACCCGACGTCGTGAAGGTCGATGGCCGCTTGGTCGCGGACGTCGATGGCAGCGCGGCATCGCGACGCATCCTCGAGCGGCTCGTCGCGATGCTCCAGCACACGGACATCGAGCTGATCGCCCGCGGCGTCGAACGTGAGTCGCAACGCCGGGTGTTAGAGGAAGCCGGGGTCCGTTTGGCGCAGGGCCTCCTGTGGCCGCCGTCGCGGGACATCGAAGCGTCGTTCCGAAGCGCGAGCAACGACAGCTGAGGCTAGTGCCCCGCGTCCGAAGTCCGCCTCACAAGTAACCGGCCATTCGACCCGCTCGCTGCGTTGCTGCTCCTCAACTTGTCCACTGACAAGCCGTGTCGTCGCAGCGCCTCGCGCGCGAATCGACTGACGCGGCTACTTTCGCTACGGACTTCAGACGAGGGACACTAGTGCGTGTTCGACATCTCGATCCACATCTACTTGGCCAGCCCGACCCGCTGGATCCACCTCACCCGCCAGCTCGAGATGCCGGCCGTGCCGCGCGTCGGGGAGTTCCTCAAGCTGCACAACGATCGCGCCGGGGACTCCTTTGCGTGGAAGGTCTCACAGGTCACGCACCACGAGTCCGGCGTGATCGAGGTCATGACCGAGCTGCTCGAAGACGTCGGTGGTCGCGGCTACACGTTCGAGGAGGAGGACGAGTTCGACGAGTGCGTGGCCGGCTACACGGACTTCGGCTGGTCCAGTCCGCGCGGCGTGCGACCGAATCCGAGGATGGCGCAGAAGGAGCACTGAGGATGGGGCTGCACCTCGTGCTCGGGCTGTGTCTGACGAGTGACTAGCCGCGCCCGAGGTCGGTCAAAACTTCTGCGCGATCATTGGCGCGGCCGGCTGTAGCGTCGACTCTGCCATCCACAGCGGCCAGAACGTCGTGCGCAAGAGCTGTGAGTCGTTCTCGAACTTGACGCGCGAATGGATGCCTGCGTCCGGCCAGTAGTTGTCCTCGATGCGGATCGAACCGGTCGCGCGAACGGCCGCGTAGATACCGACGTAGGCGACCGTGATGACGATTGCGGCGATCAGGAAGTACTTCGCGGGACGTTTCTCGGGAGCCATTGTCGGCAGCATACGAGCCGCCGAGCCAGTATTTGAACTCGGGCTCTCCCTACGGAGTCTGCGGCACCTCGTAAACCGCCGCCCGGATCACCTTCCAATCTCACCCGTAGCCCGCGTCGTAGATGTGCCGCTCGAGCCCTTGCAGTTCACGCTTCGGGAACTGTTCGAGCCAGGTCGCGAGCACCGGGTCGGGATCGTTCCACGGCACGCCTGGCGGCCTCTACCAGCTGCTCGCCGACTACGACGTGTCCCACGGTCGCATTTGGGCGCTCGTGCTGCTCGCCGATCTCGTGGCTCCGGTGTTGGGAGCGAAGTTTCGCGGTGTGACAAACGGAGCGAGGGACGACGGAAAGTCGCGCAGGTTATCCACCACGAGTCCAGCGAGATCATGGCTTGACCGAGTAGGTTCCTCGAGCGATCACGTCGTCGCCTTGGAGCGCGGTCCACGACCGGTCGTGGAAGAAGCGAAGCGTCAGTTCGGTTCGTTCGACTCTTGCGATGTAGACGCCAGTCCCGGGATCGCGCGTCGCGGAGAACGGGCGGTCGGGCCATCCGGGGTTACTGTTGGTCGGGTCGTCTGAACTCTCGAGTTCGCCACCTTCGCCGGACGTCCGGAGTGTCGCGAGTCGGGTGCGGCCCAGATCGAAAAGCTCGAACGCTGTGCTGGCTGCAAGTTGCGCGAGCGCTCGTGGCACCTCGTAGACCGCCGCGCCGGTAACATTCCAATCCCACCCATAGCCCGCATCGTAGATGTGCTGCTCGAGCCCTCGCAGCTCGCGCTTGGGGAACTGCTCGAGCCACGCCGCGAGCACCGGGTCGGGATCGTTCCACGGCACGCCTGGCGGCTTCTCGACCGTGAGGTGCACGTAGCGGTAGGGTCGATCGCGTCGCACGCTCTCGAGCGCGGCGACGTCCGTGATCGGGTACACGACGAACGCCGTCGGTTCGTCCACATACGCCGCCCACACCGGCGCGAAGTTCGTCATGACGCCGATCTTCTCGTCGGTCGGTTGGCCTTCGGCGTCGCGCACGCGTGCCGCGTCGTTGATCGCCGCCCCGAGGTCGCGCTGGAAGCTCGAGTCGGTGCGCCTGTCGTGGGCGTAGGTGATCAGCCAGGTGGTCACCGTGATCGCCGCGATCACGAACACGCCGGCCCGGGGTGCGCGGGATGCGAGGCCGGTCCACAGTGCGGCGGCACTGGCCGCGACGAACGGCGTCGTCAGGCAGAAGAAGTGCGGGTGCCCCAGCGCGTGGCCCGCGAACAACAGCCAGTGCGAAGCGCCGCCGACGAGGAGCGTCATCGTCAGGCGAGGGGACCTTTGGAAGAACACGGCTACGCCGAGCAGCGCGGTCGCGAGCATCGGAATGCCCATCGAATGGCGCATCCAGTGCGCGATCTTGCGCAGGTATTCGCCGGTGTCCGGGCGGGTCAGCACGTTCTCGCGGAACTGTTGCACGACGCCGCCCGCGTCCGGCGGAGCCGTGACGCTCGGGGACGCGAGGGCCCACTTCTGCCACGCGATCACGGTGGAGACTGCGACGACCGTCGCGATGCCCGGCGGCAGCAGACGCGAGAACCACGTGCGCACGTTCGACGAAGCCGTGAGCGGCACGAGCGCGAAGCAGTACATCCCGAACGACCAGTCCATCCACGTGCCGACGAACGCGCTCGCGACCTGCACGATGCGCCACTTCTGCCGCGCGGCGTCGCTCGCCTCCATGACCCGCAGCGTGGACAGGCACATCAGCAGGCCGATGCCCGTCGACACCGGCTCGTAGCTGAGCTGGCAGTAGACCGCCATCGCCGGGCCGCCGAGCAAGAGCGCGCCGGCGACGAGCGCCGGCCACGCGCCGAGCTTGGGGCGCACGATTAAATACAGGCAGCACGCCGCGAGAATGGCACCGACGATCGTCGGCGCGCGCATCGCCCACTCGTCACCGCCGAGCGCGTACATCGTCCACCACAGACCCGGGGGGTGGGTGAGGTACGGCTCCGCCATCTCCGGCGCCGGGAACAGCTGGCGCCACAGAGACATGCCGCGCAGGTTCCAGAAGCCGTACGCCTCGTAATTGCGGAAGAACACGCCGAAGTACGGACCCGCGCACGCGTCGATGTCCGACAGCGGGCGGAACAGGCGCGGCAGATGGAACGCGAGGCCGAGCACGCAGAGCGCGATCAGACCCTGGCGGGGCGTCGGCTCTCTCGGGTTCTCGGGCGCGTCCATCGAGCGGGACTTTCGGGCAGGGGGCGGAGAGGCAGCAAGGGAATTCCGCGGGTGCCGGCGCCCTCGCTCAGTCGCGCACTTCGCCGCCGCGGTCTTCGATCATCTCACGCACGTGGAGCACGCGCTCCCACGCCAGCCGCTTCCGCTGGTACTTGTTGAAGAGCACCGTGTAGAGGTCTTCGAGATCCTCGAGCGGCGGCTCCTCGTGCTCGGTCCACTCGTCCTCGTCGTTGTGCTTCGACTTGAAGCACCAGATGCCGTCGAGGAGCTGTGCGCGGACCTCACGCCGACGGCCGTCGTCGGTCTTGTACTTCCAGACGTGGAGATCGCGGGTGCGGCGGGACATGAAGCGGCGCATCGTAGTGCGTGCGCGTCGACGCGCCATCCACGATTCCCCCTTGCCGGCAGGGCCGGTGATCCGTTCCACTGCCCGCCCATGTCCGTCGCTCGCATCGCCATCATGCTCGTCTCGGTCGGCGTGGCCACGACGCTCGCAGAGGGCGTGTGGTCGCTCTGCACCGGCGACTCGCTGCTCTTTCCGCGGCCGATCCTGCGCAACCAAATGCTCGACGAGGAGCGCATCAAGGCGGCGGCGCTGACGGTGGGGCCGTTCGCGGTCGACGAGGATCCGCTCGTCGGGTTCCGGACCAAGCCGTCGCTCGAGCGCGAGTTCTGGAATGTGCCGGCGACGACCGACGCGTTCGGCATGCGTAAGCGGCTCGGGCCCGAACCGCAGCCGGGCGCTGCGCGGATCGTCGTGCTCGGCGATTCGTTCGCGTTCGGGTTCGGCGTCAAGGACGACGAGACGCTCGCGCATCGTCTCGAGAACGTCCTGGCGCACACGATGCGCGACGGCGCCCCCCGGCCGTGGGTGTACACGGTGGCGTGCACGGGCTGGACGTTCGCGAACCAGGCGCGCTATCTGAAGAACCACCTCGCGCGCATCGACCCGGACATCGTGATCACGCTGCCGGTCGCGAACGATCTCGACGACGCCTACTCCGTTTCCGAGGTCGGCCAGCGCTGGATCGAACCGCGTGAGGGGCGACCGTACATGGGCGTCGAGTACTACGCGGGATTCGTCGCCGCGCTCGCGCAGCGCCAGCGGCAGTTCCTCGGTGGGCGCATCACTTGGCCTCTCTTGCTGACCGATCTCTCGCCGGAGTCGCGGCGGCGATGGGACGAGTACGTCGCGGGCATGCGGGATCTGCGCGATCGCCTCGCGGCGCGGGATGCGAAGTTCGTGATCGCGTATCCCGATCGCGACGACTTCCACCTCGTCGCCCGTGAGCGGTTGGCGACGGCGATGCCGGACCTCGTGCAGATCGGATTGCTCGGGCCGCGCGGAGCAGAGGACTGCATCGAGGGCGACCCGCACCCGAACGGCCGGTGGTACACCGGCGCGGCCGTCGTGCTCGGCGAGTTCTTGCTGGAGCGGAAGTGGGTCGACGGCGCGGGCGCGAAGCCGCTCGCGAAGCTCGAGGAACGCTACGAGTCGATGCGTTACGACGTTTCCGATTGGCGTGTCGAGGACGAGGTGCGGCAGGCGTGGCAGGCGGTGTTCGGCGCGACGGTCGACATCGACGAGGGCACGGGCTTCCAGCAGATCTACGGCGGCGTAGATCCGGCGGACGGGACGGTCGGCATGTCGTGCATGCTCGGCCTGCATCGCGAGGACGCGACTGTGTTGCAGCTTCGATTGACCCGTTTGCCCGTCGAGGCCGGCGTGTATCCGCTCATGCTTTCGATCCACGCTGGCGGGAGGGAATTCGAGCGAATCGAGGTCGAGGCACCGAAGCCAGGCGGCTCGCCCATCGCTGAGTGGGTGATTCCGCTGCCCGTGGACGTGCGCGACACACCCGCGGTGGATGTGCTGCTGTCCGCCGACAACTGGATCGCCGAGCAGCATCAGGGTCGGACGCGTCCGGCGGCCTTCCGGCTCGACCGCATCGAATTGCGATAACTCGCCTCGTCAGCGGGAACTTTGAAGTACTTTGGGCGACGTGCCGTCACAGGGACCCCGCATGCACCAGGCCGCCTCGATCGAACTCGCTCGCCTCCGTCGCCGCGTTGTGACCGCGCGGTTCCTCGAAGGGACGGTCCTCGCGAACTGCGTGCTGGCCGGGGCCGCCGGCACGGTGGTCCTCGTTGCGCGGCTGCTCGGCAGCTACCTGCCGCCGGACTGGAGCTGGCTCTGGATCGGGCTCGGCGCGGCCGCGGCCTTTGGCGCGTTCGTCGCCTGGCGTGGCTGCTGGAGCCTGGAAGCGCTCGCGGCTCACATCGATCGCCGCCACGGACTCGGGGGACTGCTCATCGCGGGCCTCGAGCGGGATGCGGTCGCCTGGAATCCGGAGCTCGCGCAGCGCATCGAACAGTCGCGTGCCGAGCTGCCGAGCTTCCACCCGCAGCGCTGGCTCGTGCGCGCGGTGGTCGTCGCGGGATTCGCGGGTGGCATCGCGATCCTGCCGCCGCCCGAGACGCCGCGGCAACAGTCGATGGTGCGCGGCGAGCTCGAGCGGATCGCCGAAGAAGTCGAGCTCGCGCTCGAGGCCGGATCGATCGACGAGGAGAGCGCCGAGGAGATGCGCGATCGCGTCGGCGAGATGCAGCGCATGCTCGAAGAGGGCGACACGGTCGAATGGAGTGACGCCGACAACCTCGCCGAACGGCTCGAGCACGAGGAGAGCCTGCGGCTCGACCGACTCGAGGCCGCGCGTGCCGAGCTCGGAGAGTTCGCGAAGGCCGAGGACGCCGCCGGCAGCACGGCACAGCAGGATCTGTCTTCGGCGATGGAGCACGCGGCCGAACTCGGCCTGCTCGAAGACCTGCCGAAGGAACTGCAAGACATGCTCGGCAACATGCAGTCCGCGCAAGACGGAGAATCGTCCGATTCGGAGCTGCAGGCCGCCGCGCAGAAGCTCGACGTCGCGGCGCTCGGCCTCAACGCGCAGCAGCTGCAGGCGCTCGCGAAGGGGCTCCAGAACGCGGTCGACGGCGAACTCGGCAAGCTGGCGCAGCTCGGCAAGCTGCCGGAGAACGAGCTCGAAGACCTCGACGCGATTCTCCAAGCCGCACAAGACGGTCAGGGCTTCGGCCTCGGCGGGCAGGACTCGGAGCGATCGATGCCCGGGCGCGGCGGCGTGAACCGTGGCCGCGGTGACGCCGCCCTCGAGTACTCGAACCGCAGCGACACCGACACGTCCAAGCTCGATGTCAAGCGACTGCCGCCGGGCGTCGCCGCGCCGCGCGAGTGGTCGATCGTCGGCATGCGTCGCACCGCCCCCGAATCGGACGCGCAGCGTGACAATACCGGCGGCAGCGCCGGCACCGCCGGCACCGGCAAGGTCACGTGGCGTCGTCGCCTCGCCCCGCGGCATCGCGATGCGATCCGCCGCTTCTTCTCCTCGCGCGGCAAGGAGCCGCCGAAGTGATCGCCGCACCCGCACGCCGCCGCACACATGAGCAGTGATTCCGCAGACGCACTCCTGTCCCCCGAACGCACCGAGCGTGGTCGCGACCTGCTCGGCAAGCTGCGCGGTGGACTCGGCCAGGTCATCTTCGGACAGGACGAATTGCTCGACCTGACGACGATCGCGCTCGCTTCGCGTGGGCACCTGCTGCTCGAAGGCCTACCGGGTCTCGGCAAGACCGAGCTCGTGAAGGGGCTGTCGAGTTTGCTCGGCCTGTCGTTCCGGCGCGTGCAGTTCACGCCCGATCTGCTCCCGAGCGACATCACCGGCGGGCCGGTGCTGCAGGAGCAGGACGGCAAGCGCGAGTTCGTGTTCCAGCAAGGGCCGCTGTTCGCGAACCTCGTGCTCGCCGACGAGATCAACCGTGCGTCGCCGAAGACGCAGTCCGCGCTGCTCGAAGCGATGCAGGAACGGCAGGTCAGTGTGCTCGGCGATCGCCACGTGCTGCCGTCCCCGTTCTTCGTGTTCGCGACCCAGAACCCGATCGAACTCGAGGGGACGTATCCGCTGCCCGAAGCGCAGCTCGACCGTTTCCTGTTCAAGGTCGACGTGCCGTCGGTCGGTCCGGACGTCCTCGTGACGATTCTCGAGAATCGCCGTCGCGGCCAGGTGCCCGAGCTCGAGTGCGTGATGAGTGAGGAGGACCTGCAGGAAGCATTCGCCATCGTCGACGGAGTGTTTCTGCCGAAACCGGTGACGCAGTACATCGCGCGCCTCGTCGCGGCGACCCATGCGACCAACGACGACGCGCCCGACATGGTGCGCGCGTTCGTGCGCCACGGCGCGTCGCCGCGCGCCGCGATTGCGCTCGGCGAGGCGTCGCGCGCGTGTGCTCTGCTCGCGGGTCGACCCAACGTCGACTTCGACGACGTCAAGCGCGTCGCCGCGCCCGCGATCGGGCACCGGATCGTGCTCGACCACGCGGCGCGCCTCGAGGGCGTCACGCCGGCGCAGATCGTCGAAGATCTGTGCGGCGCGATCGATCCGCTCCAGGAGGCTCTCCCCGAGGGTCTCCGGTGATCCGGTCGTTCTTCACGACGGCCGTATTCCTCGCGTGTGCGTTGCCGGGCATCGCGCAGACGACGTTCGAAGTCTCGTTTGCTCGCAATCTGCCGCCGGATCGCAGGCTCATCGTCACGGCGCAGGAAACCGTGAACGGTGCGCGCGGCGGCGGCTACGGCTGGGTGCAGGTCGACATCAAGAATCCCGATCGCGAATCGCACGAAGTGGAGATGGTGGTCGAGGAGGCGTACGGGCGCTCCTCCAAGTACGTCGCGACGCGGACGGTCCTGCTCGAGCCCGGCGCGCACACGACGCAGTTCCTGCCACTTCCGTCATTGCGTCGGACGATGGAGCTCATCTGCAGGGTCGACGGCTTTGACCGCGGCCGTGGCAGACACCGAATCGACGTCGAGGACCGTTCGTACGGCCTCGCGGGTCTCGCCGTGACCGACCACGCCGGCGAGCACGCGAGTTGGAAGGAGCTCTTCGACAACGAACTCACGATCGGCTTTCCGAAGCAGACGGTGCGTCGCTGGGTGCGTGGGAAGCAGAAGACCGAAGTGCTGTCGGTGATGCAGCACTTCCCGCACCGTGGCAGCACCGCGCTCCCGCCGCGGTGGCAGATGCTCAGTGGGTTCGACTTCGTCGTGATCGACGGTCGCGGTGTCGAAGCGGCGCCGAGCCAGCAGGTGCTGGCCGACTACGTGCAGGCTGGTGGCAGCGCGTTGCTCTACCACGCGGACCACCTCGACGGCGATTCGATCCTGCGCCAGGCGTTTCCGCGCATGGGGGCGGGGCGCCATGGATTCGGGACCTACTTCGTGTGCGACGGGGCCGTGCCGTTCCTCGACGAGCGACGTCGCCGCGCAATCGACGACTGGTTTGGAGGTGCGAGCAGCGGCGTGCTCGCGCGCCATGGGAAGTCGCACTCGCAGCCGCTGTCGCAAGGCGTGCACTGGGGCGACGGCATTCCCGGGCTCGGCGACATCCCGGTCGGGCTGTTCTTCTTCGTGCTGCTCGCATTCGCGATCCTCGCGGGGCCGTTCAACTACTTCTACTGGAAGCGCCAGCGGCGACTGTCGATGCTGCTGCTAACGGTGCCCGGCGCCGGATTCGGCGTCACGGCGGTCATCCTCGCGGCGGGTCTCCTGTCCGAAGGGCTCGGCGTCAAAGGCTGCATCGCGTCCGTGAGTTTGCTCGACCAGGTCGAGCACGAGGCGACGACGTGGACGTCGCGAGAGCTCTACGCGGGGCTGACGCCCGGCGAACTCACGCCCGACTCGCGAACGTACGTCTTTTCGAGCAACGTGCGGGCGCGGCATCATTGGCGCTCGCCGGTGTCCCACGTGCAGCGCGTCGATCTCGACCGCGGCGGGACGATCGCTGGCCAGCTCGTTCCGGCACGCTACCAGTCGAACGTCACGACCGCGTCGATTCGCACCGTGCGCGACCGCATGCGCTTCCGCGTGCGTGGCGACGGCAAGCTCGAGACGCTGGTCGGACCCGAGTTCGGGCTGGAAAGCGTCGGGGCGAATTCGATCGTCTTCCGGGACTTCGATGGCGATTACTACGCCGGGGGACAGGATGGACTGCTGAGCCCGATCGACGCGGTGGACTGGCAGAGCCGCATTCGGTCGCTGCTACGGACGAACACGACGGCGACGCCCGATCCTGCGTTTCTCGAGATGGTCGATCGATTGCCCGGTGGCTACTACGTCGCCGCCTGCACGCGTAACCCGTGCTTCGACGACTTCGGTTTGACGGTGAACTGGCTGCGCAGCATCCACACCGTGATCGGCACCATTGCGCAGGAGGACTTGGTCCGTGACTGAGGCATTGCTCGAAGTCGACAACCTGCGCCGGATGTACGGCAAGGTGTGTGCGGTCGACAACCTGTCGTTCTCGATGGATCCGGGTCGCATCGTCGGATTCATCGGCCCGAACGGCGCCGGCAAGACGACGACGATGCGCATCCTCGCCACGCTCGACCTGCCGGACTCGGGGGAGGCCATGATCAACGGCCTCTCGGTCCTCGTCGAGCCGCGCAAGGTGCGCGAGTCCGTCGGCTTCATGTCCGACCAGTTCCAGCCGTATCCCAACCTCGACGTGATGCAGTACCTCGACTTCTTCGCGCGTGCGAACGGGTTGACGGGCAAGGAGCGCATCTCCACGGTGCGTTCCGCGGCGTCGTTCTGTGGCCTGGACAGCTTCTCGTCGCGACCGGCGACGGGGCTGTCGAAGGGGATGGGGCAGCGACTGCACCTCGCGAAGACGCTGCTGCACGATCCTTCGCTGCTGATCCTCGACGAGCCGGCGTCGGGACTCGATCCGCGTGCGCGCATCGAGTTTCGCGAGCTGCTCCGCGAGCTGTCCGCGGCCGGCAAGGGCATCCTGATCTCGTCGCACATCCTCGCGGAGCTGTCGGAGACGTGTGACGACGTCGTCGTGCTCGAGCAGGGCAAGCTGGTCGCGAGCGGGCCGATCGGCGATATCGCGAAGGAGGTGCAGCGGCACCACACGGTCCACGTGCGCGTGCTCGGCGACGTCGAAGTCGCACAGAAGTTCTTCATCGTGCAGCCGCGCGTCGAGGATCTCGAGGTGCTCGAAGGGCGGATCCAGTTCGACTTCACGGGCGACGACGACGCTGCTGTCGATCTCTTGAAGCGGGCGATCGCCGCGGACCTACGCGTGCTCGAGTTCGCGCCGCAGGCAGCGGACCTCGAGGCGATCTTCATGCGCATGACAGAGGGTTCGCTGCAATGAGCGACACGATCACCGATCGCGGCCTCACCTGGGGCGAGCGCCTCTCGGACCGCGTCAATCCGATCCTCGTCCGCGAAGTGCTGCAGGCGCTGCACGGCAAGATGTTCTTGCTGACGCTCGCCACCGCGGTCGCGTCGCTGATCCTCATCGCGCTGTGGGTCGCGGCGTTCGACAACACGGACATCACGTCAGGGCGCGAGGTGTTCGTCGCGGCGCTCGTCGTGCTCGCACCGATCGTCGTGTTCGTCGTGCCTCTGCAGGCGTTCATGAGCATGCGGCACGAGGTGTCGGGTGGCATGGACGAACAGCTGCTGCTGACGGGGCTGACGCCGCGACGCATCGTCGTCGGCAAGCTGCTCGCGTCGCTGCTGATGTTCGTGCTGTTCACCGGGATGTTCTCGCCGCTGCTCGCGATGACGTATCTGCTGCGCGGGATCGACGTCCCGACGATCGCCGTGATGATCCTGTGCGCGGCGATGGCGAGCCTGGTGGCCAACGCGTTCGCGATCGGGATGGCGTCGCTGGGTCGCATTCGCGTGCTGGCGCCCGTGACGATGATCGTCACGATCGGCGGGCTCGTCTTCGCGACGATCCTCTGCATGGCCGGCGCGTGGGAGCTCGTGCGCGAGATCCAAGGGGCGATCGGAACGACGGAGTTCACCGAGGTGTTCGGTGGCGTCATCCTCGGATTCTTCGCGACCGTATGGCTGTTCGGGGCCGTTGCGGCGGCCGTGCTCGCACACGAGCACGAGAACCGTTCGACTCCGTTCCGGCTGTTCGTGCTGATCGGCACGATCGCCGGGTTCGGGTGGATCGGGATGGTCGCCGATGCGCGATGGATCGACGACGTTGCGCCGGGCGCGGCTTCGATCATGGCGCTCGTGTTCGCACCGGTGCTGATTGCGCTCGCGTGCGAGAAGGATGAGCTGTCTCCGCGCGTCCGGACTTACGTGCCCAAGCGGTCGGCCATCGCGACACTGATCACGCCGCTCCTGCCGGGTGGCGGACGTGCCCTCCTTTTGCTTCTTCTCGCCGGCGGAATCGCGATCGGGTTCGGCGCCTTGCTGCCGTGGCTCAACGGGTACGCGCCGGATCGCCGGATGTTTTGGCTCGCGGTCGGCTCTTGGGCCTATCTGTGGATCTTCGCGTCGATCGGTCGTTTCGCGCGGCAGAAGATGGAGAACATCTCCACCCGCTTCTGGGCTGCGCTCGTGATCGCGCTCGTCACGTTCGTGCTCGGCATGATCTTCTCCCTCGTCATCTTCGCGGTGACCGGCGATGACGACTGGTCGGTCGCGCACGTCTTCAACGTGCCTTGGACCCTGAGTCGCATCGAACGCGGGCGCGACCTGTGGATCCTGGGGGTCATCGGGCTCGGCGGACTCATCTGGATGATGCTCAACCTCGCGAGTCTCGCCCGTGGACTCGGGGAGGTTGGTGCGGCATCGCGCGAGCGCGCGCAGAGGACCCTGAGTGCGGACTGAGTGCGCACGCGCGGCGGCGGCGTACGCGTTCGCACTCCCGCGGACGCCGTTCTCCGGTGGGCTCGGCGGCGAACGGCTCGGCAGCGGTGTCGGGTCGTCGCTCGAGTTCATGGACTTCCGCGACTACCTGCCCGGGGACGACCTCCGGCACGTCGACTGGCGCACGTTCGCGCGGACCGATCAGATGAAGGTGCGGCTGTATCGCGAGGAGGTCGCGCCGATCCTCGACGTCGTCGTCGACACTTCGCGCTCGATGGCCGTGACAGAGCTCAAGGAGCAAGCGGCGCGCGACCTGTGCGGTGCGCTCGACGAATGGGTGCGCGTCGCGGCCGGAGTGCGAGGCGCGCGCTACTGGACGTGCGCCGGGGGTGCGCTCGAAGTGGACGCCCTCGCGTTCGAGGACGCGGACGGCGAGCTCGCGCCGCGCGTGCCGCTGCGCCCGCGGAGCCTACGGCTCGTCCTCAGTGACTTCCTGTTCGCTGCCGACCCCGCGCCGGCGTTGCGTCGGCTGGCTTCGGGGTCGAGCCATCTCTACGTCGTGCAGCTCCTCGATCCTTGGGAGCTCGACCCGTCGCAGGAGGGGCCCCGGACTCTGATCGATGCGGAGACCGGGGAGCGACTCGAGATCGTGCTCGATGCGGCCGCGATCGAAGGCTACCGCGAACGGCTCGGCCGCCTGCGTGCCGGCGTCGAGCGCGCGGTGCGCAGTCTCGGCGGGACGTTCGCGTCCGTGATCGCGGGTGAGCCTGCGGAGATGTTCCGCGGCGACTTGCTGCGGCAGGGAGTGATCGAACCCCGATGAGTTTCGCGACTCCACTCGGACTGATCGCGCTCGTCGGCATCCCGGCAGTCGTTGCGCTCCACCTGTTCCGGCGCCGCTTCGAGCAGCGCCGGGTCGGCGGACTGTTCTTGTTCGCTCCGGACCAGCTGCGGGCGACCGCCGGTCGCAAGCGCACGCGACTGCTCCGCTCGGCGTCGCTGCTGTGCGAAGTCGCCGCGGCGCTGCTGCTCGCGCTCTGGCTCGGCGGACTCGCGTTCGGCGTGTCGAGCCGCGCGGTCCATGTCGTGCTCGTCCTCGACGACTCGGTGTCGATGTCCGCCGTCGACGAAGGGCGCAGCGTCGCCGACCGCGTGCGCGACGAGATCGGCGCGCTGATCGACGACCTTCCGAGCGATGCGTTCGCGACCGTGATCCTGACCGGCGCTCGCCCGGAGATCCTCGTCGGCCCGCGCGAGCTCGCGTCGACGGTTCCCGGCGCGATCGCGGACTGGCGGCCGTGGCGCGCCGGACACGATCCCGGCAGCGCGCTCGACCTCGGCGTCGAACTCGCGGGATCGTCGGGACAGATGTGGTTCTTCTCGGACCGCGTGCAGGACGCCGTCGTGCCGGCTGCATACGAGGTCCGCGCCCTCGGCGTGCCGGGCGACAACGCCGCGATCCTCGCCGCGCGGCGCCATCGCACCAAGGAAGGCGAGCAGCTGTTCGCCGATCTATCGGCGTTCGGTGTCGGCGCGATCACGACGTCCCTGTCGGTGCATGCCGTCGGCGACGCCGAAGTGAAGACTCTCGCGACGCGCGAAATCACCTTGGCCGATGGCAAGCCGCAGCACGTCGCGATCGACCTGCCGAAGACGACGGCGCCGATCTCGGTCCAGCTCGGGGACGACGCGCTCGCAGTCGACAACGAGTTTCTACTGTTCCCGCAGCCCGAACGGCCCGTGGCCGTCGCCGTCACGCTCGGCGAGCGAGCCAAGGCCGCGCTCGAGCTGTCGCGAGTCTTGCGCGCACTGCCGAACGTCTACGAGGTGGAGGACGCCGAGGCGGCGCACCTCGTCATCGGCGACGACTCGACCGGTTCGCGGCACGAGCTGCGGATCGACGCGACGGCCGAGGAGAGCGACACCTGGCTTGGGCCGTATCTGATCGAGCGTCGCGATCCGTTGTGCGACGGGCTGACGCTCGACGGCGTGGTCTGGAGCTCGGGGCGCCGTGAGATGCGCGGGTTCCCTGTCGTGCTCGCGGGGGAGCAGCCGCTCGTGACGCGCGACGGCCAGGCCGAGCGCCTGCGTCTCGAACTCAACCTCGACCCGCTGCGCAGCAACTTCGCGACGTCGCCCGACTGGCCGATCTTGTTGACCAACGTCTGTGATCACGTGCGCAGCGTGCTGCCGGGCGCCGTCGAGCCCAACGTCCTCGTAGGTGGGCTGCTCCGCTGGCGCAACGAGCGCGGCACCGATCGATCCGACCTACAGCTCGTCGACCCGTTCGGCCACGAGCGGCCGGGTCGTGGACTGGACCTGGTCACGTGGCGGGCGCGCTATCCGGGCGAGCATCGACTCGTCCTCGACGGCAAGGAGCACGCGCGGTTCTCCGTGAACTTCGCGGATGCCCACGAGTCGGATCTCCGCGATGCCGAGACCCGTGGGCGTGAGGCCGAGATCGTCGATCGTCCCGAGCGAATCGCCGAACGCGTCGACACGGGCCGTAACGAGGGGCGCTTGCTCGGGCTACTCCTGCTCGTCGTCGTCGCGCTCGACTGGTTCGTGCTGCGACGCGCGGGGGGGCGACCGTGATTCAGTTCGTCCATCCCGAGGCCTTGCTGCTCGCGCTGCCGGTGCTCGCAGCGTACCGGATCTGGATCTGGCGCGGTCGCCCGTTCGTGTCGGCGCTCCGCGTGCTGCTGCTCGCGCTCGTCGTCGTCCTGATCGCGGAGCCGTATCTGCAGAGCGGGATCGAAGGGCGCGACCTCATCATCGTCGCCGACCGCTCGCGCTCGGTGCCGATTCAAGCGACGCAGCGCGTCGAGGAGATCGCGGATTTCGCGGCGAGTCGGGTGCAGCCCGGCGACCGGGTCGCGCTCGTGTCGTTTGGTCGAGACGCCGCTGTCGAGGTCGCGCCGACCGAGTCCTTCCGCTTCGGCGCCGAGCCGCCGACCCTCGATCCGGACGCGACCGATTTCGCGCAGGCGATCGATCGCGCGCTGTCGCTGATCCCGCCGGGGCGCCGCGGTTCGATCCTCCTCGTCACGGATGGCGAGAACACCGGTGCCGATCCGGTGCCGTCGGCGCGCGCCGCGCTGCGTCGCGGCATCCGCATCGACGCTATCGCTCTGCGCCGCGACGGTGCCTCCGACCTCGCGGTCGAAGAGATCGGCATGCCGGGCGAGGTCGGCGTCGGCGAGCCGTTCCAGTTCTCGGCCTGGGTGCGCACGGACCGCCCGCAGCGTGCGCCGGTTCGGCTGCTGCGCGACGGTGAGGTGATCGCCGAGGGAATCCGCGAGTTTCGCGCCGGACTCAACCGCGTCGTGTTCCGCGACCGGCTCGGCGACCAGGGAATCCACCGCTACGCGGTCGACGTGCGCGTCGAGGGCGATCGCGTGCCGGAGAACGATCGCGCGCAGGCCGTCGTGCGCGTCGTCGGCGCCGACCGAGTGCTGTGCATCACGCCCGGAGGGCGGTCGGACCGATTGACCGAGGCGCTACGTGCTTCCGGGCTCGACGTCGTGGTGACGGACGGGCCGTCGGCGCCGCTGTCCGACGCCGCGCTCGACGGGTTCCGGGCGGTCGTCCTCGAGAACGTGCCGGCCGAAGATCTCCCACCCGGCGCGCTCTCACGCCTCGCGTCCTACGTGCGCGACCACGGCGGTGGCCTGTTCGTCACGGGTGGGCAGGCATCGTTCGGCGTCGGCGGCTACTACCGTACCGAAGTGGAACGCGTGCTTCCGGTGACGATGGAAGTGCGACAAGAGCAGCGCAAGTTCGCACTCGCGATGGCCGTCGTGCTCGACCGGTCGGGTTCGATGGCCGCCGGAGTCGCGAGCGGCGTCACGAAGATGGACCTGGCCAACCTGGGCACGATCGCCGCCGTCGAAGTGCTCGGACCGATGGACGAGATCGCGGTCATCGCGGTCGATTCGCATCCCCACGTCATCGTGCCGCTGACCGAGCTGACCGCGCCGAAGGGCGTGATCAGCAAGGTGCGTAAGATCGAGTCGGGCGGTGGTGGCATCTTCACCTACACGGGGCTGCTCGCCGCGGCGCGCGAGCTCAGGGACGCGAAGGCGCTGACGAAACACATTGTGATCTTCGCGGACGCGGCCGATGCCGAGGAGCCGGGGGACTACAAGGACTTCGTGCCGAAGTTGGTCCAGGCGGGCGTCACGGTGTCCGTGATCGGGCTCGGCTCGGACACCGACAGCGATGCCGACTTCTTGAAGGACCTCGCGAAGGTCGGCGAGAGTTCGTGCACGTTCGTGAGCGATCCGGTCGACCTGCCGCGCGTCTTCGCGCAGCAGACGATCGAAGTCGTGCGTTCGTCGTTCGTCGAGCAACCGGTCGGCGCGCGGATCGTGCCGGACATCCTCGCCGTCGGCGAACTGTCGGCGGCCGGGTTCCCGGGGGTCGGCGGCTACAGCGTCGCGTATCTCGAAGCCGGTGCGTCGGTCGGGTTGCAGACCGACGACGAAACGGGGGCGCCGCTGTTTTCGTTCTGGCAGCACGGGCTCGGCCGATCGGCCGCATTCCTCGGGGAAGTCGACGGTGAATTCTCCGGAGCGCTCGGCTCGTGGGGCGGGTACACGGACTTCTTCACGACGATCGTGCGCTGGATCAGCGGAAGCCGCGCGAGCGGGGCCGTCTTCGCGGACCTCAGAAGGCGCGGTCACCGTGCGGTTTTGTCGGTCGAAGTCGACGCGGACGCCGAGGCGGAGCTCGGTCAGCTCGAGGCCGTCGTCGTCGGTCCGGACGGACCCGAGCGGGTGTGGCTGCAGCGGGTCGGCGCGCGTCGGCTCGAGGCGACGCTGCCGCTCGAGTCCGAAGGTGTCTACCGCGCGGCGGTCCAGCTGACGAGTGGCGCGGTCCTGCGCGTGCCGCCGATCACGCTGCCGTACTCTCCCGAGTTCGAGCCGCGCCCGGATCCGGACCACGGCATGCGCACCCTCGAACGCCTCTGCGAAGTCAGTGAGGGGCGCGTGGATCCTCCGGTCGAAGAGTGGTTCCGCGGGCGACGCGACAGCATCGGCGTGCTGTTCCTCGGCACCTGGGTCGCGATCCTCGCGCTTCTGCTGTTGCTCTCGGAGATCGCGGTGCGTCGTCTCGATCTGCGGTTGCGGCCGGCGCGTGCGGTGGCCGCGCCGAGTCCTCCGCCGAGCGAGGGACCAACGCAAACGGCGCCTCCCGAAGAGGCGCCGTCGGAGCCCGAAGACACGGGCATCGCCAGCGTGTTCGACCGCGCCAAGACGCGGCGACGCCGGTTGTGATCAGCGGCGACGGTTGAGGAAGTCGCGCGGCGTGACGCGGAACTCGGCGTGCTGCTCGCCGGCACCGAACTTGAGAATCATGCCGCCGTCGATGCGCTCGCCCTCGAAGGTGAGCTTCTTGCCGGGAATGTTGTTCTTCTTGATCATGCCCTTGACCATCTGCGAGGTCTTGAAGGACTCGAGCATCGCGGCTTCGCGGCCGAGTTCCTTCATGAGCTTCTTCTGGTCGGCGAGGTAGGTCTCGATGCGCTCCTTGCGGTCCGCGTCGGCGCTTTCGAGCATGCCACTCACGCGCTTGATCGTGGCTTCGATGCTCTTGCGCTCGGCGCCGATCTCCTTGGCGCGGGTGTTCTTGAAGTCGAGGATGCCGCTGCCGCTCTCGATCGTCAGGTAGAGGTCCCACGTCACGGACTGGCCGCTACGCTCGCAGCTCGCGGTGCCGACGAAGAGGTTCTTGACGCCCTGGTTGATCGGGACGGCCATGACGTTGACCGTCGTCGGGATGCGCGCGAACTCCGCCTTCACGGGCTCGAGCATCTTCACCGGCTGCAGCGAGTAGACGGACTTGTGCGGGCCGAAGTGGACCGCGAGTTCCTTCTTGTCGCTGACCATGATCTCGAGCGAGTCCGACGTCTTGTCGCTCTTCGAGGCGTTCGCTGGCGCGATCGTCCAGGCCGGGAGGCCTTCGTCGAAGAAGCCGTCGCCCTTGTAGACGACGAGGTTCCAGTCGCCCTTGTCGTTGCGCTGCGCCGCCATCTTGTAGTCGCCGGCCGGGATGCAGCCGCTGTCGGTCATCAGTCCGCAGGTCAGGTTGACGCTGGTCGGGGCGTTCGCGCCGAGACGCCAGGTCTTCTGCTCGGCCATGGCCTTGCTGAACGCGTCGCGCCACGTGGGCGAGCCGTAGCTGATCGTCACCGCGCCTTCGTCGAACGACGCTTTCGCGGTCTTGCGATCTTGAGCGACGGCGGTGGCAACGACGCTCAGGGCGAGCACTGTGGTCAGGGTGGATTTCATGTCTCTCTGTTCTCTTCCGGGTTCAGGCGTGGATGCCCCGGGAAGTGGCCAGGGGCGGTCCCAGAGAGTAGCGAGCCGCCATGGGTGCTGCCAGCGGGGGGCTCGGATCGCCGCGAAACGCGCGCGGTCTCGTCAGATCCGAGAGTACAATGGGGCATTCCCCCGGAGCTGCCTGCCTTCCATGCAGAACATTGATCGGATTCTCGTCGGGCTCGATGGCGACACGTGCGCGGACGCGGCCGCCATCGCCGCACTGCACTTTTCCCGAGCCACGAATACGCGGCTCGAGTTCGTTCACGGTGTGCCGGACCTCGAAGAGCACACGTGGTTCCTAGGACGCGAGAAGCTCGCCGCGTTGCGAGCCGAGGCGGAGGCGCTGGCTCGAAAGCGCTGTGTGTCGCGGCTCCGGCGACTCCTGACGCCGTTCGCGACCACCGATGCCGAGATCGACGAGGCGCTTCACGTCGAGATCGGGCGGCCGTCGACTCTCCTGTCGAAGCGAGCTCGCGACGCGGCTGGGAGCATCGTGGTGCTCGGCAGCCATCGCAGCCGTGGCGTGTTCGACTTCGGCGGCACGGCTCGAGAGATGTTGAGCGCGCCACCTGGCCCGCTGTGGTTCCAGGGCTCGCAGCCGTGGCACGAAGTGAAGCGGATTCTGGTCCCGGTGGATCGATCGCCCTCGAGCCGCGACGTGCTCGGCCTGGCGCACGGTATCGCCGAGCCGCTCGGTGCGAGCGTGACTCTCATGCACTGCATCGAGCCGCTGCGAATCGACGATGTAGAAGACGCAGCGCTGGGCGAACTCAACGCCGAAATGCGGGAGAGGGCGGAGGCGGAGTTCCCACGCGAGTTCGCTGCCGGCGACGAACAGTTGGACATCACGTTCACGTCCGGTGAGCCGTCGGACGCCGTGCACGCGATGTCCGACGACTTCGATCTCGTCATCATGGGCACGCACGGCCATTCGGCGTTCAGCCGCGCGATTCTGGGTAGCGTCGCGTATCGCGTGCTGCAGAAGTGCGCGAAGCCGGTCGTGATCGTGCCGCAGCCCGCGGTGCAGGCGATCGGCACGATCTGAGCCCGAGTGACGTCGGGCCACGCTGGCTCTGCCTCACGGATCAGCTTGCGCTGATCTTCCAGCTGAGGCAAGGCGACGAGTAGGTTCCGGCGTTCCCGATCGGGGAGGGGATGCAGATCCCCATCACCTGCGTGCTGATCACGAGGCCGCACAGCGCCGGGTCGGCCTGGACCGAGATCTGCAGGAACGTCGAGCCCGTGCAGCCGATCGAACCGCCGGTCGGTTGTGAGAACGCGAGCAGCGTCGGCGTCAAGTTGACGTGCAGCGGGCCACAGAACGGCGGCACGAGGAGGCCGTTCGGGTCACACGGGCCGATGTTGAAGAACGTCGCCGCGATCGTGTTCGCCGGCAGGTTGCGGCCGGCCACCCCGAAGTCGAGGTTGCCGAGGACCGGATCGCCGACGAGCCCATGGCTCGGCGAGCAGTTCGGGCACGCGCCGTTCGTGCACGGCGCGCCGACGGTCGCCTCGGTGCTCGGTTCGATCGAGAGCCCGACGTACGGTTCGGTCTGCGGCAGCGGGTTCGGGCAGCAGCCCCCGACCAGCGCCATTTGGCACAGCACCGTCGAGGACAGCTGGCCGCGGACCGTAGTCTGGCCGTCCGTCACGAACAGGGTGTCGGTGCAGGCGTCGTACGCGATGCCGCGCAGCTGCTGGAGCGGCGTGCCGTTCGGGCAGTTGGCCACCGGCACGGCGCAGAACGGGTTGCACGGGTCCAGCTGCGTCGCGACGAAGACCTGGCCGCCGGCGATCGACGGACCGGTCCAGCTCGACGCGCTGTAGAACACCCGGCCGTTCACGTCGTCGATCGCGATGCCGGTCAGAGTGAGGTTCAGCGGCAGGTTGATGTGGCACAGCCCGGTGTCGACGAGGCCACAGCCGTTGTTCGTGATCTCGAATCGACGCAGGTTGTTGTTCGAGGTCGTCGCCCAGAGCTGGTTCAAGCGGTGGTGGTGCGCGAGTCCGGTGACGACACCATTGGCGATCGGGCTCGGCGGGAGGAGCGTGATCGGACACTGGTAGTCACAGAACGGGTTGCGGGAATCGACCTTCGCGATCGCGGCGCCGTTGCTGATCCAGGTGCCGCGTGTGCGCGTGTCGTACGCGGTGCCACCGGCACAGGCCGCCGAGGTCGACGGAAAGCCGGGTGGCGCGCAGACGCTCGCCGCGCAAGTGGAGATGTCTTGCGTTTGCAGGAGCGGAGTGCCCGCGGTGAGTCCCATGAAACGGGAGTCCGATTGGGCGGAGAGGGTGGGAGCCAGGATGATGGCTCCGATGGCAAGGAAGCGGGTGTTCATCGAGATCCTCCTTTGATTGGTCTCTCGGTGTGGGGGGTGATTGCCCTGCACCGTCCCGATCGCCGGGGAAAAACCCGCCGGAGCCCACCGCGAACCCGTGTCCCGCCCCGGGCACGTTCACGTTCACGGGGCGGGACACGGCGACCTTCGGTCGCTCAAATCCTCGCCATGCCCGACCTCTTCTCCGTCGAGAACCTCCTCACCCTGCTGATGCTGACCCTCCTCCAGGCGGTGCTCGGCTTCGACAACCTGCTCTACATCTCGATGGAGTCGAAGCGCGTCGCGCCCGAGAAGCAGCAGTTCGCGCGGCGGCTCGGGGTCGGGCTCGCGATCGGCTTGCGCATCGTGCTCTTGTTCGTCCTCATCGAGGCGATCGAATTCTTCCGGGATCCGTTCTGGCACCTCGATACGCAGGCCGTGCACTTCGAGCTCAGCGGGCATGCGCTGATCGTGTTGATCGGTGGCGGCTTCATCATCTACACCGGGCTCAAAGAGATCTTCCACATGCTCGCGCCGATCGATCTCGAACACGAGGGGGAGAACAAGCCGAAGCGCACTGTCGCTCAGGCGGTCGTCTGGATCGTGATCATGAACCTCGTGTTCTCTTTCGATTCGATCCTCGGCGCGATCGCGTTGACCGATGTGTTCGCCGTCATGGCGACTGCGATCGTGATCTCGGGGATCCTGATGATCTGGCTCGCGGATCGCGTCGCGACCTTCCTCGAACGCAACCGAATGTACGAAGTGCTGGGGCTCTTCGTCCTTCTCCTCGTCGGCGTGATGCTGCTGTCCGAGGGCGGACACCTCGCGCACCTGTCGTTCTTCGGGTTTGCGATCGAGCCGATGGCGAAGTCGACGTTCTACTTCGTGATCGCCGTGCTGATCGTGATCGATCTCGTGCAGGGGCGTTATCAGCGCAAGCTGCTCGCCCAGGTGGCAGCGGAGCACCCGGAGTACGACCGTTAGCCCGTCTCGCTCAGCGGACTAGCGAAACTTGAATTCCGACCAGTTGACGGTCTGCACCTGGCCGTCGCCGTCCGGAAACAGCTCCGCATCGAGGATGTCGAGTGCCTTCTCGTTGATCGATTCGAGATCGCTGACGAACTCCATCTGCGTGCGCTGGCGCAGCATGCCGGCCAGCGCTCGAGCGGCCTTGTTGAAGTTCGCCTTGATCGACTCGCGTGCGTCGGTCGTGTCCTCTCGAGAAACCGAGTAGCCGAACAACAGATCTGTCTCGAGTTCGACGCGGCGGCCGCTCTTCGATGGCGCGAGCGGGACCAGGAACCGGAACGACACCGGGTGATTGTACGTGTCGACGTAGTGCGGATCGCCCCGCGGCGCCGGCTCGTTCCGCGGCGGTGCGGGGTCCGGGAGGACGAGCGCTGTCACCAGTGCGATCACCGCGAGCATCGCGAGGATGCCCGCCAGCTTCGTGCGCTGGCGCGGCGGCGTCTTCATCGCGGCGCGAATCGCGTCGCGGTCCGGTGGGATGACGGCGGTCACACTGGGGTTATCGGCACCCCGGCGGCCGTCGACTTAGCCCGAATCATGCACGAAGCACCTACTGCGGTCGGCGATGTCACCATGCCATGGCCACGTGCCATACTCGGCTTGTCCACCAACAAGCCTCCGTCGGCACCGCTCCGCTCGCGCCCATAGCACGGCAACCTCGCCGACCTCGCTACGGCGCCTCGTGCATCATCCGGGTTCGGCGGATCGGGGGAGAATTGCCCGATTCCGCCTCAGCTTCCGATCGTCCACTCGATCGCGTGGGTGTGCGTGATCGGGAACTGGGCCGGTGACGTCGGATCCTGGATCAGCACTTGGAAGTAGAAGTCGCTGGCGCACAGTCCGGTGACGACGGGAAGGTTGAGTGGGATCACGAGGCTGCCCGTGCTGTCGAACGTCAGCGGCTCGCTGTTGGTCGCGACGTAGATCGTGAGCCCGAAGGCTTGGACCCCGAGATCACCCGCGAGCTGCTGCATGCCGTAGAGCAGCGTGCCGGTTCCATTGGGCGGTGCGTTTCCGATCTCGAGCACGCCGTGCGTGCCGACGACCGGAACCGCGAGGGTCTTGATCGTCGGCTCACCGAGCGCTCCGGCGAGTGCGATCCCGTAGGACCGTGTGTCCGGCACCGCGGGGCACGGCGCATAGCTGTAGTTGTGGCCCACGACGGCGACCGCGGTGAACAGCGCGCCCGGCTGCAGCGCGGTCTCCGAGTATTGCAGGGCCGCGGTGAAGTCCGAGGGCGTCGAGAACGGCAGGCCGACGTTCATCAGGTCGGTCTGCGAGCCGTCGACGAGCGCGTCGATCACGACGGGGTAGTCGAACACGGCGTAGCCGGACGTGCGGACCCCGAAGAACTCGGCGTAGCCGGTCGGGCAGCTGGCGTCGTTGACCGTGACTCGATCTGGGCCACCGGTTGCGGTATCGCCGAACGCCGTGTCGCAGTGGTCGATGTCGCAGTAGGCGAAGGCTTCGATGTCGATCGGCGCGGCCGTCAGATTCTCGAGGGTGAGCGTGTGAATCAGCGCGCCCGATGTCGGTCCGGTCGACTCGGCGCTGATCTTGTACATCGCGCGGATGCCGCGGTTGTCGACGTCGTCCCATTCGAGGGTCGCGATGCCGCCGCCGCCGAACTGCATCGACGTGAGCTGTCCGTTCGAGTCGTTGAGCGCGGACTCGCTCACGTCGCCGCCGAGGCGGTAGTACCACCAGAACGAGTGTGCGATGGTGTTGATGGCCGGATCGGCCGAGAACACGATGCGCGGGGCGTAGGCCGTGGGGGAGTCCGGCACGTCGACCAGAGTGAACGTCGCGTTGGCGTCGGACACGGTCCCGAGCTGCGCCAGCGCGGGTGTCGTCATCAGCAGAGCTGCGGTCAGTGCGTTTCTCATTGGACCACCACCGAGAGGCCTTTGGAGATGCTGACGCACTGGCTCTGTCCGCCGATGACGAGGTCGACGCAGACGAACTGGACGCAGAGCGGCGTGGTTTGCGTGAACGTCACCAGCTCCGGAATGTTCGGTAGCGGAAACGCCCAGATCACCTTGCCCTGCGTCGTGAGTGCGCCGTCCAGCGCGTAGAGCTGTGCCCACGACTGGCCGCAGGACACGGGCGTGGTCCAGCCGTTGAAGCAGGGGTCGCTGAGGTCGATGTCCGGCAGCGGCAGCGTTTGTTCGCAGGCGCCGAGGATGAAGAACGAGGCGGTGGCTCCGATCGGGCAGACGTGCTCGATGGCAAACGTCAGGTTGCCGAGAGTGGGGGCCTGCGCGCCTTGCGCGAAGAGTTCTCCGGGCGGCGAGCCGTCGGCTGTGCATCCGGAATTCTGAACGACGGTCAGCTGGGCGCTTGCGACAGATGTGATGACGCAAGCCCAGATCAATCCGAGGATGTGGCGAGTCATGGAGGAGGGGTTGTGGATGGCGTGGGGCTCGCTCGATCCTACCTCACATTTCCACCCTCGGCTGGGGGGTGCCCAAGCCGCCCGTCCCATCGCCTTTCGGCGGAACGGGCGCTGCGGCTCACAAGCCGCAAGAACGCGCTAGCGGATGTCGACGGTCGTCGGCATCAGAGCCCAGACGCGCGTCGGGCTCTCGTTCTGGATCGCGTCCAGCAGGACGCGCAGCGCGCTGTCGAGGTTGAGGCGCTTCAGCGCGGCGCTCTCGATCTTGCCCGCAATGCCGGCGCGGATGTTCAGGAGCTCCTCGGCGAACGTGTCCATGAACGACTTGGGGCGCGGCATGTGCTCGATCTCGTAGTCCGAGATGCCGGCTTCGTCCGCGACCATTGCGACCGCGTCGTGGAGGCCGCCGATGCGGTCGACGAGTTTGTTCTCGACGGCTTGCTCGCCCGACCACACGCGGCCACCGGCGATCGCGAGCACGTCACTCGACGCCATGTTCCGCGAGCGGCTGACGTGGCCGATGAACACGTCGTAGATGTGATTGACGTGGCGCTGCATCGTCGCCTTCTGTTCGTCGTTCCACGACTGATCCATCGCCATCATGCCGGCCGAGTCGTCGAGCGTGATCATCTCGTTGTGGATGCCGACGCGTCGCATCAGCGGGCCGAGGCTCGGCTTCATGCCGAACACGCCGATCGAACCGGTGATCGTCGCGGCCTCGGCGAGGATCGGACGGCCCAGGCAGGTGATGTAGTAGCCGCCCGATGCAGCGAGGCGACCCATGGAGACGACGACGGGCTTCTCGGCCGCGAGGTCCTGCAGCGCGAGCATGATGGCTTCGCTAGCCGTGGCCGAACCGCCGGGGGAATTGATGCGAACGACGACGCCCTTGACGTTCTCGTTCTCGGTCAGCGACTGGATCGTCTTCACGGACGGGCCCGAAACCATGCTGCCCGGCACCGGCTTGTCGCCGTCGACGATCTGACCCGACAGGTGCAGGACGACGAGCGACTCGTCTTCGACTTCCTTCTCGTCCTGCTTGCGGAACATCTCCGCGAAGAAGGACATCGGGTTGAAGCTCTTGCGCTTCTTCTTGTCGCGGAGAGCGTTCTTGAGCTCGAAGTCCTCGTTGCCGAGCGCGATGGCGAGGGCGTCTTCGGCTCCGCGCCACTGCACGATGCGGTCGACGAGCCCCGCTTCCTTGGCGTCCCGGGCCGAGATGAGGCGCTGACTCTGCATCTCTCGCACCTGCGTGATGCCGATGCGTCGACCGGTCGCGATACGGCGCGCCATGTCGTTGTTGATCTTCTCGAGCATCGCCAGGTAGTGCGCGCGCAGGTGCTTGCTCATCTTCGAGAGGACGTAGGGTTCGACCGCGCCCTTGAAGTCACCGCAGCGCACGACGTCGAACTTCACGCCGAGGAGATCCAGCGCGTCCTTCATGAACGTCACCGACATCGCGGCCGACGGCAGATCGATGGAGCCGAGGTCGGCCATCATGATCTCGTCGCACATCGAGGCGACCTGGTAGGTCGTCGGTCCGGCGCCTTCGATGTAGGCGTAGCATTTCTTCCCGCTCTTGCGCAGCCCGCTCATCGCGCGCTCGAGCTCGGCCATCTGGACCGGGTTGATCGCGAAGTTGGTCGTCAGGTCGAGCAAGACCGTGTCGCCATCCTTCTTCCCGAGCGCGTCGAGCTGATCGATCAGGTCGTAGAACGGCTTGGGCTTGCCCACTCCGCCGCCGAGAAGCAGACTCGTCAGGTCGCCGCCCTGCTCGGCGAGATCGGCGTAGGCGCCCTTCAGTTTGATCAGATGGACGGGCGCGGGCGTCTTCGCCGCCGCGGCTTCGGCCGTCTCGGGCTCTTGGGCGAAGGGGGCCGGGGCGAGCAGGGACGCGGTGAGGAGAAGGTGGATCGGAGTCTTTGAAATCATGGGGGTCTGGGGGTTCGGGATGAGTCGGTCCGAACCGAGGGCCGGGAGAGAAATTCTAGTAGACCGTGAAACGGCGACTCTGTCAGGATTTCCGGCCCTCGAGCCAGCGCTCGTAGAGCGCCAAGCCGGCCAGGGACTGTCCATCGCCGAGTTCTTGGGTCAGGAGCCGTTCGCGCGCCTCCGCGAACGTCATGCGGTGCACGGTGATGGACTCGCACTGCTCGAGGTCCTGGCCGACCCAGGTGAGATCGGTCGCTCGGAAGAAGTAGCAGATCTCGGTCGAGACGCCCTTGTATGGCGCGAACTTGCCGACGAAGTCCCACTGCGTGGCCCGCAAGCCCGCCTCCTCCTCGAGTTCCTTCTGCGCGACCGGAAGAGGTTCCTCGCCGTCCTTCATTCCGCCGATCGGAAACTCCCAGAGTTTCTGACCGAGCAGGTAGCGGTCACACTCGATCAGGACGGTCGACCCGTCCTCGAACACGGGGATCGCCGCGCACGAGCCGGGCATGTCGACGAAGTAGTACGTCCCTTCACTGCCGTCGCGTTGGGTGTAGCGGTCGAGGCAGTAGCGATGCCACGGATTGTCGACGAGGACTTCGTGGGACAGTCGACGGAACGGCGAATCGGGCATGGGGGGTAGCCTGGATTTCTCACTAGGCTAGCGCCGAAACGTCGACCGGTCTTGCGAGGAGTGAAGGTTGCGTAGCCAATCCGGAAGCTCGTTCTGCTGCACCTCGATCGGCTCATACGTCGGTTCGAACGAGGACCCGTCCTCTGCGACGCGAATCAGCTCGCGGTCGACGTGCTCCCGCATGTCGATCCAGAGACCGCGCGAGTTCGCCGTGAGGTTGGTCGCGGGCAGCACCATGAACTCGAGACTCCGTGTCCCGTTGCCACGCTGGTCGACGTACGAGATCGCCGCTTCGTAGGTTCCGTCGCGCAGGTGCGGCATCTCGAACGCGCCCGTTCGGAGATCGACGGTTGTCTTCCAGCGGAAGCGATGTTCGAACGATTCGAGCGGCTTGCCGGTTGCGCGGCGGAAGCCGATCTCGAGCTGTGGGGCTTGGACGTCGCGCACGTGCGCGAGGAACGCGGCGGGTGCGATCGTGCCGAGCACCGAGAAACCCGACTCCACGCGGACCTCGAGGTTGTCCTCGGAGTCGAAGCTGATGTCGCGCTCGATATGGTCGATGCCGTCACCCCGCACGCGGATTGCGAGTTCGCCGCCGTCGCAGCGGGGACCGCTCAGGTAGGCGATGCCGATCTCGTCCGCGAGTCTCGAGTCGACGACGACGGCGTCCTCGAGCGAAGTCGACAAAGGCGTGTCGACGTAGCGCGGCGCGAGCAGGTCGATCTGCGCGCGCTTGCACGGTTCGCCGTTCTGGAACGTGGCCTGCACGAGGCGCATCACCTGGTGGCGACGCGGGAAGCGTGTGCGCACCGTGCTGCGGCGGCCTTCGCGTGTCGGAGCGGCATCGCTGGATGGCGATGACTCAGCCTTGAGGGCGGTCGACGCCGCTTCGGGGCCGTCGGTGTCGTCGATCTCGTGGCGCGGTACCGACGGCGGGGCGGCATCGCCGCCGACCTGCAGGCGGCCGGTCGCGATCACCGCCACGATCGCGGAGACGACGCAGATCAGCAGAAGCGTTCGGATGCTCACGCCGCGACTATACCGACCGCGGCGCGGCGGCTCAGTTGTACACGCGGTCTACGTACATCTCGCTGAAGACGGGCGTGCCTCCCGCGGGCGGACCCCAGAGTGCTTGCCAGTGCAGATCGACGCCAGCGAGCGACGAGTTCGCCGGGATCAGCACGTTCCCGATGCTGTTGAGCAGGAACGAACCGAGGAAGACCGTCGAGGACGGATCGAGCCGGAACTCGCCGAACGGGGTCGCGATCGGAGTCTGCGCTGCAGCCGGGCTCAGCAAGATCGCGGACGTGGACAGCACCTCCGGGACCTCCACGCGGAGCGTGTAGTGCATGCCGAGCCGTGGCACGGTCAGGGCTCGGATCTGTGGTGTCTGCGTTCCTAGGAGAAGGCGCGGGCCGCGCGTGCTCGCGACCATGACGTCGAGGTCGCCGTCGACGTCGTAGTCCGCGATCGCGAACGAACGCGTCGCGAAATCGGAACCCCCGAGCGCGACCCACTCGAAGTCGCCGTTGAGGAATGTTCCGGATCCGTCGTTGAGCCGCACGGACACGGCGAGGCCCTCTTGGAAATTGCCGATCACCATGTCGAGATCGGAGTCGAAGTCCATGTCGACGAGTTCGATCTTGACGCTCGGCTGCGGCGTTGTCGGTCCGATGGCCTCCCTGGTGAACACACCGGTGCCGTCGTTGCGATACAGCGCGTTCACCGCGTCGAGGTTGGCGGCGACGAAGTCGATGTCACCATCGCCGTCGACGTCTCCGGTCGCGATGCTCCACGTCGTGTGCGATTCGTCGGGAATCGCGGCTGCCGTGTTGTCGGTGAATACGCCCGTACCGTCGTTGATCCAGATCGAGTTCTGTCCAGCGTTGCCGATCAGGGCGTCCAGATCCTGGTCTCCATCGAGATCGGCGAGCGCCACGCTGAGCGTGCTGTCGACGACTGCCGGAAGCGCTGCGGCCGTATCGTCGGAGAAGATGGTCGTACCCGGGAAGAAGCGCTGGTAGAGACGGTTCTGGCCGGGCTGGACGACTCCTCCGGGTGCGGGAGCGACGGCGGAGCCGATCAGGATCTCGAGCGCGCCGTCGCCGTCGACGTCGCCGGTGGCGATCGATGTAGCCGAGACGTTGGTCGAAGGGAGCGCAAGGATGTCGCTGAACAGCCCCGACTGGTTTCGGAACAACCGGATCGGGCCACCGAGCCCACCCTGGATGATGTCTTCGTAACCGTTCCCCGTCATGTCCGCCGTTGCGATGGCTCCGCCGACTTGAGTCGTGAGGCCGACTCCGAGTCGCCAGTCGGTTTCGTCCACGAATGGGCCGTCTTCTTGGCTTGTCATGACGTGAAGCGCGGTGCCACTGTTGACGCTCATTGCTCCGAAGTACGCATCGGGCCTGCCGTCCGCGTCGACGTCGCTGCTCACGACGCTCACCGGTGCGAACGGGAGCGGGGGAGTTCGGTCCCGCATCGTGCTGAAGAATCGACCCGTGCCGTCGTTCAGGAACAAGTCGTGCGGCCGCGATCGGTCGTCGAACGACAACAGAAGGTCGAGGTCGCCGTCGGCGTCCGCATCTCCGAGTTCGGCGTCGAGACTCTCGAGGTCCGTCGGCAGCCGGCCGGCCGTCGCGTCCACGAACTGGCCGCCGCCTGAGTTCAGGAGCACGCGCTGGACCGGGCCGGTGATCATGTCGAGGTCGCCATCGCCGTCGAGGTCACCGATCTCCAGCTCCGCATCGGAATGCGACGGGCTGATGCTCGCCGCGGTAGCGTCCACGAATTGCCCGGTTCCGTCGTTGTGCCAGATCGTGGTCTGCTGAGTGCCCGTCGCGTAGCCGGCGATGACGTCGAGGTCGCCGTCACCGTCGATGTCTTCTGCGAGCACGGTCACGGGGGAGCCGGACGAGAAGTTCGAAGGCAGCAATTGGCTCGAGATGCTGAACGCGCCGTTGCCGTCGTTGATCAAGAGCAGGCTCTGACCGATTCCTCCGCGCACGACGACGAGGTCGAGGTCGCCGTCGGCATCGAAGTCGCCGAGCTGGATACCCACGTTGAACGCATTGAGAGTCGGGAGGAGCGCGGCTGTCTGGTCCGTGAACAGCCCGATACCGTTGTTCCGGTAGATGCGCATCGGGTCCCCGAACACGGCGTCGACGTCGCCATCGCTGTCGATGTCTCCCAGTAGGAACACATCCGGCGACGCGAGGGGGCCGCCGAACAGGCCGTTCGTCACGTCGACGAAGACGTTGGTGCCGTCGTTGCGGTAGTAGCCGAGGTCGCCGGTGTTGTCCGTCAAGACGTCGAGGTCGCCGTCGCCGTCGAGGTCGGCCGTTTTCGCAGCGCGCACATTGCTCGCCGTCGCGGGGAACGAGGCGACAGGCCCGAACGTGCCCTCGACTCCGGACCAGACGGTCATGGCTTCGAACGAGTTTCCGACGAGCACGTCGATCTGACCGTCGCCGTTGATGTCCGTGAACTTCGTGAAGTGCGAGCGAGTCTGTGACTCGAAGAGATGCTGCTTGAGCGGGATCCGCTGCAGGAGCGCCTGCGCGAACGTCGTGGACGCGAACAACGCCACACCGACCGCGGCCGCGTAGACGCGGGCGAACGGGTATGTCATGAGACTGAACTCGGTTGGAGTGGTTGGCGACCGAGGACACATAGACACGCAGAGAGGGGTGGTTGCAAGCTGGATCGCGAACCGAGCGTGGTCATGCGGGAATCGTGCCCGGATAGGTTGCGTTGCGACGCCAGACCGGCGAACCCGGAACCCGCGTGTTCTTGAACCGTTCGTGGCCCCACCTGTTCGCGCCGTGGCTCGCGGAGCTCGGCGAGGAGTACACGATCGCCGTGATCCAGGTCGGGCTCGGTCCGTCGACATACCTGCTGTCGTTCTCCGCGCCCCCGCATCCAATCCCGACGTCGCTCGGGATGTTCCGGCTCGATCCCTCGACGACGATCAACGTCGGCACGGTTGCCCATGGTGCGCTCGTCACTTGGATTCCCGCGAACAGCTCGCTCGCCGGAACGGAGCTGCACCGGCAAGCGGTGTGGGATACTCCGGTCATCGGCGACCTGCCGCGACTGAGTGGCCTGGTCGTCGACGAAGTGCGCTTCTGATCCAATCGCGACCGAATCGTTGCACGAATTCGGTCGCCGGATCCGACACGGCGTCGTGGCTTCTGCGATGATCGCGCCATGATTCGAAGGAGTCACCTCGCCCTGCTGACGCTGCTGACGATCGTTGGCGGCGTCTTCGCCGTACCCGCAGATGCGCAGCGCACGCGGCTCTACGCCGACGAGAACAAGCGGTTCGAAGTGCGCGTTCCCAAGTGGCTCGAGCCGGTACCGGCGAAGCCCGGGGATACGCAGCTGCTCGCGAAGTTTCAGGGCACACGGAAGTCGACCAAGAAGCCGCACAAGGGCAACCAGTCGATGACGGTGATGGTCTTCCGCATCCCGCGCTCGACCGGCGAGACCACGGGGGTAACCGAGAAGGAGGAGAGTGACGAAGAGGACAAGTCGTCTCTCGTCGAGCAGCGACTCAGCCGGCTCAACAGCTCGCGGACGGTCTCGGAGTTTCTCCGCGCGCGAGGCATCCGCGGCAAGCTCGCGCGCAACGAGAAGCTCAACAAGAAGCCGCTTAAGAGTCCCGACCGGCGGCCGTACGAGTGTGAGGATGGGAAGTTCGGCAAGTACGTCGGCGTCCGTGTGTTCGTGCAGCGCGACGACACGGAAGCGTTCGGTGTCGCGATCACCGGCTACGCGATGCACCCGTTCCACAGCGACGTCAAGCTGATCGTCAAGTCACTGCGCCGTGAGCCGCGGAAGGACCAGAAGGACGCCGAGGATCCGTATCTCGACAGCGACCTGCGCGATATCGACAAGCGTCGCCAGGTCCGCGACGAACTGGTCCACGGATGGACGGCACACGACAGCGAGAACTACATCCTGGTGACCAACACCAAGAGTTCGAAGCTGATCAAGAAGATGCTTGGCGACTTGGAGATCATGCGGAAGGCCTATCTCGAGCGCTTCCCGCCCGCGGAGCAGGCCGACATGGACGCGGTGTCGACCGTGCGCGTGTGCCACGGTTACGACGACTACCTGAAATATGCCGGTCGCCGCATGTACGGGACCGGCGGCTATTGGAACTTCGTCGAGGAAGAACTCGTCCTCTTCAATCCCGAGCGGAAGGTCCCGCGTGCGATGGCGTGGGTCAAGAAGGTCGATCCGAGCGCGGTGCTCTACCACGAGGCGATGCACCAGTACTTCCACTACTCCAACCGCTCGCTGGCGCCGGGGTCGTGGTTCAACGAGGGGTACGGTGAGGTCTTCGGCGGCGCGAGTCTCAACCGCAGCAAGGGAGTCGTGAAGTCGATCGGCAAGAACAAGAGCCGTATGACCTTCATCAAGCTGCACAAGAAGAAGAAGAACCCGCCGCCGGATCTCGAGCAGATGATCCGGATGACGCAGCGCCAGTTCTACGGACGCAGTGCGCTGATCAACTACGCCTACTCCTGGTCGTTCTGCTACTTCCTGGAGCAGGAGCGAAAGAAGTCGGATCGCATCCGCAACGACATGTGGGCCAAGCTACCGGACAAGTATCTCGCCGAGCTCCGCAAGGCGACCGAGGCCGAGCGGAAGAACATGCCCGAGGATGCCCCGGACGACTGGATCTCGCGCAAGCAGGACCCGATCCAGAAGGTCGCGATCGAGGCCGCGCTCGAGGGGGTCGATATGCGGGAACTGAGGAAGGCTTGGGAGAAGTTCGTTCGGAAGTTGTAGTCGGACGGACAGCGGACAGCGGGCACGTGACATGCCCGCTCCGAGCCCCACCCAACCCGTAGCGAATCCCCGTGCTTCAGCGCGACGACCCGAATCCCCGATGGCAACGGGGTGTCCACCGACGCCTCGCACTTCTCGTCCGGCTGGCTCTCCGACGAAGACTACGCTCGAGTCCAGGACTCCGTCCCGATCGCCTGCAGTGACGCGCTGCTGTGGCGGGAGGGCAACCGCGGTCTCGAGTACGGGCTGATCCTGCGCAACGCTCCTCACGGCGGTCAGGTGTGGTGCCTGATCGGTGGCCGGATTCGCCACGGTGAGGACCCCGTGCGGGCGATCGATCGCCACCTCGTCGAGACCGTCGGCGACGACGTCGCCCAACACGCTCCGCGCTGGCGTGGGCTGCACGCTCTACAGCTCCGGCGAGATTCCGGCGGTCGTGCCGAGGGGAGTCGCGCAACTGTCGCTCTCGATCCCGGCTGGCTCGACCTCGCAGGGACAGCGCTGACTTGGCAGACCGTGAAGGTCGATCCGTCGCTGACCACGCCGCTGCAGATCGCGACGAGCGGTGCGGTGCAGACCTCGATCCAGTAGGAGGTACGAGAGCCGAGGACGCTGCGCTATGCTCACGCGGGTGAGTGGTGTCCCCAGCTTCGTCTTCGCATTCGGTCTCGCCGCGTCGTTCGCCGTCGCGCAGGACTCGGTTCGTTTCAACCGAGACGTGCGGCCGCTGCTCGCCGATCGGTGCTTCCACTGCCACGGTCCCGACGAGGAGTCGCGCGAAGCGGGGCTGCGCCTCGATCGTGCGGACGGCCCGGAGGGAGCACTCACGGACCGTGAGGGCACGCGCGCGATCGTGCCGGGTGCGCCGGAGCAGAGCGCGCTGTGGAAACGGATCACGACGATCGACGAGTCCGATCGGATGCCGCCGCCGGATTCGCACAAGCAGCCACTCAGCGACGCGCAGCGCGACGTCATCCGGCGCTGGATCGAACAGGGCGCGACGTACGAGGCGCACTGGTCCTTCGTCCCCCCGGCCGAGCCGGAGCAGCCGCCGGTCGAAGACGCATCTTGGGTTCGCGATCCGATCGATCGCTTCATCCTGCGGACGCTCGAGCGGGACGCCGTGCGTCCCAGCGCCGAGGCCGATGCGCGCACGCTGATTCGGCGACTGACACTCGACTTGATCGGTCTGCCACCGACGCGCGCGGAGATCCACGCGTTCTTGGCGGACGAGTCGCCAGATGCGTACGAGCGCGTCGTCGATCGCCTGCTGGCCGATCCTCGTTACGGCGAGCACATGGGGCGGTACTGGCTCGACTTGGTGCGGTTCGCGGACACGAACGGCGTGCACCACGACCACTTCCGCGCGATGTCGCCCTATCGCGACTGGGTGATCCGCGCGTTCCAGTCGAACATGCCGTTCGACGAGTTCGTGCGCGATCAGCTGGCGGGGGATCTGCAGCCGGAGCCCACGCGAGACCAGCAGATCGCGTCCGGGTTCCACCGCCTGCACTTGATCATCGATCGGGGCAC
>JANQJF010000122.1 GCA_028281765.1 Planctomycetota bacterium | reverse complement strand
GGTCATGCCGCGCGTCAGCGCACGTTGGTCGTCGGCCTCGACGATCGCGTGGACGTGGTTGCCCATGACGGAGTAGTGGACCAGGCGGAAGCCGAAGCGATTCTTGGCCCTCGCAAAAGCATCGCGGAGTACGGCGTACGTGTCCTTGCGTCGCAGGGAGGGAAGTCCCTCTCTCAGTCGAATCGTGACGTGCAGCGGACATCCCTTCACGAGCTCGGCCTTCTTCTTGTGCGACACGCGCTCGCGAGCCGCCTGTCGCTTCCGGCCCGCGCCTTTCCGATAGCCACCCCAGCCGAGCGGAAACGCCAACATTCCCTGCTTCACCCTCGATCCCATCTTCGATGCCCTGCCCATCACGAGTTCGAAGCAAGATACCAGATTAGGCAATAGTAGTCAAGTGACTCTCATGAAGGTTCCCCAATCATATTTCGAAACAGGACGAATACTCGTTGCGCGATCGCGCGCAATCACAGTCGCACCGGCCTGTCCCTGGCTACTTCGGGCCGCCATCGCGTCGCCCGTGCCCCGCGCCCCGCTCCCGAATCGCCCGTTCGCCAAAGTGACGCCGGCCGCTGTACCGCGTCCGCTCGCCCATGGCGTTGGCTAGCGTATTGGCGTTGCGTCTGCAGTCGGAGGGGCCCCGCAGGCCAAGCTCGCCGGCCCACGTCGCCGCTCGGCCCCCGTCTCGAGGCTCCGTTGCCCGTTCCCGTGCCCGTGCCCCTCACCCCACCAGATGCAGCCCCACCTGCAGCCGCAAGAAGTCCACCTCTGCGATCTTCACCCGAATCCCGTATCCCTCCGTAAACGACAGCATCCGTTTCCCCGACTGCAGCTGCAGCGTCGGCCCCTTGACCTTCGCGCGCTCTCCCATCGTCCGCGACGGCAAGAACCCGGTGACGTTGAACTGCGGCAAACGCACCTCGATCCCCGCGACCGAAACCCGCAGCACGGTCGCGTCGTGCACTTCCCCCTCGTGCGGCGCCATGAACTGGCACGTCTTCAGATCCCCGATCGCCTGCTCCGCCATTCCCGCGACGTCGGCCTGCAGCGAGCTGTGCATCGCCTTCTCGTTGAGGTCTTTGATCAGGTGCTCGGTCTTGAGTTCCCGGGCTGCCGTCGCGGTATCCGTTTCGACTTCGCACAACCAGCGGTGCACGACCAGGTCGGGGTACCTCCGAATCGGTGACGTGAAGTGGAGATACGCCTCCCTCGCGAGGCCGAAGTGCGTCGCGACGTCCTCGTGGTCCTTGACCTCGTACACCGCGCGCTCGATCAGCCCCATGATGCGCTGAATCAGCGCCTCCGAGTTCGCACGCCGCCGCGCGAGTCGGATCATCGCGCTGATGTCGCGGCCGGTGAGGCGGTCCTTGTCGGGCACGCGGATGCCGTGGTCCTTCAGCATGTTCGCGACGCCCTCGATCTCCTCCGGGTCCTTCTCCGGGTGCACCCGGTAGATCGTCGGCAATCCCTTGCCGCGGAACAGGTCACCGACCGCCTGGTTTGCCGCGAGCGCGGTCTCCTCGATCAAAGTCTGGGAGAAATAGTTCTTCGCGTCGACGATCGCGGACACCTCGTGATCTTCATCGAACACGAACTTGCGCTCGACGGATTGCATGCGCATCGAGCCTTTCGCGTCGCGGATCTTCTGCTGTTGCTTCGTCCATTGCTCGAACAGCTTCAGCGGGCGCTCCAAGAACTGGATCTCGCGAGTTTCCTCCGTGTCTTTGCCGTCCAGCAGCTCTTGCACGATGCGGTACGTGTTGCGGTGGACGCTGCGGATCACGCTCTTGTGCACGCGCGCCGCGACCCGCTTACCCTTCTCTGTGAACTCCATGATCACGGAGTAGGCGAGGCGATCGCGGTGGGGGACCAACGAGCACAGGTGGTTCGAAAGCTCCTCGGGCAGCATCGGCACGACCTGATCCGCGAGATAGACGCTCGTGCCGCGCGCGAGGGCTTCGGAGTCGAGCGCCGTGCCCGGCTGCACGTAGTGGCTGACGTCCGCGATGTGGACGCCGATTTCGAGGTTGCCATTCTCGAGCTCGGTGACGCCGATCGCGTCGTCGTAGTCCTTCGCGTCATCGCCGTCGATCGTGAAGATCGTCTCGCCTCGTAGATCGACGCGCCCCTCGAAATCGGCTTCGGTCGGGTCCTTCGGCAGCGCCGCGGTCTCTTCGAGCACGTCGTCCGGAAATACCGTGCGCACGCGGAACGACGCGAGCAGCGCCATCTCCTCGGACTCGATGTCGCGGTAGACGGCCGGGCCGTGATCCATCGGGCCGAATGCCGCGGGGCGGCGTAGGATGCGATCGCGCGCCGTTTCCGCTTCGTCGCCCTCTTCGAACTTCGGTTTCGAGCCTGCGCTCGTTTCCAGGGTCCAGCCCCGATCGCTCTCGTCCTTCGGCTCCGGAGTACCGCCGCGCGAGCGCAGCAAGTCTTCGAAACTGCCGAAGCTGCCGGGCTTCTTTTCTTCGGGGCTCATCGCGCACAGGATAGCGAGTCGCCGCCGGCGCAATGTTGCCAATCGACGAACGCGTCGCGATCCGTTAGGATGCGTCTGGCAACAACGGTGGGAATCAGTTGACCGAATCAGACCGGCGGGCCGAGGGCCCGAAGCTGTTCGTTCTCGACACCAACGTCGTGCTGCACGATGCACAGTGCGTGCAGCACTTCGAGGAGAACGATGTCGTCGTCCCCCTGTGCGTGCTCGAGGAACTCGACAAGTTCAAGCGCGGAAGTGAAGACAAGAACTTCCAGGCGCGCGCGTTCTTGCGGTTCCTGGACGAGATGGCCGGAGACGCGCTCGACGACGGCGGCGTGTCGATGGGGCCGAATCGCGGGAGGATCCGCGTTGCCGTCGAATCCAGCGTCGACGACCGCATTCGTCGATTCATGAACGTCGACACGGCGGACCATCGGATCCTCAACACCGCGCTGCGACTGCAGGAGCGCGCGGAGGCGCGTCGCGTCGTGTTGCTGTCGAAGGATACGAACCTCCGACTCAAGGCGAAGTCGCTCGGGCTCGTCGCCCAGGACTACACGACCGACAAGGTGCGCAGCGTCGAAGAGCTCTACACCGGGCGTCGCACGGTCGAGGGGATCGACGGCGAGCGGATCGGGCGGTTCTACGAGGAAGAAGAGCACGTGCCCGCCGGCGAACTCGCCGAGGTGGACGCGCCGCGCTCCAACGAGAACTTCATCCTTCGCAATGGTTCGAAGTCGGTGCTCGCCAGGTACGACGCCGACTCCGACGAGTTCGTGCGCATTCCCAAGATGTCGGCGTTCGACATCACGCCGCGGAACGCCGAACAGTCGTTCGCGCTCAGCGTGCTGACCGACGACGACATCCGTCTCGTGACGCTCGCGGGACCCGCGGGAACCGGCAAGACCTTGCTCGCGCTCGCCTCGGCGCTCGAGTGTCGTTCTCGCTACCGGCAGATCCTGCTCGCGCGCCCGGTCGTGCCCCTGAGCAACAAGGACATCGGCTACCTGCCGGGCGACATCGACGCGAAGATCGATCCCTACATGCATCCGCTGTTCGACAACCTCGGCGTCATCAAGGCGCAGCTCGGGGAGAACAGTTCGGGGGTCCGTCGCATCCAGACGATGTGGGAGCAGGAGAAGATCGTGATCACTCCGCTCGCGTATCTGCGCGGTCGCAGTCTGCAGCGAGCATTCTTCATCGTCGACGAGGCGCAGAACCTGACCCCGCACGAGGTCAAGACGATCATCACGCGGGCCGGCGAGGGCACGAAGATCGTGCTGACGGGCGACATCGCGCAGATCGATCAGCCGTACCTCGACGCGCGATCGAACGGTCTGAGCTACTTGATCAGTCGGATGGTCGGCCAGTCGATCTACGCGCACGTGACGCTCGAGCGCGGCGAGCGGTCGGAGCTCGCGGATCTGGCGAGCAAGTTGTTGTGAAAGGGATACGTGGCCCCGCCAGGCCACGTGTCTGGGGAAGAGGCAACCGGCTACACTCGGGGAATCGTCATGCACAAGCTCGCCCTACTCATCTGTGTGTTGAGCGCTCCTGGGTTGCCGGACGCGATTGCGCAGGATGCGCCGATTGTGCCGCCTCGCTATCGAGATCGTTTCGACGGTCGCACTCGACTCGTCGGCAAGGAGGTCGGCGCCGCGATCAGTCGTGGCCTCGATTGGCTGCGGAGCCACCAGGAGCCGGATGGTCGATGGGATCCCAAGCTGTTCATGAGGCTCGAGGACGAGAAGTCCGGTCCGCGATGCGATGGAGCCGGGCGAGTGCGATACGTCGTGGCGGTCACGGGATTGGCCGTGCTGGCGTTGCTCGGTGACGGTTTGCACGAACCAGGGTCGGCTCATGCCAGTGCGATCGAGAACGGCATGGCCTGGTTGTTGAGGCGACAGGGACCGAATGGCGCGTTTGGCGACACCAAGCATCCGGAGTACATCTATTCGCAGGCGATCGCGACCCTCGCCGTCGTCGAGGCAGCCGGGCTTCTCGAGAACAAGGCGTACCGGGCGTCGGCGAACAAGGCGCTCGCGTTTCTCGAGGCGCATCGGAACGGCAAGCCCGGCTGGGCCTACGAACCGACAGGCGTCGCCCCGGACGTGTCGGTGACGAGTTGGTGTGCCACGGCGTACAGCGCTGCGTTCGAGTTCGGCTTCGACGTCGACGTGAAGGCGTTCGAGTCGGTTCTCGCGTTCGTCGACGGGCTGACCGAGGGTGGTCGCGTCGGCTACTCGCAGCACCCTGGCGGCCGACCGGCACGGATGACGCCCGAACACGACGCGAAGTTTCCGCGGAAGCGGAGCGAGGGGCCGACGGCTGCCGCGTTGATGACCCGGTTCTGGCTCGGCCAATCGGTGCGCGACCAAGTCGTGCGTGACAACGCGGGCATCGTGTATGCCACGCGCCCGAGCATCGAGCCGTCCGCCCGTGACTTCTACTACTGGTACTACGCGACCTACGCGATGTTCCAGTACGGTGGTCAGGGCTGGCGCAACTGGCGGAAGGAGATCGAGTCCGTGTTGCTCGAGCTCCAGAACAGCGACGGGCACGCCTCGGGGTCGTGGGATGCGAACTGCTGCTGGGGATCGCAGGGTGGGCGCGTGTACGCGACCGCCCTCGGAGTGTTGACGCTGCAGGCGCCGTATCGACTGGTGCGCTTCTCGGCGATCCCGGGTGTTCCGGATGGCGGAACGTTCGACCGTTGCTACGCCGCGTGGACGAAGAGTCGTTTTCGCAAGGTCAAGGGCGAACTCGATCGGCTGGCGAAGGCCAAGCTCGACGACCGCGACCGGCTGCTGCTCGCGCGTGGCGTGAAGGCATTCGAGGCGGCCTCCGCGAGGGCAGACCGCGACGTCGGCCAACTGCGACGCGGCGGCGACGACATCCTGGCTGCGCAAGTGCGACTCGGAGAAATTGCAGACCAATGGGCCGGGCTCGAGATCGGCAAGCGCGCAGCGAAGGTGCTGCGCTCTTTCAAGTCCGACGCGAAGCTGCGGCGTGAGATTCAGGCTGCGAAGAAGCTCGAGAAGGCGCGCGCCCGGTTTGCCAAGACCAAAGACGTTCTTCGCTATCGGATCGACCTACGCGCGATCGCCAAGTCCCAGCAAGGCACGAGAGCCGGCATGCTCGCGAAGGACCTGCTCGACGAGCTCAAGTGACGACGACCACGTCATGGGAGTCCTACGCCGCCTCGGCCATGAGTTCGCGGCGTTTGCGGTCCGTCACACGCTTGGACACCGAGCCGGTGATGAACATCGCGAAGTAGACGAAGCCTGGCGCGCCGATGGCCCAGGCCGGCGGTATCCAGAAAAGCCAGAGAGTCGCGATCGCAATCGAAGCGGCGCCGACGAGCGGTGCGCACATCCAGCCGGCGGCTTCTCCGGCAGTCAGCGCGCGCTCCTCGATGTCCAGGTCGAGCTGTTCGTGAAGCTTGCCGGCGCGCCGGTAGAGCAGGGAGATCACGAACCCGAGGCTCGACCATGCGACGCCGTAGATGATGAAGAGCGTCACGACGTCGCGCAGATTGTTGATCGCGAACCGAAACGACGGCACCTGGTCCGGGGGCAGCAGCAGATGCGACAGCCAGTGGAACAGCGAGCCGAACATCATGCGCAGCGGATACACGTAGATCAGCACCAGGAACACCAGCACGAGGCTGAGCACGATGCTGCCGGTGTCGTCGAGCCCGTAGCGGCGGCTCCACTTGTTGTGGGCGTACCAGAACATCGCCAGCAGCACGAAGCTGCAGAGCAGGCCCGGGATCTCGCAGAGCTTGGCGAGCAGGTCGCCGACGTCGCCCGATTCTCCGGTCGCGATGACGAGAAGGGACAACGCGAACGCGAACGCCGCATCGACGAACGCTTCGAGCCGGGTGACCTGATGGCCGCGTTCGAGAAAGCCGTCGGCGCGGCGCTTCAGCGTGGAGTCGGAATCGGTCACGGCGCGGATCAGTGTCGACGATCGAGCAGTCGCTCTTCCAGGAACGTCGTCATCATTTCGAACAAATGCCGCCGCGTGTTGTTGCGCTCGCGCAGGCCGTGCGCGCGGCCGGGGTAGGCCATCAGCGAGAACTGCTTGCCGTGCGTCACCAGCTCGTCGACGAGCACGTCGCAGTTCTGGTAGTGCACGTTGTCGTCCGCGGTGCCGTGGATCAGCAAGAGGTCGCCCTCGAGGTTCTTCGCGAACGTGATCGGCGAGCCGTCGCGGAATCCGTCCGGGTTGGTCTCCGGCAGGCCCATGTACCGTTCTTGATAGATCGTGTCGTAGTAGAGCTGGTTCGCGACGAACGCGATCGCGATGCCGACGTGGTAGAGGTCGGGGTAGCGGAACAACGCGTTGAGCGTCATCGAGCCGCCGCCGCTCCAGCCCCAGCTCGCGATGCGGTCCCGATCGATCCACGACCAGCGCTTCTGCGCGGCGCGGACCGCGGCCGCCTGGTCGGCAGACGCGAGGATGCCGATTTGGCCGTAGACGCACTTACGCCATTCGCGCCCCTTCGGAGCCGGCGTGCCGCGGTTGTCGAAGTTCATGACGACGATGCCGCGCTGCGCTAGGAGCAGGTTCCAGAGGTGGGAGCCCGTGCCCCAGCGATCGCGAACCGTGGTTGCGGCGGGTTCGCCGTAGACGTGGAACAGCACGGGGTACTTCTTCGACGGATCGAAGTCCGGTGGCTTGACGACCCAGCCGTCGAGTTCGACGCCATCTCCGATATCGATGCGGAAGAACTCGCTCGGTCCACGGCGCACCTTCGCGAGCTTGTCGACGAGCTCCTGGTTATCGACGAACGTGCGGACCACGCGGTGATCCGGAAGGTGCACGAGTTCGATCTTCGGCGGCACTCCGAACGACGAGTGGCGATGGATCGCCCACCGCGCGTTGGGGGATATGTCGTAGGAATGGTCGCCGACGGCATCCGTGGGAGTGATGCGTTCGGGCGGACCCCCGGCGAGCGGCGCGCGGTAGAGGAAGCGCTGGGTCGCGTTGTCAGGCGACGCGATGAAGTAGACGTGGCCGCCTGCGGTGTCGATGTGCGCTACGGAAATGACATCGTAGTCACCCGGAGTCACGAGTTGCCACTCGCTGCTCGTCCGCGCGACGCGGTACACGTGACGCCAGCCGTCACGCTCGCTGACCCACGTCATCTCGTGACCGCCGTCGAGCCAGAGGGCGTCTTCGCCGACGTCGATCCAGGCGTCGTCACGGTCTTCGAACCACGCGCGCACGGCGCCGGTCGCGCGGTCGGCGAACATCACTTTGTTGCGGTTCTGCAGTCGCGGCAGCTGCTGGAGGACCAGAGCGTCCGAGTTCGCCGCCCATTCCATGCGGGCCAGGTAGTGGTTGCGAGGATCCCCCGGCACCTGCATCCACGTCGTGTCCCCGCCGCGCGACGACACGATGCCGACGCGGGACGCCGAGTTCGTCGTGCCGACTTTCGGGTACTGCACCGGCACGGTCTGCGAGTACGGGCCGCTGAGGTTGTCGATCATCAAGAAGTCGCGGACACCCTCAGCGTCGAGCTGCCAGTACGCGATCCAGTCGCCGTCCGGGCTCCAGCGAAAGCCGTCCTGGAGACCGAGCTCTTCCTCGTAGGCCCAGTCGAACGTGCCGTTGATCGTCGTGCGGCTGCCGTCGTCGGTGATGCGCGTGACGCGGCCCGTCGCGATCTCTTCAACGTAGATGTCGTTCTTGTAGACGTAGCCGACGCGGTTCCCGTCCGGTGAGAACTTGGCGAACATCAGCCACGTCGCGTCGAAGTCCGTCCCGAGCTGGCGCAGCGTGCCGCGATCGACATCGAGCACCCAGTAGTCCCCGCGGGTGTGGTCGCGCCAGACCTTGCGGGTGTTCGTGAACACGAGCAGCTTGCGGCCGTCCTCGGACCACGAGTAGGCGCGGACCGGCAGCGCCTGGCTCGCCCCGCGCGGCGTCAGAGAGATCGCGGGCACGAGCACCTGCCGCGCACCGGTCGCGGCGTCGTAGCGCACGATGTCGGTGCCGCCTCCTTCGGCGCGTTCGAGCGTCGTGTAGGCGTCGCCTTCGCCGAGCCAGCGGGTCGGGCGGAAACCGCGGGCCGCGAATTCGTTGTCGCGGAAGAGCTGATCGAGCGTCAGATCTTCGGTGCCGCGGGTGTGGGAGAGGTCGGGCGTGCCGGCGCAGCCGGCGAGAATCGAAACGAGGACGAGGCGGTGCGGAGTCACGCGGCACACGGTACTCAGCGGCGTGGGTGGGACAATGTGTGCCGCGGACTACTCGCGATCAGGAGGTTGCGGCGAAGACTCGTCGCACGCAAAAGACGAGCACGGTCACCATGGCGAGTGCCAGGAGCCCATAAGTCACGGCGCTGACCAAGGCTTGGACGACCGTCAGGGCGACGGCCCCGGCCACGATCGGGATCGACGCGATGGCCGTGGATACGGCCATCGACGCCGCGATCCAAAGTTCCAGAACCGCCGCCGCCAGTGTGAGAATCAGCGAGACGAAGCCGTCGATCAGCCAGCCCATGGTGTCCAGTGGCCGGAAGCCGTCCAGGAGTGTTGCCCGCTCGCGTCGACGGCCGGGGGGCCGGCCCGTATGGTGATCCCCGATGACTCGGGCGATCGCCTCTTCTCTTCTTGCAATCGCGGCTGCCACGCCGATCCTCGCCCAGGAGGATCTCCGCTATTCCCGAGACGTCCGGCCGATCCTGTCGCGCAACTGCTTCCAGTGTCACGGCCCGGACGCGGCGGAACGAAAAGCCGACCTGCGGCTCGATCGGCCGTCCGAGGTCGTCCGCGAACTTCTCGTCGAGCGGGTCACGCATGCGGATCCCGAAGAGCGCATGCCGCCCCGGTCGTCGGGGAAGTCGCTGACGCCCGCGCAAGTCGACGTGCTGAAGCGCTGGGTCGAAGCCGGCGCGCGCTACGAGCGCCATTGGTCGTTCGTGCCGCCGCAGCGACCGGCCGTCCCGGAAGTACTGGACGCGAATCCCATCGATCGATTCGTGCTCGCGAAGCACGCGGTTCACGGTCTGGTCGCGGCGCCGCCGGCCGATCGCATGACTCTCGTGCGACGCGTGTACCTCGATCTGATCGGATTGCCGCCGACGCCGGAGGAAGCCGCCGAGTTCGCTGACGATGACAGACCGGATGCCTACGAGCGCCTCGTCGATCGCTTGCTCGCATCCAAGGCCTACGGCGAGCGCTGGGCGCGGCGCTGGCTCGACATCGCCCGATACGCCGACACGAACGGCTACGAGAAGGACCGCAACCGCAGCATCTGGCCGTACCGCGACTGGGTGATCCGCGCGATCAACGACGACCTGCCGTTCGACCAGTTCACGGTCGAGCAGCTCGCGGGCGACATGTTGCCCGACGCGACGCCCGACCAGATCGTCGCGACCGGGTTCCACCGCAACACGATGCTCAACGAGGAGGGGGGCATCGACCCCCTCGAGTTCCGGTTCCACTCGGTGACTGACCGCGTCGCGACGACGGGGGCCGCATTCCTCGGCTTGACGACGGGTTGTGCGCACTGCCACACCCACAAGTTCGATCCGATCACGCACACGGAGTACTACGGGCTGTTCGCGTTCCTCAACAACGCCGACGAGCCGACGTACTTCCTCCCGGACGAGGAGTGGTCTGCGAAGATCGCGAACCGTCGCAGTCGAGCTTCGACGGCGCTCGCGGCGCTGCACGAGAAGTGGCCGAAGGACAAGGCGCCGCTCGAAGAGCGGTTCACGGCCTGGCTCGGGGACCAACGCAGGCGAAGTGCCACCTGGTCGACGCTCGTGCCGGCGGAGATGTCGAGCAACATGCCGCTGCTGACGCACGAGGGTGACGGCGTCGTGTTCGTCTCAGGAGATACGACAAAGCACGACACCTACCGGTTGCGATTCGACGGCGCGGCAACCGAGGTTGCGTCGATTCGCATCGAGGCCCTGCCCGACGATCGCCTGCCGTCGCGAGGTCCGGGGACGACGTTCTACGAGGGGCGCAAGGGCGGCTTCTTCATGATGGAGTTCGCGCTGAGCGCGGGCGATGAGGATGTCGTCGTGGCCAGCGAGAGCTATGCCCGACCCGGTGGCGTGTTCCACCGATCCGCGAGCCCGGCGCGCGCGACGGACGGGGACCTGCAGTCCGGCTGGTCCGCGGGTGCGATCGGCGAGCGGCACGTCGCGGTGTTCACGTTCACCGAGCCGGTGGCGGCCGGCACGCCGTTTGAGATCGAGTTGCAGTTCGGCCGCTACTATGCGAGCTCACTCGGCAAGTTCCGTGTCTCGGCGTCGTCGTCGAGCGCGGCCGAAGCAATCGCGTTCGACGCCGAGATCGAGCCACTTCTGAGTCGTGCCGACTCGGAGCTGACCGAGGAGGAGCGGCGACGGCTGCGCAACGCGTTCCTCATGGAGGCGCCCGAGGTCCAAGAGCACGCCAAGAAGGTTCGCGACTTGCGCAAGCCGCCGGGGCGCATGAGCACGCTCGTCATGCGGGAACGTCCGGCGCATCACGTGCGGCAGACCCATCGCCATCATCGCGGTGAGTTCCTGCAGCCAAGGGAGCGAGTCGAGCCACACGTCCCCGAGGTGCTGCACCCGTGGCCCGACGAACTGCCCAGGAATCGCCTGGGATTTGCGCGTTGGCTGGCGTCTCCGGACAACCCGCTGTTCGCCCGCGTGTTCGTGAATCGTCAGTGGGCGGCGTTCTTCGGTCGAGGCATCGTGACGACGCTCGATGACTTCGGAGCGCAGGGCGCGACGCCGACTCATCCCGAATTGCTCGACTGGCTCGCGATGGAGTTCGTCGAGCGCGGCTTCCGTCGCAAGACTCTGCATCGGCTGATCGTGACGAGCGCGACGTATCGGCAGAGTTCCATCGTCACGGCGGAGGCTCTCGCGCGTGACCCGGACAACGTCTGGCTCTCACGGGCGCCGCGCTTGCGACTCGACGCGGAAGTCCTTCGCGACGCCGCACTGCGTGCCGCTGGGTCGCTCTCGACGAAGATGTTCGGACCGCCGGTGCGCCCGCCGCAGCCGGACGGCATCACCGAGATCGCGTTCGGCAAGCCGAAGTGGCGCGCCGGTAAGGGCGAGGACCGCGTGCGTCGTAGCATCTACACGTTTCAGAAGCGCACCGCGCCGTACGCGCTGTTCTCGACGTTCGATGCGCCGAGCGGCGAGCACTGCGTGGTGCGGCGTGATACGTCGAACTCGGCGCTGCAGGCGCTGAGTTTGGTCAACGACCCACAGATGGTCGAGATCGCGCAGGCGATGGGGGCGTCGCTCGCGTCGCGCGGCGGAGGAGATCGAGAGACATGCGTGAACGCATTCGAGCGCGTGCTGACGCGGCTCCCGGAGATCGCCGAGCTCACGACGTTGCTGAACTTCGTCGGCGCGCAGCGTGAGCGATTCCGCGCCGACGCGGAACTCGCGAGTCGCGTCGCCGGCACGGACGACGATGCGATCGCGCGCGCGACGTGGACCGCGCTCGCGCGCACCCTCTTCGCTCTCGACGAGGCGGTCGCGAGGAACTGACATGAATCGATTCGCTGACATTTCGCGCCGTGCGTTCCTCGGCAACTGCTCGCTCGGACTGAGCAGTCTCGCGGCGGCGCAGCTGCTCGGAGGGGACCCGAAACGGCCGTTCGCGCCGCGACGACCGCATCTCCCCGGACCTCATTTCCCCGCCCCTCATTTCCCGGGCAAGGCGAAGGCCGTCATCCATCTGTTCATGGCGGGAGCCCCGAGCCAGCTGGAGCTGTTCGACCCCAAGCCGAAGCTAGCGGAGCTCGAGGGCAAGCCGCTGCCGCCGTCGATCATCGGGGACCAGCGCTACGCGTTCATCCAGTCGGATGCGGCCGTGCTCGGTCCGCGGTTCTCGTTCGCGCAGCACGGCGAGTCGGGCGCGACGCTCGGCGCACCGCTGCCCTACCTCGCGAAGGTCGTCGACAAGCTCTGCATCGTGCGTTCGATGCACACCGACCAGTTCAACCACGTGCCGGCGCAGCTGTTCTTCAACACGGGGTTCTTCCAGCCCGGTCGGCCGTCGATCGGTTCATGGGTGCTCTACGGGCTCGGTGCGGAGACGGAGGAGCTACCGGCGTTCGTCGTCATGAGCACGGGGAGTGGCCTCAGCGGTGGCAGTGCGCTCTGGTCGAGTGGCTTCATGCCGTCTCACTACACTGGCGTGCGCTTCCGCGACGGCAAGGACCCGATCCTCAACGTCACGACGCCCGAAGGGTTCGGCGATGCGCTGCAGCGGGACACGTGGACCCTGCTCGAGAGACTCAACCGCGAGCGCGCCGAGGCCGTCGGTGATCCCGAGATCGAGACGCGCATCGCGGCTTGCGAGATGGCCGCGCGGCTGCAGCTGTCCGCGCCGGAGCTGATGGACTTGCGCAGCGAGGGACAGGCGACTCTCGACATGTACGGATGCGATCCCGACAAGCCGTCGTTCGCCCGCGCGTGCCTGCTCGCCCGTCGAATGGTCGAGCGCGGCGTGCGTTACATCAACATCTTCCACGAGGGCTGGGATGCCCACACGAACGTCGAAGGCAGCACGCGCAACAACTGCCGCAAGACCGATCAGGGCACCGCGGCGTTGATCGCCGATCTCGACCAGCGCGGCGTGCTCGACGAGACGCTCGTGATCTGGGGCGGCGAGTTCGGTCGGACGCCGATGGTCGAGACCAACCCGGCGCTCGGCCGCAAGCTCGGGCGTGACCATCACCCGCAGGCCTATACGATGTGGCTCGCGGGCGCGGGTGTTCGCGAGGGATACACCCACGGGCAGACCGACGAGTTCGGGTTCCACATCGTCGAGAACCCGGTCCACGTGCACGACCTACAGGCGACGATCCTGCATCAGCTCGGGTTCGATCACGAGCGCCTCACGTTCCACTCGGGCGGTCGAGACTTCCGACTGACCGATGTGCACGGGCGGGTCGTGCGCGAGCTGCTCGCGTGAGCGCCTACCGGAACACGTAGACCGCGCCGCTGAACATCGAGTTGTCGTTGTCCTGCGCACCGTCGATGCCGGTCGCGTCGCTGCGTTCGAAGGGTGCGCCGACGATCAGCGCTTCGTCCGACAGGGCGAGCGCGCGGCCGAATCCGTCCTGCGGGCCCGTGTTCGAGGCCTTGATGTAGGCCCGCTTGATCCAGTTCGTCGTCGAGCGGGCGAAGAGGTAGGTCGCGCCGCTCTGCGCCGAGCCGGAATTTGCGTCGTTGCCACCGATGCCCATGGCCGGTCCGGATTCGTCCCACGCGCCGACGGCGACGAAGCCGTCGGACACCGCGACGGAGATGCCGAACTGCGAGTTGTTCTCGATGCCCTGCACGTCGAGCACGTCCGCAGCCTTCAGGTAGTAGGCGCGCTGCCACACGCCTCCATCCCGCGTGAACACGTAGGCCGCGCCGCTGTTCGTGGCGGTGTTGTCGAACGGGTCACCCGGATTCGGAATGATCGGGCCGCCGACGAACGCGCTGTCTTCCTGCGGCGCCCCGACGACGAGCGTGTCCGCGTGCAGCGCAACCGAGGTGCCGAAGCGGTCGTCGCCGTCGATGTTGAACGGCTTGATGTAGGCCTGCTGTTGCCAGGTCACGCCGGACCGCACGAACACGTAGGCTGCGCCGGCGTCCTGCGCCGAATCGTTGTCGGCACCGGAGTTGATGAACGACGAAGAGCTGTCCTCGCGCGGCGCACCGACGGCGATCGTGTCGCCGTGGACGTCGACCGTCGCGCCGAACTGGTCCTCGGGGTCGATCGTCGCGGCCTTGATGTAGGACGTTTGGGTCCATAGGGCGTCGTTGCGCTCGAACACGTAGACCGCTCCACTCGACGAGGCCGTGTTGTTCGCCTGGTTGCCGTCGATCCCTGTTGCCGCGCTGTCCTCGCCGGGAGCGCCGACCACGATCGTGTCCCCGTGCACCGCGACGGCATTGCCGAAGAAGTCGCCCGACTGGGTGTTCGTCGGCTTCAAGTACGCCTGCGGCGTCCAAGCCACGCCGGTGCGCGCAAAGACGTACGCGGCACCGCTGTCGGCTTCGGTGTCGTCGGCAGCGTCTCCGTTGATGCCGGTGGTGCCGCTGTCTTCTCGGTTGGCGCCGACGACGAGGGTATCTCCATCGAGGTCGAGACTGACCCCGAAGAAGTCCTCCGCACCCGTGTTCGCCGGCTTGACGTACGCTTCGAGAGACCACACGTCCGCAGTCCGACGAAAGACGTAGACGGCGCCCGCGTTAGAAGCATCGTTGCTGGTCTGATCGCCGTCGATCCCGGTGGTCGCGCTGTCCTCGAGGAACGCTCCGATCGCCATCGTGTCCCCCGACAACGCAACCGCGAATCCGAAGCGATCGTCGGGCGAGTTGTTCGTGGCCTTGGCGTAGGCCTCCTGGGCCAGCGTGTCGAGTGCGCCGCGGCGAACGGTCAGCGTATAGTCGCGCGTGCTCGACGCGGTCGTGACGGTGATCGTGATCGTCGTGTCGCCGACGTTCAGATCTCGGACGATGGTGCCGCTCGGGAGATCTGCGCCATCCGCCGCGAGCGTCGCGTTCGCGTCTGTCGCAGACGGGGTGAGCGTGACGCGCGACGTCAGGTAGCCGACGGTCAGCACGTACTCGCTGGTCTCGGCGTCGAACGCCGGACTCAGAGAACCGTTGGAGAATGCGAGACCGCTCAGGGTCGCCGCGATCGGCGCGCGCGACACGGTCACGACGTAGTCCTTGGCCGTGCCGTCGTCTCCTGCGACCGTGACCGTGATCTGGTTGTCATCGAACGCGAGGTCGATCGGTGCGCTTTCGGTGCCGGATGTGGCTTCGGTCCCGTTGACGGACAGTTTCGCTCCGCCGTCGGCTACGGTCGCGACGACTTGCAGCGTCGCGACATCGCTGGTCACGCGAGCGGTGTAGGCCCTCTGGTCGGGGCTGAACGCGGGTTCGAGCGTGCCCGCGGACAGCACGAGGCCCGAGAGGTCCGCTTTCGTCGAGGCCGTCGGAGGGGTCGAGTCCCCGCCACCTCCGCCGCCGCCGCACGCGGTGGTCGAGAGCAGGAGCGAGATCGTCAGTAGGCACTGGATTCGTGTTTTCATCGTGCCCGCGGAGGCGACAGCGCTGGTCCGGGTGGCCCGCTTTTTCCGGACGTTTCTCCGGAGGCGCTCAGCGCGCGTCCAGCAGCCGGACGCGACGTCCGACGATGGCGGCCAGACGCCGGTCGTCGGGGTGCCAGGCAAGGGCGGACACAGGACCTTGGAGCTGGAGTTCCATCAGCTGCTCGCCGGTCTCCGAGTCCCAGATCCGCAGCGAGCCCGTGGGGTCCGCGGTCGCGAGCCGTGAACCATCACGGCTCCAGCCGGTCGCGGACGGCCGCTGGGTGTGACCCATCAGTCGGTGCTGGAGGTCCTTGGTGTCCAAGTCGACGACTTGGACCTCGAGTTCGCGGGTGTCGGTCGCGTAGTGCCGTCCGTTCGGGGAGAGAGCCCAGGTCTGCGGCGTGCCTCCGCCACGCCCATGGTCGGTCACCGTCCATGCGCCGTCGCGCTTTCGCATCGCGAATACCCAGGTCGAAGAGACGAGACCGGCGAGTCCCGAACCGTCAGGCAGCCAGTCGAGCCAGCGAATCCCCTTCCTCGTGGACACCGACTCGGTGTCGCCGGTTCGGGCGTGCCACAGCAATACGCCGTCTTCCGGGCTTGCGGACGCTAAGACGTCTTCGGTCGGGTGCCAGCAGAATGGGCCCTTCGCGGTCTGTGGCAGCGTCGTCTGCGAGAACGGCGGGCGGGTGCCGGTCACGACGACGCCGTCCGCGCTACGCCACGCATGCCAACTCCCGCTCGCACTCGTGCGTGCACTGCGGCCGTTTATCGCGGGCTGCGGCGTCTCGGATGCTGCATCGATCGGAAGGGTTCCGGCCTCGTGATCGACGAGCAGCAGCGCGCCGTCGTGCGACCATGCGATCCCGCGTGCATCGAGATCCTCGAGCGCTCTCACGCTTCGGATCGCCCGCTCACGCTGCGCATCGAAAATGCGAAGCGTCTCGTCGAACCCGTTCGACGCGACGAACGCGTCGTCGGGGCTCCAGACGACGCGTAGGCATTCGCCGTCATGGGCACCCAGGGTGCGGCCTGCGCCACGTTCCCACTCCCACAGCCGAATCGTCGAGTCCTCACCGGCCGAAGCGAGGCGGGTTCCCGATCCGTCGAACGCCACCGCGCGCACGCGCCGATCGTGACCCTCGAGCGTTTGCACGACCTCGGCGCTCTCCAGGTCGACGAGGTCGATGAGCCCGTTGTCGTATCCGATGGCGACGCGGCGCTCGTCGCGGCTCCACTGGAGGGAGTGTGGCGACGTTTCCCTCCGGATCTTCACGTTGCGGAACGACTCGATGTCGTCCAGCGGATGTACACGAAGGCGCCCGCGCACCTGCGCCTCCGCGTAGAAGCGACTCTGCGGCGAGAACTCGAACGCGCGGCTGCCGAACGTACACGGGACTGTCGCGGCGAGCCGCGGCTCGCCGACGAGGTCGTAGATCACGATGCTGTTGCTGCCACTCGACTGTCCCGCGCACGCGACGTAGCGGCCGTCCGGACTGATGCGGGTGTCGTTGGCGCTGACCTTCGGCAGGGTCGCGAGAATGTCTCCGCTCGAGAGGGAGAAGATCAGCACCCGGTTGCCGCTCGGCGCGACCGCGCGGTCCCGGTCTGCGGCCACGCGACAGTTGTACGGCATCCCCACGCCGAGCCGTGCTTGCCGTGTCGTCTCGCCGGTTGCCGGGTCGACCGTGACCCAGTCCGACCCGTGCACGAACTGGATGCCGGCCTCGGTCCAGTGCATCTCCGCGTCGCGACACGGGCGGACGGCGAGCGCCTCCGTGTGGGCCAGGCGCTGCATCACGTGCCACTCGAATCCGCGCAGATCCGCGAGGTCGGAGTCGTTCGACGTCCACTTGCTGAGCAGCGCCTTGGCGCGTGCGCGCGCTCGCGGGTTCGCGAGGGCCGTCGAGACGAAGCGCATCTCGGCGCGGTAGAGCGTCTGGCGCAGGTCGTCGCGAGAGCGAGTGGCCGCTTCGCGCTGCGTCCGTTCGAGAGTCGCGAGCTCGGCGTTGTGATCGGCGAGAATCAGCGCGGCGATCAACCCGGCCGCGAGGGCCACCAGCGTCGCGAAGACGCCTCCGACGAGGACCCGATGTCGCCGCACGACCTTGCGCGCAAAGTACCACGTCGAGATCGGCCGAGCGTGGATCGGCTCGTGATCGAGGAACCTCTGCAGGTCGTCGGCGACGCTCGCCGCCGTCGGGTAGCGGTGATCCGGGTCCTTGGCGAGGGACTTCTGGACGATCGTCTCGAGATCGCCTCGGAACTTGGGGTCGTGCGACCCGAGTCGGGTCGGTTCTTCGTCGGCGAGCGTGCGGGCGACGTCGGCGATCGATCGGTCGGACAGCACGAGCGGAAGGCAGCCGGTCAGCAGCTCGTAGAGGATGACACCGATCGCATACACGTCGGCACGATGATCGGCGTCTCCGTCTCCGTTCGCGCGCTCGGGGCTCATGTAGCTCAGCGTCCCGAGCAGCTGGCCGGTCAAGGTGTTGCGCGTCGCGTCGACGTCGGTGCGGAGCGCGATCCCGAAGTCGAGCACCTTCGGTTGGAACCGACCGCCGGGGAGTTCGACGACCAGGATGTTGGCCGGCTTCAGATCCCGGTGCACGATGCCGTGCTCGTGCGCGTGTTGGATCGCCTGGCATACCTGGATGACGAGGTCGCAAATCCCGGGCACGTCGAGGTCCCGCGATCGCACGAAGTCGTCGATGGCGGTCCCGTGGATGAACTCCATCGCGAAGTAGGGAGCCTCGCCCCAGTCGAGATCGACGGTGCCCGAGTCGAACAGGCAGGCGATGCCCGGGTGCTGGAGTTCGGCCAGGAGCGCCGTCTCGCGTCGGAATCGTTCGCGATGATCGGAGTCGCCGAGTTCGGCCCGCATGACCTTCAGTGCGACGATGCGTCGCGGGTCCGACTGCTCGGCGCGGTAGACGACTCCCATTCCGCCGGAGTCCGCTCGCTCGAGGATGCGGTAGTCGCCTAGCTGCGCGCCGGCCGCGAGTCCCGTGGACGGGTGGTCCACATCGATCGCGCTGCGCATCGCCAGAGTGTCTCGGCCGTTTCCGCCGGACTCGGTGTGAAAGCGCAGGAGCTCCGACACCGCATCACGGAGGGGGTTGGACTCACCGCACGCCTCGTCCAGACAGCGCTGTCGATCCGCGCCCTCGTGCTCGATCACACGCTCGAAGATCCGCAGAGCCCGGTGCAGGAGCTCGGTATCGTCACGCTGCTCGGAATCGGTCATCGGCGAGTTCGAGAGCATAGCCGAGTTCGGATCGCGAATTTCTTGCAGCGAAACGGCCCTGCCAGCGCACGCATGGCGCATGGCATTCCGTGCATGCCGAATCGGATCGTGCGTGGTCGAATCACGGCGCCGCCGAGTCGCTAGACTGGTGGCGATGTCGAACTCGCAAGAGCGCGCCACGGAGTTGCTGCATCGGATTTGCTCGGGCGAATCCGGGCTCGCGGACGAGCTCTTTCCACTCGTGTACGACCAGCTTCACGCTCTGGCGGCGTCCATGCTGCGGCGTGAGCGCGCCGACCACACCCTGCAGGCGACGGCTCTCGTTCACGAGGCCTACATGAGACTGCTGGACGCGGACGACTTCGATCCCGACGAAGGCGCGATCGCGCGACAGCACTACGTCGCGCTCGCCGCCCGTGCGATGCGGCGGATCCTCGTCGAGCACGCGCGCAGTCGAGGACGCGACAAGCGGGGCGGTGGCCTTCGACGAGTCACGCTGGACGAGGCGCATCACGCGGTCGGCGCGAACGACATCGAGGTGCTCGATCTCGAGAACGCACTGGCGCGGATGGAGAAGATCGACGAGCGCTTGGTGCGAGCGGCAGAGCTGAGATTGTTCGGGGGGCTGTCGGTACGTGAGATGGCGCCGTGCTTGGGGATCTCGTCGACGCGCGCCAAGGTGGTCTGGGCCAGTGCGCGCGCGATGCTGAACAAGCTCCTGCACGACGATGAGGACGTTTCGGTGAGCGCCGCCGAGAGTCAGTCCTGACTTTTTCGAGCGTCCCACATCGCCAGCGCCCGATCCCAGCTCACCGGTACCTCCGCCGTTTCGATCGGGAAGTAATCGCTCCGGAACGTCTTGATCGCCGGCAGCCCGGCCTGTCTCGCGTTCTCGTGGAGGTCCGACACGACGAACTCCAAGAACGCGTCTTCGTTCTCCCAGATCGACATCGTCCACACCTCGTTGCCGAGCGCGCGCGTGCGCATTGACCAGCCGATCAAGCCGGGTTGCTCGTCCATGCTGCCCATGATGGTGTCGATGTGTTCGTCGAATGCGTCGCGCTTGGCACTGTGGAGCGTCGCCGTGGTCAGGGACATCACGACCTGCTCGCCAGCGCCCGGGGCGATGACGCCGCGCTGCGGGTCATAGCCGGGGCCGCGGAAGTTCGTGCCGACGACGCAACTCGTCGAGGTGGCGGCGGCCAGGGCGAGGATGGTGAGCAGGCTCCGAAGGCTGAGTGTGCGCATCGGTCCGGGTTTCGTCGGACGCGTGTGGTCAGATGCACACTCGAAAAGTGGGGTGATTCGCGCGATGCCATCGACCGTCGGAGGCGGGCCGGATCGCGCTTCAAGCGGCGAACTGCTAGGTGTCGATGTTCGAGACGCCGGGAGAATTGCCCGGCAAGCCGTAGTTCGTTGGGAGGGAAGCACGTCGATGTCAGTTCGGGTCTTGGTCAAGTTCGCGAATCCGACGATGCGGATCACGGCGCCCATTCTGGATCGAGACGGCCGCCCGATCGCCGGCTGCGGCAGCTTTCTCCGTGAGCGCCTCGTGCGCGTGCTGCGGGAGATTGGTGTCCGCATCGTGTCCGTCGAGGACACGCAGGAACTCGCGCCGTGGGAGAAAGTGCAGGACGTCGAGGAACAGCTCGCCGGAGTCGAACGCCGGTTTGCGCGGACCGGCGACGCGGCGGAAACAGCGCACGACGCTCCGCGCGCGATGCTGAAGGACGCGATCGTGCGCCACGTCACGAAAGAAGCGGCGGAGTTCTCCGACATCGCTGCAGAGCGCGCAGACGAGGGTGCGGCGTGACGGCGCTGCCTCGAGCCGAAGCGATCGATCCCGTCGCGCTGCGGCGGCGTCTCTGTCGCCTCAAGCGACTGCCGACGATCCCGCGCTTGCAGCAGACGATTCTCGCTGCACTGGCGAACCCCGACGTGGACTTCGACGACGTCGCGGAGCTGATCGAACTCGACCCCTCGCTCGCGTCCCAGGTGCTCCGGCTCGCGAACTCGGCGTTCTACGGTCAGGAAGGCACGATCTCCGGCGTGACGCAGGCGATCATTCTCCTCGGCGTCGTCGTCACGCGGAGCCTCGTCCAGTCGAGCGCCGTGTTCCAGCTCCAGGCCGTCTCGCTCGAGGGCTTCTGGGAGCACTCGCTCGGATGCGCCGTAGCCGCGGGTGCGATCTCGAAGGTCACGGGCATCGGCACTCCGGAGGAGGTCACTGCGGCGGGTCTGCTGCACGATCTCGGCAAGGTCGTGATGTGTGCCGAGCTGCCGGACGTCGTCGAGTACATCGTCGAGCGCGCGCGTGACGAGGGTTGCGAGTTCCGCGAGGTCGAGCGCGAGCTCTTGGGGATCGATCACGGTGAGATCGGCGCGCTCGCCAACCACTGGCAGTTCCCGCCGTGCCTGGCCGAGCCGATCATGTATCACCACACGCCGAGTGAAGCGGGCGAAGCTCCGGACGAAGTGGCGATCATCCACGTCGCGGACGCGCTCGTGCACGGACTCGGCTACGGATCCGGTGGGTACTCGCGCGTTCCGGAGATCGACCGCGACGCATGGGCGCGACTCGGCCTGACTCCCGCGAAGCTCGACCTCATCCTCGAGACCTTCACCGAAGACCTCGATCACGGACTGAACTATGCCGTCCTCTCCTGATGCCTCGGGCATTCACGGCTCGACCGCGGAAAGCGAACTCCTCGACCGAATCGAAGAGCTCTCGTTCCTCCGCACGCTGAACGATCGCCTGGCGCGCTGTCCGGACTTCTCGACCGCTTGCCAGACGCTCGTCGATCTCGTGTGGGACGACGGCTGGGCCGACGAAGTCACCTACTACTCGATCGACGAACAGCGTCGCGTCGGGCGACTCGAGGCGTGCGCACCGCCGCCGCTCGAGTGCGAGCTGCCGTGCACCGAGATTCCGCTTCGCGTCGAGCCCTTCGGGCAGATCTTGGCCTCCGACGCCGCCGTGACCGTGCTCCCCGAATCCCTGCCGGCTCCGCTCGTCGACGAGACGGAGGAGAGAGCCGCGGACGAGGTCGCACTCGCGGCTCCGATGCGCGTTCGTGGCGCGGTGAAGGGCGTGCTGTTCGTGCGGACGCGGAGTAGCAGCGCGGACCTCGACGAGGAGCAGCGAATTCTCGCGATTACGGCGACGTCTGCGGCGTTCGCGCTCGACGTCGCGCGTGCGGACGCGCGCGAGGAGTTCCTCGCGACCCTGCGGCACGACATCCACAACCCGGTCTCCGCGGCGCTCGGTTGCGCGCAGATCCTGGTTCAGGAGCTGAACCGCAACGAGCCGCTCCGCGAGTTCGCGGACGGCGTCGTGTCGTCGCTCGAAGTGATCTCGGATCTCGTCTCGAACTACCTTCACATGAACGCGATCGACCAGGGCGTGCCGTGGCTCAGGCTCGAGGACGTCGACCTCGGTGAGCTCACGACCTCGGTCGTCGATCGCTTCCGCGCGAACGCGACGCAGAAAGAGCAGCAGGTGACGGTGGACGTCGAGCCGGTCTCGATTCGCGCCGATCGTCGCCAGCTCGACCGAGTGCTCGCAAACCTCGTGAGCAATGCGATCAAGTACACGCCGGAGCACGGCCGGATCGACATCACGGTCGACACCGACGGTGCGCGCGCGCGGCTGCGGGTCAAGGACAACGGCTACGGACTCAGCGACGAGGATCTCGAGAGCCTGTTCACGAAGTACGCGCGCTTCCACGCGGATACGGACATTCCGGGCACGGGGCTCGGTCTGTTCATCTCGAAGGCGCTCGTCGAGGCGCACGGCGGTGCGATCACGGTGCGGAGCGAGCCGGGACGCGGCAGCGAGTTCACGGTGACGCTGCCGATGGGCTGAGCTTCGTCCGAGTCGACTACTCGTCGATCTCCGCGTCGAGCAGCTCTTCGACTCGACCGGCCTTGAGGCGAAGCACCTGGTCGGTCAGGCGCTTCATCGCGCGGCCGAAGCGCATGCGCGCTGCGTCTTCGCTGACGCCGATGGCGATTCCGACCTCGGCGAACGACAGCTCGTCGAAGTGCCGCATCTGCACGACGCGGCGGTCGTTTTCCTCGAGCAGCTGCACCGCGAGGCGCACCCACGCCGCTTCTTCGCCACGCTCGGCCGCGACTTCCGGTGCCGTCGCCGCGCCGTCGAGATCGAGCGTGCTGCCGAGGTCGGCGTGCTGCTTCACCTTGGGGCTGACGGCCCAGGACGCGATTCGACGCGCGACGATCGTGCCCATCAACGCGCGGAACTTCCGCTTGTCGGACACCCGAATACGGGGCAGCGCGTCGAGAGCTCGCGCAAACGCTTCCTGCACGACGTCCATGCTGTCTGCATGGCGGCGCACCGGCGGCGACAGCTTGCGGCGGACGAAAGAGCGGATCCACTCCGCGTCGCGGACCATGAGCTCGGGCAGCGCGGACGAGTCTCCGTCCTGATGTCGGCGGAGGATCTCCTCGGTGTTGTCGGTCTCGGACATCGTCATCACTCATTCAAACCCGGCAGAGACTCGGACCGAACGCCTCGGCCGCGGTTTTTTCTCTCGTGGCATTGGGGGGCGCTAGAATCCCCGGCAATGACGAAGTGGGACGATTTGGAGCGCGCGGTTCGCGTCTATGAAGACTTCCAGCGACGGTTGGAAGCGGGGGAAGACGTGTCGGTCGAGTCCTTGCTCGCGCAGCACGAAGATCTCCGTGAGCTGATCGAGCCCCTGGTCGATCCCAATGCCACGCCGGAGGAGAGCATCGGCCGGTTCCAGATCCGTGGCGTGCTCGGGCGCGGCGGCATGGGGGTCGTATACCGGGCCTACGACCCGGCGCTCGACCGGGAGACCGCGCTCAAAGTCATACTCCAGGATCAGGGCGGATCAGCGGCGGCGGTCTCGCGGTTCCTTCGGGAAGCCAAGATCACTTCCAAACTCGATCACCCGCGCATCTGCACGGTCTACGAGCCGGGCATGGAGGGCGATCGCGTCTTCTTGAGCATGCAGCTCGTCGAAGGCGAGACCCTTCGCGAGTGGCTTGCTTCCCGTCGTACGCTTCCGTCCGGCGAAGACCTCGTGTGGATCTTGCGCTTCTTTGCCACGGTCGCGGACACGTTGCACTTCGCACACGAGCGTGGGGTCGTGCACCGTGACGTGAAGCCGGCGAACCTGATGGTCGATGCCGACCGGGAGCCCGTGGTGTTGGACTTCGGCGTCGCCAAGCTCCACGAGGGAACCGAACTCACCCGGACGGGTACGCAGCCGGGAACCGCGAGCTACGCTTCGCCCGAGCAGCTGCAGGGCGAGGAGCCCGATCCGCGCAACGACATCTGGTCGCTCGGTCTCGTCGTCTGTGAAGTCTTGGGTGGGCGGCACCCGTTCGCCGGCGACGACGTGTTCGACACCATGGATCGCATTCGCTCCGCGCCGGCGACCGAGCTCCTGCAACAGCGAAACTCGGCGGTCACCAACGCGATCGTCAAGGTGCTCGAACGGGCGACCGCCGTCGCCGCGGACGATCGTCCGATCTCGATGGCCGTATTCGCCGAGGAGCTGCGGAGCGTCGCCGCTGCCGTAGGGCGCGTGCGCGATGCGAACCAGTGGTACTACCGGTCGGTCCACGACGAGGATGAAGTCGGGCCGGTGACGACCGCGGGGTTGCGCAAGCTCCTCGCCAACGGCGCTCTCGACCCCGAGGACCTCGTGCGCCGTGCGGATGGCGAAGAGTGGCGGAGAGCGCGTGAGCTGATGCCGGCGCGCCCGGCGCAGGCCCCGCGGCCGACGGAGACGGTCGCCGCGACGCAGGTCTCGGTCGAGCCTGCAGAGCGTCGTGCGGGTGGTATCGGCACGATCGTAATGGCGGTGCTCCTCGTCGTCGGGGGCTCCATCGGGGGCTTCGCGGCGTTCGGCGGCAGTGGGGACGATCCCGTGGATCCGAAGCCGGATCCGTTCCAAGACAAGCTCCAGCAGCACGACGAGGACGACAAGCAGGGCGAAGAAGACGAGCACGAAGAGGACGAGAAGGAGCAAGAAGAGCAGGACCGTCCACGTCCGGGCCCCACTCGCGATGCCGTTTGGGCGGAGTACGTCCCGCTCGCGCAAGCGCTCCAAGAGAGCATCGAGGTCATCCTCCTCTGGATGCCTGGCCAGGGCACGCCTGCGACGGAGGTCAGTGCCGACTTCGCGCGTCTCGCCGCGGAAGCCGAGGACGCGGACATCCGTCGCGTCGCGGCGGCGGCCGGCGCGTGGTGGGGCAGCCTGCCCAAGGAGCTGCTCGCATTCGAGATGAACAGCCTCGAGGGCATCATGCTCAACCTGATTCTCAATCAGGCCTACTCGCCGATGCTCGAGATGTGGAACGAGTCACTCGATCGTCTGCAGAAGAACTGTTGGCTCACGCTGCTGCCGATCGTCCGTCGGATGCACGCCGAGGTGCCGGAAGCGCGTGGTCTCGCCGACGTGGAGCTCGCAGTCGTGCAGAATCGGCTCCACTTCGTCCTCCGCAACACATCGGGTCGGGCGCTTCGCGACGCGACGGTCTCCGTTCGCTTCGACCGGTTGGGTGCGGACCCGTTGTACACGCATACGTACTTCGACAGCTGGGTCGCCGGCGCGAAGTTCGATCTGACGCAGTGGCCGGCGCTGATGCACGGCGGGAGTCTGGTCGTCTCGTCCGAAGTCAGCGTGTGGGAGAACAAGGCCAAGCAGCTCGCGGAGGTTCGTGAGTACGCGAGCCGCCGAAGCGCGATCGAAGCGCGTATCGCGCGCGCGGAGCGGATCAAGGCCAACCGTGCCGCGCTCGAGACGGCGCTGCGCGAGGGCACGACGCTCGAGGGTGGGTGGGTGCTCGGCAAATACGCGGGTGCGATCGGCTTCGAGCTCGTCGCGAGCGCAGGTCGCAGGGGCTACACGGCCCGGCTCTACGATCCGGCGAACCCGGCGGTGCGCAAGGACTACAACGGGCACGTCAGCTTCGATGCGGACAACGAGCGCTTTCGGTTGACTCTGCGACCGGGTCGGGGAGGGCTGCGCCAGGATCGTGGTCGCGAGCCGTCGTCGCTCACGTTCATCACCCAGCGCACGCCGGTGCACTGGGTCGAGCTCTGGGGTGACGATCAGGACTTCCGTGGCGTCAGCAACATCGGCTCGCTGTTCCAGCTCTACCCGAAGGGATCGGGCAGCGCCGACACGCTCGTGCGTGAGCCGGGCAGCTATCAGGGTGACCGCGCGGTCCTGAGTTCGGCGCGCGTGGAGCCGATTCCGGCGCGGGTGTTCGCGTCGATGCCGGCGGCGTCTCGTGGATTCGACGGGCCGGGAGTCGAACTGCAGCGGTGGGACCTCGGCCACGACCGACACGTGCCGCACGTGTTCCTCGCGCGTACGACGAATTCGATCTACTGGTCGGACGGGCGCACGACGTCGCGCACATCGGCCGGATCGAGCGACAAGACGATGCCGGACGTCCCCGGTGAGTTCTTCTCGCTGTCGGCGGACGAGCGGGCGTTCGCGACGTTCAGCGGGGGGTTCTTCCGTCTTCGCGATCTCGGCACGGGAGCCGAGATCGGCATCAAGGACCCGAAGAACCCGCGCCACTTCTTCCGCCCGTTGACGTCCCGGATCGTTCTCGATCCGAGCGGGAACGTCATTGGCGGCTCGAGAGAAGGGGAGGTGACCGTCTGGTCGCACTCCGCGCAGCCCTTGTGGGGTCCGGTTTCGCAGACGGGGCGGCTCAACGATCTGTCGATCTCGAAGGATGGTCGCGTGCTGTGCAGCGCGATGGACGACGGCAACGTCAACGTGTGGAGTCTCGAGACCGGCGCGCGGCTCGGGGAGCTCCGTGGAACGCTGCAGGTGCACGACACGCTCGTGTCCCCCGACGCGAAGTTCGCGCTGACGATCGAGCAGCGGCCGCGGCGACATCAGTGGCGTCTGCAGGTCTGGGACATGTCGAAGCCGAAGTTCGAGAAGCTGCACACGATCGCGTTCGCCAAGGGGCGTGCGCTGGGCGTGTCGCCCGACTGGCGCAAGGCATTTGCTTCGGCGGAGGACAGCCAGGTCTACGTCTGGGATCTCACGACGGGCGAGAACACGCAGGTGCTCGCGGGGCATCAGTTTCCGGTCGAGTCCGTCTCGGTGCGCGACGACGGCATGGTCGTGACCGGTGGCGGAGACGGCTGGATCGCGCTTTGGTCGCTCGCGAAGGACGCCGGGCAGGCGGCGCTGCGCGCGCGTCCCGGAGTGCCGCCGAAGCGGGACGTCGGGAAGCCGGTCGCGCCCTCTCCGGTCGTCGTGCCGTCCAAGGAACGGCAGTCGAGTGGAAGCAGCGCGCCGCAGACCGGGCAGCCGACGCTTCAGCCGACGCTTCAGCCGGCGCGTGCGCTGCAGGAGGTGCGCGACAAGTTCGCCGCGGTGCGGCGCTACTGCGAGCGCGGCGACACCAAGCGCGCGAACACGGCGATCGGCAAGGCCCGGACCGCGGCGCGCAAAGACGCCGCCGTGCCGGAAAGCGAGCGCAACGGTTACACGGTTTGGGCCGACCTGCTGGTCGGCGAGCGTCACCTGGCGCGCGCGATCCACGAGAAGGACGGCAAGGTGCGCAACCGGGCTCGCGAGGATGCGCACAAGCAGTTCAGCGCGGTTCTCAAGAAGCGGCACGGCATCCGCGACGAGCGGGGTGTCGACGTGCGCGCTTGGGCCGGCTACCTCGGCGTCAAGAGCGCGTCGTACGTGAAGCGCCAGTATCGCAGAGCCGCGAATGGACTCACGGGCTCCTACAAGGACACCGCGTTGTCGAGGATGCGCACGTGGCAGAGTCGCGCGGAGACGCTGCGCAACGAACTCGACGAGCGCTTCACCGAGGCGATGGACTCATCGGGACAGCGGCTCGTTGACATGGCGGACGCCGAGATCAAGCAGCGTTAGTGCTTACGGAATCCGGATCTCGTGCGCGTCCGTCGCGGCGAACACGCCGTTCGCCGGCGTCGCGCTCCCCGGCAGCGCGAAGGTCAACGCCTGCAACATGATGCTCACGTTCGTCAGGCCGGCGGGGATCTGCAGGTTGTAGTTCGTCCCGCCCGGCAGGATCACCGGACACCCGAAGCCACCGCAGAATACGCCGTCCGCGAGTCGAACGATGCCCGCCGGGTCGAGCCAGAATCCGGGCACGCCGGTGATCGGCGGGTTGCCGGTCGGGAACGGGCTCGCGCCCAGCAGGAACGGCGTCGAGTCGAACGCGCCGTCGGGGCTCGCGACGCGGAGGTTGAGGACGTCGCCGGGGACGGCGTCTTCCCAGTCGTGACCCGGCCCGGTCGTCGGCGCCGCGTTGACGCCGCTGAACAGCCGCAGGTCGTCGCCAGTGCCGTGATACAACGACGGGCCGCCGACCAGGCTGTCGAACACCATCACGAGAACGTCGTCCGCCAGGCCGTGCGCAGCTCCGCAGCAGACGTCGGTGAAGTGCACGTCGACCTGCATGCGCGTCGCGCCGGCCGGGATCGGGAACGTCGCGTCTCGTCGCAACAGCGTGGTGACGTCAGCGCGGTCCGCGGCAGTCACCGGGCCGAGCACCTGCAAGCCGGCCGCGCCACCGACCTGGACGCCGGCGAAGTTCAGGAACCGCACGCGGAGTTCTGCGGTGTCGTCGATCGATCCGATGCCGCCGAGCCACGCTGCTGTGTGGACGAAGTACCTCCCGGCGGCGATCAGCGCTTGGTCCGCGGACAGGTCGATCTCTTGGCGCAGGATCGCGCCGCCTCCGAAGTCGCGGAGCACCTGACCGCCGAGACCCTCGGTGGCAGCGAATGACGAGGTAGGCATCTGGCCCGTGCCGTACGCCTCGATCGACACGGCACTCGCCTGCACGCCTTCCCAGCCATCGGCGTTCGTGAGCTGCAGGGGCGAACCCGGCAGCGAGCCAGACTCGAAGCTCGGGTTCGCGATCAAGTTGGTGTTCAGCGCCACGGGCGCGGGGACCGTCGTGTGGGTCAGGCGCACGTCGAGGTTGTCCACGAGACCGTGGGATGCACCGCAGCAGACGTCGGAGAAGACCAGGTCGACCTGCACGTATCGAGTCGTCGCGGGCACCAAGAACTCCGCGTCTCGGTGGAGGATGACGGTTTCCGAGTTGCGGGCCGCGCGGCTGATGTCACCCACCGCGGGGAGCGGAGCGATCGGGCTCTTCGTCGCATCGAGGAACTGCACTTGGACCCAGGTGCGATCGTCGGCCGTTCCGTAGCCGCCGAAGAAGCCCGAAACCTGCAGCGAGATACCGCCGTTGAACGAGTTCGCATTGCCGCGGACATCGATCGTCTGGCGCAGCATCGCACCGTTGCCCGCGTCACACAGCAGGTTTCCGGCACCGCCGGGAACGCAAGACGTGCTCGGCTGTCCGCCGCCGATCAAGCACGACACGATCGTGCTCGGCACCAGTGGGTTCGTGTCGGAGTACTGGCAGACCACGGCAGGGTGGTTCGCGATTCCGAGCCAGCCGCGTGGGTCGTCGAGGGTGAGTGGTGATCCCGCGCTCCAACCCGACTCGAAGTCCCCGTTGATCAGCAGCTGGGTATCCAAGGGGCGCGCCGATGGCACGGCGGACTCAACGGTTGGTTCCGCGTAGATCGCGTCCGCCGCCGCGAATGCGCTGCCGCAGCAGTTGTCGAGGAATTCGACCGCGATCACGGCTTCGATCGCGAGCGGAGGAATCGGGAGAATCCGTTCGCGACGCACGAGCACTGGTTCGAAGTTGCGGGTCTCGTCGTGCACCCAGTCGAAGTTCACGCGCTGGATCTCACCGCCGGCGCCGTCGAGGAAGCGCGTGACGAGACGGGCGGAGTCGTTGTTGGTGCCGCCGACGAAGCCGCCGACGCGCAGGTTCATCCCGACGGGCACGCCGGCGAGGTCGACGACCTGCTCGACGAGGGACGAGCCGGCGTCGCGCAGCAGATTGCCGGCGCCCTGAATGTGATTGGCGACCGCCGCCTCGGGGGTGTCCGGCGACCCGTACGACACGGTGATGGCCGCGTTGGGGCGAGCGTTGTTCCAGCCGGTGAGCCCGAACTCGAAGCTCGGGTTGGTGAGGAGGTTCTGTGCCACCGCAGGGCACGCGAGAGAAGCCAGCGCCGCGGCCGCGGCGACGAATCGAGAGTGCATGAAGGGGTTCCTGTCGGTCCTGTTCCAGAGCGGCGGAATTGCCGCGGCTCTGAAAAACCCCGGGGGGGCGCGAGACCGAACAGGTGGAGGGCGGATTTCTCGAGGAGGCGTCCGTTCGTGGCGTCAGAAGCCCACGGTCAAGTGGACGCCGTCGCTCATCGAACCGAGCCCCAGCAACGCGCCGCCCGGATCCGCGACGACGAACTGGCCGAACAGGCGCGAGCCGAGCACGCCCACGTCGAACGGGATCGGCAGGACGAGGTCGACCTGCCCACTCGAATCGGTCGAGAGCGGGTCCGAGGGGATCACCGGCACGTCGACGAGCAGGTCGCAGATGCCGATCGGCCAGCTCGCCGCGAGTGGCGACAGGAGCAGGGTCGCGCTCGAACTGGCCGCTGCATTCGTGAGCGCGATGGCGAACGTCGGTGAGCCGAACTGCGGCAGCCCGATCGTCGAGATCGCGGGAGTGGCTCCCAGGGATCCGGGGCAGCCGGTGCCGTAGTTTTGTGCGACCGCGAGCGTCGCGCCGGGGATGATCGTGAACGCCCACACCGGGCCTTCCGCCCAGCTCGCACCGTCCGTCGTGTCGACGCGCCAGAACCACGTGCCGTTGCCGAGTAGTGGCGTCGTCCACACGTTGCCAGGATGGAGTCCGCGATCTGCGAATGGCGCGCCGTCGCGAACCGCCGCGTAGCTCTGCGAGAGGTAGACGCGGTGATCGACGGCGGCCGGCGACGACGACCACAGCAGCGTCACGGTCGATGCGTTTCGCAGTGCGTACTGTCCGGGGCTCGGATTGCTCGCGCTTCCGAGGCCGGCGGCGAGCGAGGCGATCTCTCCTGGAGAAAGCTGCCGGTCGAAGATCCGCACGTCGTCGATCCAGCCGTCGAACGATCGAGAGTTGCTCGACGGGTCGCGCCCGATCGAGATCTCCGCATCCATCGCTTCGACCCCGTGTCCACCGAATCGAACCGCGGACTGCAAACCCGAGCCCGCGTCCATGTAGAGCGTCGCGGCCCACGGTGCGACCGTCAGCGCGACGAAGGTCCACGTGTCGTTCGGCACGACGAGTCCGGAGTCCCAGTCCCAGTGGCTGCCGTCCCAGTGGTATCGCAGCTCGTCGTGGGTGCCGAAATTCAATCCTGCGAGAGTCGAGCCGCCGCGGCAGAACACGATCCCCGCGTAGTCGTTCTGACTGCCGTCGCGTCGGATCCAGCCGGTGATCGTGAACGTCGATGTCGGTCGATCGATCGCCGCCGCGAGCGCGCGGTCGTCGAAGCCGTCGAGGCGGATCGCGCTACCGACGGTGCCGGCGCTCCAGCTCGTGCCACCGTCGAACGTCGCGTTGCGCGCGTACGCCGACGAGTCGAGCGCGAGCGAGCCGACGTTGTCGTCGAACGAGTAGTGCGCGAGGAGGTCGCTATCGGAGGTGCGGCGCGTGATCACGTTGCCGAGTCCCTCGCGACCTGTCGCGTCGACGATGCGATACGCGAAGTGATCGAGCGGCTCCTGGCCGGACACCGGGGGCGCGTACAGCAGCTCGTCCCGGCCGCCCGGGCCCGTGCCAGGCGAGAGAGTGACGCTGCCGCCCCGCTCCGTCACCGTGTCGAACGTGGCGATGGAGATCGAGTCGCCGTTCGCGTCGTGGTCGTTGCCGAGCACGTCGAGGCTCACGGCGGGGCTCTGCGGCAAGAACTCGACTCGGTCGAGGCTCGCGCGTGGCGGGATCGAGGCGGAATGCGGCCCGAGGTTGTCCAAGGAGCCGAGGCGGGCGTTGCGGTGGGCGATGGCCTTGGCCTGCTCCGCACCGGACATGCGGGACAGGGAGTTGCCCGAATTGATCGATCGGCCTTCGGGCGTGTCGCCATCGAAGTGGAGCATCGACCAGTTGTGGCCGGCCTCGTGGCGCCACACGATCGTGAAGTCGCCCTCGGTCGTCGCGCCGTTCGCGGAGTAGCCCGGGCTGCCGATGACGCCTACCGACGCCAGTCCGCCGCCCGTCGCGGAGGTCGCGACGAGTGCGATGTCGTGAGTGCTCGGCGGGAGCACGTGGTTCCACTGCTGGACGACTTCACCGAACAGCGCGCTCGTGGTCGTCATGCCGGCGTAGGGATCCTGGGCCGCGCTGCCGCGAATGACGACGCGGCCGAGACGGTGCGTGAGGCTCGCGTCGCGCAGGTAGAGGAGGTTCACCGTGTTGACCGAATGCTCGATCATTTCGAGTGCAGCGTCGGCGTTGCCGTCGATCGCGAACTGGCTGTAGGGGAGGTCGACGCCGATCTCGGCGGCGTAGACGGTCGACCCGGCTCCGCCGCTGCCCGTCACGAGTGTCGGGTAGCGTGGTTCCCAGTCGGCATCGGTGCGCAGCGTCGTCGCGCCGCCGTTGTGGATCCACTCCGCGCCGTCCTCGAACAGGACGTGGTAGTAGGTCGAGCCGTCGGCCCGTCGCAGAGCCGAGGCCATCGCGCCCGGCAGCGCGGCGATCGTGCCGATGTAGGTCCGCACGGGCCCGGGTGTCCGCGGCGTGAGGCTTCCGTTCGCCTGCTGCACGAGCACGGAGAAGTTCGGCCCGCGCGCGGAGTGGAACTCGAAGTCCACGACGTGCGTAACGCCGGCGTAGGTGACGGTGTGTTGGAACGTCGCGGGCGGCGACTGCGTGTGTGCCTGCACGGTCAGGCCGAGCGCCACCGCGAGCGAGAGGGAGCGGTGCATGGAGCGTCAGTGTAGCGAGATCGATCGCGCCGTGCGCTCGAGCGTGTCGACGCCGGCTTGCTCGTCATCTTCGCGCGGGTAGATTCTCGTCCCCATGTCCCGCACCCTCGTCATCGGCGACATCCACGGTTGCCTCACGCCGCTCGAGCAACTCTGGAGCGTGATCGATCCGACGCCGGAGGATCGCGTGATCTTCCTCGGCGACTACATCGATCGCGGTCCGGATTCGAAGGGCGTGATCGACTTCATTCTCGCCCGGTTGCCGGACTTTCGCATCGAATGCCTGACCGGCAACCACGAGGAGAAGTTCTTCCTCGCTCGCATCGACCACACCGAGCTCGACCACTGGCTGAGTGCGTGGGGTGGTGGCGCGACTCTCGAGTCGTACGGGCCCGGCGGATTCGACGACGTGCCCGAGGCGCACTGGGACTTCCTGCGGCAGAACCTTCCCTACATCGAGACGGACACTCACATCTTCGTCCACGCGAACCTCGAGCCCGACCTTCCGCTCGCCGAGCAGCCGCCGTTCACGCTCGTGCACAAGAAGTTCGGCACGCCGGAACCGCACCAGTCCGGCAAGGTCATGGTGTGCGGGCACACGGCGCAGAAGTCGCACGTGCCGCTCAACCTCGGTCACGCGATCTGCATCGACACCGATCCGGGCCGCGGCGGATGGCTGACGTGCATGCACGTCGAGACCGGAAAGATGTGGCAGACCAACTTCGACGGCGAATGCCGCGAAGGAACCGCCTGATCCGGCGCCTTACAGTCGCTCGTCCATCGCGCGCAGTCGGCCGGCGAGCGAACGCACGACGTCGAGGGCGAACGACGGAGCGAGCTGCACGAGCTGCACGAAGCGCTCGGCGTTGATCGCGAGGAGCACGCTGTCGGCGCGCGTGACTGCCGTCGCGCTGCGCGGATGCGGCGGATCGTCGACGAGCGCCATCTCGCCGAAGATCGCTCCCGAGCCGAGGACGTCTACCGACTGCGCGTTCACGAGCAGTTCGACCTGACCGCTGAGCACGATATACATCTCCGACGCGATGTCGCCCTGTTGGAACACGACTTCACCGGCGGCCACGTGCGTCGCACCTTCGGCGTGCTTGAAGAGATTGAGGTCCATGCGAAAGACGTTCTACACGGTGTCGTGCAAGGATGCACCGGGATCAAGCGGGCAGCGCCCAAACGGCGAGCTCGTTGCCGCTCGGGTCCGTGAAGTGGAAGCGTCGGCCACCAGGGAAGTCGAACGGTTCGGTCGTGATCGTGCCCCCGGCGGCTTGCACGGCGGCCAGAGTCGCCTCCAAGTCCTCGGAGAAGAGCACGATGAGCGGGCCGACCCCGGTCTGGGGTGTGCCGATGCGGAAGCCGCCGACCTCGCCGCCGTCGCCCTGGATGCCGGCATACTCGTCGCCGTAGGCGTTGAACTGCCAACCGAACGCCTTCGTGTAGAAGGACTGGGACGCGGCCATGTCCGTGACCGTGAACTCGATGTAGTCGATCGTGTGGTGTTGCTGCGGCATGAGGCGCCCGATCGTAGCGCGAGTCCGGCTCGACTTCAGTTCGCGCCCGGCGTCGGTGGCGTGCGCGTCGCGAACCGCATGAAGTGGGCCGCGGTACCCTGGCAGCCGCCGGTCGGCACGGCCCAGCAGAACGTGCGGCGGACCTGCAGGCCGAGTCCCGGCACGGTGCGCACGCGGCCAGCGGCGACGTGCGGACCGACCGACCACGCGGACAGGAATCCGACGCCGAGGCCCGCGGCGATGCCGCTCGTGATGGCTTCGTTCGACCCGAGCACCAGGTCGCGTCCGGTCGGCTTGCTGCGCACGCCGGCACCGCGCAACGCGCGGGACAGGACGGCACGGGTGCCGGAACCGGTCTCGCGCCAGAGCAGCGGCACGCGTTCGAGGTCCGAGACTTCGCGAAGGCGCCACGTCGACGGCGCACCGCGGCCGATGACCAGCTGCAGCTCGTCGTCGACCCACGGTTCGAGTCGCACGCCGGACGCGCGGCGATGGCCTTCGACGAGGCCGATCGGCTGGTGCCCGTCTCGCACTGCAGCGATCACGGTCTCGGTGTTGCCGATCCGGAGATCGAGTTCGACCTCCGGGTGCTGCGCACGGTAGGCTGCGAGGGTCGCCGGCAGGACGTGCGCGGCGATCGTCGTGCTCGCGAGGATCGACAGTTTGCCGAGCGAGTCGGTCGCGCCGACTTCCGCGACCGCGCGATCGAGCGCGCGCTGCACTTCGCGGGCGTGGACCGCGAGCCGTTCGCCAGCGGGCGTGGGGGACACGCCGGACGCCGAGCGTTCGAAGAGCACGGTGCCGAGCGCTTCTTCGAGGCGGCGAATGCGCGCGGAAACCGCGGGCTGGGACAGGTGCACAGCCCGCGCTGCGGCGGCGATGCGGCCGTGTTCGAGCACGGCCAGGAAAGTCGGCAGCAGTTCGGCGTCGAGCTCGCGGTTCATCGAGATATCAGCAAGACAGATAGGGTATCAGGAAGCATATCTCACGCGTAGATGATCTAGGGGCGATAGTTCCGCCATGCGATCGCGGAACGTGCTCTGGATGGGTTTGGCCGTGGCGTCCGTCTGGGTGCCGCCGATCCTCGCCCTGAGCTTGGGCGCGGCCGCCGCCCGGGCCGTCGGCGCGCCGCGGTGGTGTGGCGCCGCCGCGCGGTGGCTGCTGGCGCTCAGCATCGTGGCGTCCGGGTTCGGCGTACGCGCGGAAGCGCTGCTGCAGGTGGGTGCAGACGGCCTCGTCGTGACGACGGCGACGCTGATGCTGACCTTCTCGGTTGGTTTGGCTCTCGGGCGGGTGCTTCGCGTCCCGTTCGACACGGCCCTGCTCGTGACGTGTGGCACGGCGATCTGTGGAGGCAGCGCGATCGCTGCGATCGCCCCGGTGCTGCGCGCGCGGCCGCACGACGTCGCCGCGTCGCTCGGCGTCGTGTTCACGCTGAATGCGCTCGCGCTGCTGCTGTTTCCGTTCGTTGGCTCGGCGCTGGAGCTGACCGGGCACCAGTTCGGCGTGTGGTGCGCTCTCGCGATCCACGACACGAGCTCGGTCGTCGGGGCCGCGGCGACACATGGCCAGGAAGCGCTCGAAGTCGCGACGATCACCAAGCTCGTCCGGGCCCTCTGGATCGTCCCGGTCGGCATCGCGATCGCGTGGTCGCGACCCGGCACGATTCCCGGCGCACGTCGGGTGCCGGTGCCGGGCTTCCTGCTGGGGTTTCTCGGCGCGGTCGCCGCGGTTTGGGCGTTCCCCGCGCTGCTGCCGCTCGGAGACGGCATCGCCGAGTTGGCGCGGCCGGGGATGAGTTTGGCGCTGTTCTGCGTCGGCCTCGGATTGGACATGAGAGTCATGCGGGGCTCCGGGGCCCGCACGCTCGTGTTCGGCGGGGTCCTGTGGGCCGGGCTGGTGGCGGCCTGCCTGCCGATCGCCGCCGCCCTGTGATCGCGGCGAATCCGCGATCCGCCTGCAACCGCGCGGCCGATCCGGGCGAAGTCCCGGCCAACCCTATCCCTGGAGAACGTATGCGCTTCGCCCTTCTGCTCACCAGCGCGGCCCTGACGGCTGCCATCCCCGCGTCGGCTGCCCAGGACCCCGATCGTGACATCGTCGCGACGGCCGAGGCGGCGGGCGGTTTCTCGACGCTGCTGAGCGTGCTGCGCAGCACCGGTCTCGACGACGCGCTTCGTGGACCCGGCCCGTTCACCGTGTTCGCTCCGACCGACGAGGCGTTCGGAGCGCTGCCGGTCGGCGCCCGCAACCGCCTGCTCGAGCCGGCGTCCGCCGACCTGCTCGCGACCGTCCTGCGCTACCACGTCGTCGCGGGCAGCGTGAGCGCGACGCAGGCCCTGTCGAAGGGCTCTGCCGCGACTCTCGCTGGCGATCGCCTCACGATCGGGCTGCAGCGTGGCGTCCTCCGCGTCGCCGGCGCGAAGGTCCTCAAGAACGATATCGCGGCGACGAACGGCACGATCCACGTGATCGACTCTGTGCTCGTGCCGCCCGGCGTGCTCGAGAAGCTCAACGCGCCGACTCCGCTCCAGGTCGTCCAGCTCGCGATCGAACGCGGCGTCCCGCTGTTCAACGCGGGTCAGCAGGAGGCGTGTGCCGCGATCTACGAGGTCGCCGCGCTGAGCTTGCTCACCGGCACCGAGCCGAAGCTGTCGAACGCCGCGCAACGTGCGCTGCGCGCGAGCCTCTCGAACGGCGATCCCGATCCCGTCGAGCGCGCATGGGACCTCCGTCGTGCGCTCGACTTGGCGTGGGGAGAACTCGAACAGGACGTTCCGGGAGTCGCGGAAGCATCCGCCAAGCGACAGGTTCGCGGGACTCTCGTCGACGACTTCGATGAGGCCTCCTCGGAGAAGTGGCAGATCGTGAACGACACCGTCATGGGTGGGCGTTCTCGTAGCGCAGTCGAGAGCGATGGAGAGGTCGGTGTCTTCGCCGGCAACGTGTCGCTGGAGAACAACGGCGGTTTCGCATCGGCGCGGCGCCGGGTCGCGGACGGGTCGTTCGAGGGCTTCGACGGTCTCGTCGTGCGCGTGCGTGGCGACGGCAAGCGCTACCGCTTCTCGGTCAGTGACCGGTCCCGCGTCACCGCGGATCTCTACCAGTCGACGATCGAGACGACGGCGGGCGAGTGGGTCGAGCTTCGTTTGCCCTTCCGAGCGATGAAGCGAAACGTGATGGGATACACCCCGCCCAACTCGCCGTCGATCGACCCCGCACGCATCCGCGGTATCGGCGTCAGCATCGGGGACGAGCAGGAAGGTCCCTTCCGCCTCGAGATCGACGCGATCGGTCTCTACCGCAGCGGTCGTAGCTGATCGAGGACGGCTTTTCGTGGATTCGGCGGCGCCGCCGTGGTCAGACTGAGGCAATGCAAGTCCACTACCTCGAGATCGTCACCCCCGACGTCGACGCGACGTGCGCCGCCCAGGCGAAGATGCACGGAGTCGAGTTCAGCGAGCCACAGCCGCACCTCGGCAACGCACGCACGACGACTCTCGCGAACGGCGGCCAACTCGGCGTGCGCGCGCCGATGCACGAATCCGAAGCGCCGGTGACCCGGCCCTACATGCTGGTCGAGGACGTCGAGGCGGCGCTGGCCATCGCCGTCGAGGCCGGCGGCGAAGTCATGCACCCCGCCATGGAACTTCCGGGTGGTGGCACGTTCGCGATCTACGGCCAGGGCGGTATCCAGTGGGCGCTCTGGAAGCGGTCCTAGTGCCCCGCGTCCGAAGTCCGCATCATAAGTAACCGGCCATTCGATCCGCGCGCTGCGTTGCTGCTCCTCAACTTGTCTACTGACAAGCCGTGTCGTCGCAGCGCCTTGCGCGCGAATCGAGTGACGCGGCTACTTTCGCTACGGACTCCAGACGAGGGACACTAGTGCTCCTCGTCTGAGGTCAATCGGCGTTCTCGCCGCGCGCGCGCAGCACCTCGCGCCGCGTGACCTCGTGACGGTAGGCGAACATCTTGCGCAGCTTCGGTCGAATGGCGATCGGGGCGGTGAGCCGACCGAGCCATCCGAGCGGCGGCGTCAGTTCGATCGCGTCGCGGAGGCGACAGCCGTCCGGATCTTCGAAGAACTGATGGCGGTGGTGCCAACTGCGAAACGGCCCCTTCACCATGACGTCCTCGAAGTGGCTGTTGTTCTCGTACGCCACGTGCTCCGCGACGATGTCGATCCAGAATGGGCCGACGCGTGTCTTGAGTTCGACGCGCGTGCCGACCTCGAGACTGGTGGGCGGCTGCAGGATCTCGACGCGTTCCCACGGCGGCTGCAGCAGCTCGAACGCGTCGGGCCGTTCGTGGAACGCGAACACCTCCTCGACGGTCGCCGGGATGACGCTCTCATACACGAACTCCATCAGGTCGCGACCGGTGCAAGCAGCGCTTCGGCGGCGTGACGACCCGCGACCATGGCGCCTTGGATCGAGGGTGTCGACAGATGGTCGCCGCAGACCCACAAGCCGTCGCGGACCTGCTGCACTCCCGAGCGCTCCATCGCCGGGGCGCCGGCGGGCACGCGCGGCTGCGCGTGCGGAATGCGGAAGTTTCGGAGGTGTCGCCAGTCGTTCACGGCCGGACCGAACCACGACGCGAGTTGCGTGCGGACAGCAGCCGTAAGCGCTTCGTCGTCGCGCGCGTCGTCGACACCGAGCACGCTGACGGACACGAGCTCCTGGCCCTTGGGCGCGTAGCTCGACTGCACGCGACTCGGCACGCACAGGTGGAGCACGGGTCCCTCACCGGACCCGTTGAGCATCAGAGTGGGTTCGTCGATCGGAGCGGCGTCCGCTGCGAAGTAGAGCGTCGTCGTCGCTTTCCAGGCTCGGGGAGCGGGAGTGCCGACGAGTTCGTGCGCGTTCTGGCCGTCCGCGGCGACGACGATAGCCTCGGCCTCCAGGTGCTCGCCGTCGCGCAACACGACGGTGTTGCCGTCGATGGAGGCGACCGGGCAGCGGAGTCGGACGGAGCCTTCGGGGAGTCCGGATGCGAGGTGCTCGGGGATCGCGCCCATGCCCTTTGCCGGCAGCGCGGCTTCACCGTGTGCGAACATCCGGAACAGGAAACTGAAGTAGTCCGCCGGCACGCCGAGCTCGGGGTCGAGCGTCACGCCACCGAAGAACGGCGCGAAGAACGCGCCGCGTAGCCGGTCCGAGATGCCGGCCTGATCGAGGACGTCCGAGCCAGTGTCCGTCGGCGCGACGTTCCCATTGATCAGGCGCGAGCGCAGTTTGGCCATGCGGAATGCGTCGGCGGTGGAGAGCACCGGGGAGAACAGCGAGCCGATGCCGCGCAGCGGTTCTCGCCAAGGGTCTGCGATCCTCGTCGTCTTCCCCGCGTAGCGGATGAGGCTACCGGGTCGGAACGGCTTCATGCCGAGCGCTGGATAGTCGAGCTGGCGTTGGGCCTCCGGATACGCCGTCAGTAGCACTTGGAAGCCGACGTCCAGGAGGAACCCGTCGACGGCCTCGGTCGCGACGCGACCACCGACGCGGTCGTTCGCTTCGACGATGACGAATTCGTGGCCGGCTGCGTGGAGTGCACGCGCGCAGCAGAGGCCGGCGAGGCCGGCGCCGATGATCACGATCGGCAGGTCGGTGGGGGCGGTGTCGGACATTCCGGACTCAGCAGCTCTGGCAGGCGGGGCAGAAATATAGCCGCCGCCCGGCGCTGTCTCGACGTTCGATCGTCTCGCCGCACAGTCGGCATGGGCCGCCCGCGCGGCTGAACACCCAGTGCCGATACTCGCGGCGTGGCGCGCCCTGGGCCTTCGCTTCCCGCATGAGGTCGGGGTCGTTGGTCACGCCGCGCAGTCGGTAGGCCCGGCGGGTGATCGTGACGATCGCGTCCGCGAGCTCCGCCGTCTGGGTCTCGTTCAGGTCGCCGGAACGCAGATCGGGACCCAGTCGCGCCACGAACAGCGCTTCACTGCGGAGGTAGTTGCCGAGTCCGGAAAGGAAGCGCTGGTCGAGCAGGAGGGCGCCGAGCGAGCGACGCCGGAAGCGCGTATCCGCGATGCGTTCGGCGACGTCGTCGACTTCCGTGGCCGCGTCGAGAACGTTCGGGCCGAGCGTGCCGACGTAGGGGTGGGCCGCGATCTCCTCGTCTGCGAGAAGCTCGATTTCGGACGCGCTGTAGAGAAGAGCCGAGTTGGCCTGCGTGTGCAGGGCGACGCGCAGCTGCCGATTCGTGCGCGGCATGCGCCCGCGCTTCACCACATACCAGCGGCCGTAGAGCTGGTTGTGGGAGTAGAGGTTGAGGCCGGATTCGAACCGGATCAGCATCGCCTTGCCGCGGGCTTCGACCTCGTCGACACGACGGCCTTGCAGCTCATTGGCGTGGTGCTGCAGCTCGGGAAACGCGAACCAAGCTTCCTCGAGACGCTTCCGAGCGATGGCCTTCCCGATTCGATCGGCTTCGCGGCGGACTTCCGGGCCTTCGGGCATGGCTGGAAAGAGTGTGAGACGAGTGCTGGCCCGTTGTTTCAGGAAAGGATTGAAGGAGTGGCAGCACTCGCCTCACGTCGTCGTTTTCGACAGCATCGGTGCTTCGGATGCGATCTGGCTCGGATTCCGAGGGTCTTCTTCGGCTCGGAACCGGCGAGAAAGCCGGTGGGGCGGTTGAAATTATGAGGGCTGCGTCGAACTCCAAGAAAAGCGCGATGTCGGGGCTTTCTCGCCATGCCGGCGCTGTATGACCAGAACCAACCATGTTGAAGATTCACGCCCTGGGCCGCGCTGCTGCGGCTGCCTTCCTCGCCCTGACGTTTGCCGGCTGCGGTGACAGCGGTCCGTCCGAAGTCGTTTTCGAACTGACTGGCAACGACCAGATGCAGTTCAGCAAGGCGCGTCTCGACGTTCAGTCGCCGGCCAAGATCACGGTCCGCTTCAAGAACGAAGGCAAGCAGCCGAAGGTCGCGATGGGACACAACTTCGTCCTGCTGCGTCCCGGCGTGAAGCCGATCGAGTTCGCGACCCGCTGCCTCACGAAGGGCGGCAAGCTCGAGAACGACTTCCTTCCGGACTCCGAGAAGGGCGACGTCATCGCGAACACCAAGATCCTCGGCCCCGGTGAAGAGGCCGAGCTCGTCGTGAACATCGACAAGAAGGGTCGCTACCCCTACGTCTGCACGTTCACGGGACACGCCGCCGTCATGCAGGGCGTGATCGTCGCTCGCTAGACGCGGAGCGAGTCGGGTCGATTACTCGACCGTGATGCGGATCGTCTTCGCGAGCGCCTTGCCGTAGCTACGGTGGGCCGCGTCGGCGAACTGCATCGTGAGTTCGTATTCGCCCGGCTCGAGCTTCACTTCGGCCTCGGTCTGTGCCTTGCCGTAATGCATGTAATCGCCGGTGTCCATCGGCATGATGAGGCCGGGCGTCACGACACCCTTGTTCACCGAGATGTGGTGATGGCCGAGCGTCTTGTCGAGCGCGTTTTGACCGGCCGGGGACATGCCGGCACCGGTCAGGCCGAACTTCACCTTGAACGGCGACTTCACCTTGGCGCCGTCGGCCGGCTCGAGCCACTGCACGCCGAGATCGTCGGGCGTTTTCTCGACCGTGTACTCGACGGTTTGCCCGAGTTCGGTCGCCTTGCCGTCCGCACCGAAGTGGTGGACGTGCAGCGTGTGCTTGCCGGGGGGCAGCATGATGTCACCGTGGACCGAGCCGGCGGCGAACTGGATCGCGCTCGCGGGCAGCGCGCTTCCGGGCTTCGGGGCTTCGCCGCCGACGATGACCGCGATCTTGCCGGGGACCTTGCCCTCAGCCGCCGGGTTGCCGACGTAGATCGCGCTGTTCGAGAACACGGTCGAACCGCTCTCGGGCCAGACGACGAACTCGAAGTTGTCCGCCGACGGCTTTGAAGACGGGTTGCCGCCGTTCGAGCTGGCGCTCGAGTCTTCGGAAGTGCATCCGGCGGAGAAAGCCAGCAGGCCGGCGAGGATGGAGGACGCGTATTTCATGAATGTTCGGGTGCGGTTGGGGTTCGATCGGGACGATAGCGAGCCCCTCGTGGGCTCGAAAGCGGATATTGGCGGCGGGGCATTCGATTGCGACGAGGGCGCGCTCAGCGTCCTCCGCCGGTATCGAATACGGACAGGACGCGCCGACCGTTCGCCCGTTTCGACTCTTCGACCAGAACGACCTCCTCGCGGCCGTCGCCATCGACGTCGGTCGCCAGCATCTCGACGATCGTGAGCTCGCCCCCGACGGGCCGGAGCGGCATGACGCGGTCCGGGGCACGCCGGGCGGTCAGCGCGGAGTTGCGGAGCTCGATGACCTGGCCGAGCAGTTCGAGGATTCGGTCGACGTCGAACACGGTGTCAGGGCTCTCGAACAACAGGCCGCGGATCCACGCGCCGAACACGTTCTCGGTCGTCTTGCCCTTCTCGCGATTCAGCCAGATCTCGGCGGCGTCGTTGGCTTCGGTCGCAAGCGCGAGATCGAGGGTGCCGTCCCCGTCGAAGTCGCCACGTGCGGACCAACGGAGCTTCTCGATCACGGCGAGGAATCGTTCGATGAGATCGTCGGCACCCGACATCAGCTCTCGGATCGGCGGCACGCGGATCGTCAGCGGTCGCTGCCATCGCGCGCGTCGTTCGAACGCGCCGTCTTCGTCGGTGCGGTAGCCGATCGCCGTGACCTCGACGTCGATCGAGGCGACAAGGCCGAGCAGGAGCTCGGTCGCGGACGGGACTTCGAGTTTGAACACCAGGAGATCGTCGCGTTCGTCCTCGTCGAGTCGGGCGAGCAACAGCCCGCTGATGTCCTGCGCGACGCGCCGCGTTCGAGACTTCGTGAACTGCGGACCCGCTTCCGAGGAGAGAAAGCTCCAGACCTTGCGGCGGTGCGCGATGACGTAGTCGGGCACGCCGTCGCCGTTCAGGTCACCGTCCTGCATGTAGGCCGTCCCGTCGATAACGAGCGTCTCTCCGAGGTCGATTCCGGCCTTCGCCGTCGTGTCGCGGAACATCGCGAGGTCGACGGTGATCGGCGCGGTCGCGAAGCGGCCGTCGGCGTCCTGCATGTAGAACTCGCGGATCGACTCGCGCTTCGTCCGCAGGTCCGCGCGGCCGTCGCCGTTGACGTCGTCGATGTCGAGTCGCGGGATCTCGATCTTGTTCGAGAGCTGGTCGGAGAGGAGCGACGCACGCGTGCGCCGTTCGTGGCCGAGTTGGAGCGGCAGAGTCTGCGAAAACTCGAACGTCATAGTCTGTTTGGTCGCGTCACGCAGCCAGATCTCGTAGCCGCCCCGCGCTGGAACCGTGAGGTCGGCGAGGCCGTCGTCGTTGATGTCTTGCGCGAGATCCGCGGCCATCGGACGTCCGGTGCGGAAGCCGAGTCGGCTCGGAGTCAGCGTGAGCGGATCTCCCGAGAAGCGCCCGTGCGTTGCGTCGAATCCGTAGGCGACGACGCCACGCGCGTCGGCCACGACCAGCTCGAGGCCCGAGGTCTCGGGTGCGACGTCGGCGATCGTGAGCAGCGTGCTCGCGGGTCGCGCCAGCACGAGCGGTTTCGCGCCGGCGGAGAACGTCGATTCGCCCTGCGGCGTGTGGGACCACACGCGCACGGTGCCGTTCGCGCTGGCGAGCACGAATTCGGCGCTTCCGTCGCCGTCGAGGTCCGCGACGAGGTGGGCGGAGATCGAATCCGAGGAGTCGATCCGGCCGAGCAAGGACTCCGGCGGCTGCTGCGCGGCGATGCTCGAGACGGACAGCAAGATGACGACGCTTCTCATGAGCCGAGCCCCACGACGATGACCTGCTTCGGTTCGCGGACGAGCACGAGTCCGGACTCTTCGTCGAGCTGCACGGCGGCATCGTCGACGAGTTCGAGTTGCCAGCTCGGCTCGCCGAGGCGGAACCGACGGCCGCGCTTCTGCGTGATGTAGAGGCGAAGTTGGTCGCCGACTGCGAGCAGTAGGTCCCGCACGCCGTCGCCGTCGGCATCGCGGAAGAAGCGAGCGACGGCCGAACGGCCACCACGGAGTTCGTCGGTGGGGAGCTGCACGCGGTGCGCGAGCGCGACGGGGCGCGCGAAGCGCCCCTTCGGTCCCTCGAAGCCGTTGCGGAACAGGTTGATCTGGCCTTCGAGATTCTTGTCTCCGCCGCCGCCGAGCGCTGCGAGCGCGTCGACGCGCAAGGAGCCGATCGAGAGATCGGCGCGGCCGTCGGCGTCGACGTCGTCGAACTCCGGGCTGCTCGACCAGCCTCGCAGCCGGAGCTTGTCGCTGTGCTTGTTCGCGTCGATTGATTCGAGATCCGCGAACACTTCGAGTGTCGTGAACACGTCGCCTCCGCGATCCTGGGTCGAGAGAACGACGATCTCCGCGCCGGGCGTGCCGTCGAGTTCTCGGAGCAACGCCTTGAGGGCCCAGCGCTGCGTGCGGGTTTCGAGTCTGGAGCCGAAATCCGCGCGCGCATTCGGTTCTGCCGAGAATCCACCGGACTCGAGCTGGCGCCACACCAAGAGCTGGGTTCCCGACAGGGCGACGACGTCCGCGCGTCCGTCCCCGTCTTGGTCGATTGCCTGGGGCGCCGGCACGCCGTCGGTCACGCGGACCATGGGGCCGGCTTCGTCGTCGCCGAGCGTGAGCTCGAGACGCACGCTCGTGCGGGAGAGCGCCGAGCCGCGTCGTGCGACTTCGGTGTCGTCTTCGTCGAGCGGTACTTCCAGTCGCGTCGTCTCGAACGTGGTGTCCGCCGCGCGGCGCTGCAGAGCGACGCGGTAGCCGGACGGCTCGGGCAAGAGCAGGTCGTCGAGGCCGTCGCCGTTCAGGTCGCACACTCCGGGCTGCCACGAAAAGCATCGCTCGGGATCGGCGGGCTGCCACAACAACTCGATCCGTGCGAGCGCGACGTACCGCGGCTCGGTCGATCCCTTCGACCAGACGACCGCGGCGGCGCGGCTCGGCGACAGCAGCACGATTTCGTGGCCCGGCTCGGGGTCCACGTCCGCGACCGTGAACGCTACCGCGTCTCGGACGAGGCGGAGCTTCCGGTCCGGCGCGCTCGCGAACTTCGGCGTCGCGTTGCGTGCGAAGTGGACGTGGAGCCAGCGTGCACCGTCGATCGGGCCGGTGCTGACCACGAGGTCGCTGCGCCCGTCCCCGTTCATGTCCGCCGTCGCCGAGTCTCGAACGCCACCGTTCTCCAGTTGGACGTACGAGAGCTCCGGCTGCTGGGCGGAGGCTGCCGCCGCGCAGGCGATGGCGATCAGTGCGAACACGCGGCTCATTCGTCATCCTCCAGCAGTTCCGACGCGTCTCCGCCGCTGAACGAGAACAGCCACAGGAGCCGCGTCCGCCACGCGGTCTCGGTCGACTCGTAGCCGAACAGACCGAGCAGGATCGACGTCGAGGAGTTGCCACGCTCGCTGCTGTACGTCAGGAGCGGCGGGATCCAGACCTCCCGGAGCTCGCTCGCCCGCTCCGACATCGAGACGTCGACGGTCGTGCGATTGCCGTCGCGCACGTAGGTGAACGCAAGCGTTTCGTCGGCCGCGCGGATCGCGTCGAGCACGACTTGCGGATGGTCGACGCTGCGCTCGCCCAGTGCGACGAGCAGGTCACCGAACTGCAGCCCCGCGTGGCGGAGCGGGCTGCGCTTCGAGAGTCCGACGATGACGGCGCCAGCACCCGGTGCGAGTCCGCCGGCGCGGGCCTCGACCTCCGTCGCGGTGCGCACGACGACTCCGATGCGCTGCTCTTCGCGTAGCCGTTCTACGTCGCCGCGCTCGGGAGCACGCAGTCGCTGCTGCACTTCGATCGACGTCCGTGCGCGTCGACCGGCGCGGTCGAAGACGACCTCGATTCGTTCGCCGGCCTTCGCGCGGAGTTCGAGGGCACGCCACTGGGACGTGTAGTCGAGTCGCGTGGCCGGCGCGTCGCCGACGCGCGCCTGGATCAGGAGGTCGCCGGTCTGGATCTCGGCGATGTCGGCCGGTCCGTTCTCGACGACTCGCACGACTTCGACCCCTTCGGCGTCGCCGAGCGCGGCTTCGAGCGTGTCGGCGGCATCCGCGACGTAGAGGCCGGTGAAGCCGCCTGCCGGAAGCCTCTCGCGCTGCGCTTCGTCGTCGGGGGATCGCAGCAGTTCGAGCGGTTCCACCATGTCCGCGAGCGGTGGTGCGTCTTCGGGCAGGCTCGAGCAGCCGGCTCCGACGAGGAGAGTCATGAGCACCGCGAGCGGTGTGGTGATGGATGGTCGTGTCATGCGACTTGCTTGCGCTGGATTCGCACGGTGGCGATTCCGAACGCGATCAGGATCCACAGTGACGGGACGAGGTGCTGCGTTTCCTCGTGGGGGAAGTACGCGTCCGCGTTGCCAACGGCGAGGTCGAGGAAGTAGCGCGTGTGCGAGGCGTCGCCGAAGGGTGACGGGACGTATTCGGACAGAAGCCACGGCTCGAGCCCTTCCACGCCGAAGAAGCCGCGGCCGAGTTCGAGCGCCGCAACGACCAAGAGCGTGACGGTCAACGACCACAGTGCCCGTGGCAGCAGTGCGCCCGCGAGGAGGCCGAGGGCCGTGTACCCGAGCAGCGGAAGAATCGGTGCCGTCAATGCAGTCGAGACCTCGGATGCGATGTCGGCAGCCGCGATCCAAAGCTCCGGTTCTCCTTCCCGCGAGATCTCGAACGTGTCGCCGAAATCGAAGCTCGCGGCGGCAGCCGCAACCGAGGTGAGCGCGAGCGCCACGTAGCCGGCCAGCGTGATCGCGGACGTGGTCAACACTTTGCCGATGGCCACGTGGAATCGCCGCACCGGACGGAGCAGCACGTTGCGAAGCGTCGGGGGCTCGAGCTCGCCGGCGATGTGAGGACTCGCGAGCGCGGCGGCGAGCAGCGCGAGCGCGGGCAGCCCGGCGATCAGTCCGTGCGCGAGTCCTTCGAACGCGCTGATCGTGGAGGTGCTGAACAACTCGCCGGCTTCGACCGCCGCGACGTGCGCCGCGTGGTCACTCGCGACCCCGCGAATCCGCAGCCATGCGAGCGCCGACGGGATCGCGAGCAGCAGCGCGACGCGCAGGCGGAGACTCTGCGCGAGTTCGAAGCGCGACACGCGCCACAACCAGCCGCGGGGTGCGACGCGCTCGGCAGGACTGATGCGCTCGCCGCCTCGGCTCGGTGAGGTCTGGGTCGCGACGGCATCGGTCTGCGCCGCGTCGCGCGCGTGGCGTAGGTAGACGTCCTCGAGCGTGTGGGGCCGCGGCGTGAGCTGCTCGACGCCGAGGCCGCGCTCGACCAGAGTGCGGACGAGGGTCGCGGGCGCGACGCCGTCCAGCTCGACCGTGAAGTGGCCGCTCGTATCGGGTCTGTCGTGCTCGAGTCCGAGTTCCGTGAGGATCGATGCGGTGTGCACTCCGTCGTCCGTCTTGAGCTCGTGCCGATTCGCTCCGGACGCGACGAGGTTCGCCAAGTCGTCCTCGAACAGCATGCGCCCCTCTCGGAGTAGGCCGACGCGTTCGCAGAGCCCCTCGACCTCGGAAAGCTGGTGGCTGGACAGCAGCACGCCGATGCCGCGCGCGGCGAGTTCCTCGAGCACGCGGCGCACGTCGGCGACGCCCTCGGGGTCGAGCGCGTTCAGCGGCTCGTCCAGCAGGACGTAACGCGGTTCGCCGAGCAACGCCTGCGCGATGCCGAGGCGTTGGCGCATGCCCGCCGAGAACGCACCGACTCGGCGCTCGGCCGCGTCGGTCAGGCCGACGATCTCCAGCACTCGCGACGATTCGGTGCGGGCGGCCCGTCGCGCGTAGCCCTGCAGGCGCGCGAGTTCGGTCAGATTCGCGAGCGCCGTATCCCGCGTGAAGAAGCCCGTCGTCTCGATCAGCCCGCCGGTGCGCGCACGGGCCTCGAGCGGGAATCGTTCGGCGTCGAATCCGTCGATGCGGACTTGGCCACGGCGTGGGTGAAGCAATCCGAGCGCGATGCGCAACGCGGTCGTCTTGCCGGCTCCGTTGTGTCCGACGAACCCGAAGCACTCCCCGGGCCGAACGGTCAACGATACGCGCTGGAGACTCGCGCGTCGGCCGTAGCGGTGGTCGATGTCGACAAGCTCGAGGGTCACGTGGGGATGTCGAAGGGGAGGCCGGGCGTGCGCAGCGTAGGCGATCTTCGCGAAGCGCTGAAGTGGCCGGCGCCGGGGTGGGGACTTTCAGCGATCCCGCGTGAATGCGTGCTTTTCTGACCGTCCCTACCGTCCGGCCTCGTCCGGCGGGATTCCGAGGTCGAAGGCGACGATCCGTCGATGATCCTTCGCGAACACGCGCGTGCCGCGCATGGCGGGGGCGCTCCAGATCTTCTCCCCGTCCAGAACCTGAATCCGCTGTCGACGGCACGGTCACGCCAGAGCACCTCGCCGCTCTTCGCGTCGAGCGCGACCAGCAGTGCGCCGGTGCTCGCCGAGGACGCGCCGAGCACCATGTCGTGCTTCGGCACGAACACGATGTTGCCGACCTGCGCGGAGATCCTGCGGCTCTTCCACGAAGCGGTGGGCTTGCCACCGCGCTCGGTTTCCGTCACCTCAGTCGTTCGACCGCGTATGTCGTGCTGGCAAGGACGTCGCCGTCACCGAGATCGCGAGGCTGCCGCATCCGCCTCCGAGCTCGCGAGACCAAGCCGTCTCGGGGCTGTTCGACGACCAGGACTCGGCGAGGGTCTGCGGCGGCACGGGGAAGTCTCGCCGCGCGCCGCCCCATTGGGACCAATCCCGCGCGGCCAAGGAACGGGAGCTCGAATCGTTGAGTCGCGACAGCCTCTCGAAGGAGCTCGAACTGAGTCGGCAGGAGAACAGCCAGGTCATGCTGCTCGCGAGCATTCTGCTCCTGGTCCTGACTTCGGTCGGCTTGGTGGCGTTCGGGATCTCTCGGACGCGATCCTTGTCGGCCGTGCGTCACAGCCGTGACGAGCTGGCTCGCACCACTGAGCGGCTTCAGGAGTCCGAGCGCCGCTACCGGAGCGCGTTCGACGACGCGATCGTGCCGAAGCTCTTGATCGACCTCGAGAGTCGTGCGGTCGTCGATGCCAACATTCCCGCGGGTCAGCTCTGCCGTTCGGAGCCCTCGGAGTTGCGCGGGACCGACGTCGCGGACTTGCGACCCGATTGGCTGGTCCGTGCGGTCTCGGGTTTCGAGCCCGAGAACGACGACGAGTCCTGCCGAATCGAGGAGTGGTTCGACGACAGTGGTGCCTCGCATCACGCCGAAGTGTGGGCGACGCCGCTTTCGCTCGAGGGCAAGTCGTGCGCGCTCGTTACGGTGCACGACATCACCGAGGACCGACGCGTAGAAGAGGAACGCTTGCGCGTCGATCGCCTCGATTCGCTCGGCATCCTCGAGGGCGGAATCGCTCACGACTTCAACAACGCGCTCGGCGCCGTGCTCGGCCACGTCTCCCTGGCGCGTCGTCGAGTCGGGAACGGGTCGGACGCGCAGCCGCTGCTCGCTGCGGCGGAGTTCGCGATCGATCACGCGACGACGCTGACGTCACAGCTGCTGGCGTTCGCCAAGGGTGGTGAGCCGCAACGCGAGCTACTCGACGTGCGCAACGTCGTCTTCGAGTCGGTTTCGTTCGCGCTGTCAGGATCCGACGTCAAGGTGGAGTACGACTTCGCGGACGACCTCTGGGCGGCCCAAGTGGACCGGGGTCAGTTGCGTCAGGTCATCAGCAACATCGTGATCAATGCCGATCAGGCGATGGAAGGCGGGGGGCGACTGATCGTGCGCGCGCGCAACCTGGACGCGAAGGAGTCACTCAGCCTGACGGCGGGCCCGGGACCGTACGTGTTCGTCGCGATCACCGACTTCGGGCCAGGCATCCCGAAGGACATCCAGGACCGGATCATGGATCCGTACTTCTCCACGAAGCCAGATGGCTCGGGGCTCGGGCTGGCGACCGCGTTTGCAGTGCTGTTGCGGCACCGCGGCTGGCTCGACTGCACGAGTGCGGCAGGTTCGGGTTCGACGTTTTCGATCTATCTGTCCGCGCAGCCGGATCACGTGCCGACGCAGGTCGACGAGGCGCGGATCGATCTGACGGGGAGTGAGTCCGTGCTCGTCATGGATGACGATCCGCTCGTGCTCGAGGTCTACTCGAAGGCGCTCACGGACCTGGGCTATCGCGTCGAGCTCGTCACGGACGGACTGGAGGCGGCCAAGCGATACGCAACGCAGAGAGAATCCGGCCGCGCGTTCGATCTCGTGATCATGGATCTGACGATCCCGGGCGGCGTCGGTGGAAAGGCCGCGATGGAAGAGGTGCGGCAGCTCGACCCACAGGCTCTCGGGATCGTCGCGAGTGGCTACTGCCGTGACCCGGTCATGTCGAACTACCGTGACGCCGGGTTTGCGGCTTCGTTGAGCAAGCCGTTCAGCGTCGAAGACCTCGGTCGCGTCGTGCGTCGCGTGCTGAACGAGCGCGATGCGCAAGCGTCGCGCTGACCGTTACCGATTCTTGATCGGGGTGCCGCGCGCGGGAGGCACTTGAATCGGAGGGCGCTGCGAGTGGCTGCGAAAACGCTGTTGTGACGGCGTTTCTGATCGGATTCCGCGGCGCGTGCTCTCCGTCACCAGACGAAACGATCGGCTGGCTCGAAAACTCTCGCGCATCGAAGACGAAATCGATCCGGGGCGATGCATCCGTGTTCGGAAGCGGGGTCGAAGCACCGCGCAACTCCAAACACGAAAACCAGCATGCCAGAACTCTCCTTCACCGAGTACAGCCTCGTCTTCAACGTGATGTCCTTGTGCATCGCATCGATGTTCGCCGGGGCGTTGTTCTTCTTCTTCTCCCGGTCGCAAGTCGCCAAGAAGTATCGCCCAGCGCTACTCATCTCGGCTCTCGTTCCCACAATCGCTTGCTACCACTACGTCCGCATTCTGCAGAGCTTCTCCGGTGCGTACACGCTGCAAGGCGACACCTACGTGGCGTCGGGCATGCCGTTCAACGACGCGTATCGCTACGCCGACTGGCTCCTCACGGTGCCGCTGCTCGTCATCGAACTCGTGGCGGTGCTGGCTCTGAGCAAGTCGCTGAGTCGTTCGCTCTCGACCAAGCTGTCGATCGCGGCTGCGCTGATGATCGTGCTCGGTTACCCGGGCGAAATCGCGTCCGCTTCGGGCGGTGCGTGGCTGTGGTGGGGTCTCGCGATGATCCCGTTCTTCTACATCATCGCGACGCTCTACACAGGCTTCGGTGATGCCGTGGCGCGCCAGCCGGAGAACGTGCGTTCGCTGTTCGGCAAGGCTCGCGGCCTCGTGCTGATCACCTGGAGCTTCTACCCGATCGCCTACCTCGCTCCGTGGCTCGGCCTCGGTGGCAGCACCGGCGAAGTCGCCCTGCAGGTCGGTTACACGATCGCGGACATCACCGCGAAGGTCGGTCTCGGCCTCTACATCTACTTCATCGCGCTGGAGAAGACCGAAGCGGATGCCGCGAACGAACCGGTCGCAGTTCGCACGAACAGCAACGGCGGCACGAACGCGACCGAAGCTCGCGCCAACGGCGGCCTGGAGCGCGTCTGATCCCGCATTTCCGGGGCGAATCCGCGCTGAGGACATCATGACCACTTCCTTCGAATCCGAACGACTCCACGAAGAGGTAACGAAGGCAGCTGCGGTCAGCGGCGTCCTCGGGGCGGCAGCCCGTCATCACTTCGCCAGCCCCGGCAAGCAGCTACGCGGCCGGTTGGCAATCGAACTCGCAACGGCGCTCGGTGTCTCCGACGCGAATGCCATGGCGCTCGGCGCCGCTTGCGAACTCATGCACAACGCGTCGCTCGTCCACGACGACGTGCAGGACCGAGACGTCTTGCGTCGTGGACGCGACACGGTGTGGCTCCGTTTCGGCGACCCGATCGCGATAAACCTCGGCGACCACCTGCTCGCGCAGGCGTTCGCCGCGATGGCCGCGGCCGGCGCGGACTCGGGCCATAGCGCCCGCCTGTGCTCCTTGTTCGGCGACGCGATCACGGCTACGGCCCGTGGTCAGTCGGACGAGATCCTTCGTCGCGACGAGCGGACGTCTACAATGCGCGAATACGAGCGCATGGCGTGTGACAAGACCGGCCCGCTGTTCGCGATCCCCATTCAAGCGTCCTTGATCCTGTCTGGAGCGAGCGACGCCACCGTCGCCGCCGCGTCCCGCGGTGGCGCATCGCTCGGCACCGCGTTTCAGATCCTCGACGACGCGAGCGACTTCTTGGACCTGAAGGGTCGCGGCTCTGCCGGAGCCGACCTGCGTGAGGGCAAGCTCACGTGGCCGATGCTGCACTACCTCGATCGCGTCGAGACCCGCGTGCGCACGGCTTTCTCGAACCTGCTCGCGGCTCGATCGCGCAGCGACGACGAGGTCGCCGGCTGGGTGCGTGCGATGCTCGAGTCCGGCGCCGTCGATGCGAGCTTCTCCCGCGTCGATGCGCTCATCGCGCGCGCGGAGCGCGAATGGCGCAGTCTTCCCGAGAGCTGTCAGCCGATTCTCTCGGCTCATGGCGACCACTTCCGCCGATCGATGCGGCGCGTTTCGCGCGCCCGCGGAGCACGAGCATGACGACCACCGAACTCCTGTCTGCGCCCACGAACGATGACCGGTCCCCGAGTGGCGATCGCGGCGGAAGTCGCGCCGTCGTCATCGGCGGAGGCTTCGGCGGCATGGCGGCAGCACTTCGGCTGCGCGCGCGGGGCTACGAGGTCGAACTCGTCGAGCGATGTGACGAACTGGGCGGACGTGCTCAGGTTTTCGAGCGCGACGGCTTCGTGTTCGACGCCGGCCCGACGGTCATCACGGCGCCGTTCCTCTTCTACGAACTGTTCGAGTTGTTCGGTGAGAACCTCGACGACCACATCGACCTCCGCCCGGTCGAGCCGTGGTATCGGTTCCGATTCCACGATGGTCGGACGTTCGACTACGGCGGAACTCTGGAGCAGACCTGCGAAGAGATCGCGCGCTTCGATCCCCGTGACGTGCAGGGCTACCAACAGCTCGTTGCGATGTCGAAGCAGATCTTCGACGTCGGGTTCACCGCTCTCGCGGATCGACCCTTCGACAAGTTCCGGACGATGGTCAAGCTGCTCCCGCAGCTGATCCGGCTTCGCAGCGATCGTTCGGTGTTCTCCCTGGTCAAGAAGCACCTCAAGCACCCGCTGCTGCGGCAGGCCTTCAGCATCCAGCCGCTGCTCGTCGGCGGCAACCCGTTCGACACGACCTCGATCTACTCGCTGATCCACTACCTCGAGCGCAAGTGGGGTGTGCACTTCCCGATGGGAGGCACCGGCGCCCTGGTGCAGGGTCTGGTGGGTCTCATGGAACGCCAGGGCATCAGGATCCGAACCGGCACCACGGTGCGTCGAATCGAGACCGTCGGCCGCCAGGCCACCGGCGTGCGCCTCGAGGACGGTGAGGTCCTGCCCGCGGACGTCGTCGTCTCGAACGCCGACGCACCGCATCTCTACAAGAACATGGTCGACGGCCCGAAGCGTCGATGGACGCCGCGCCGCCTCGACAACATGAAGTACTCGATGGGTCTGTTCGTGCTCTATTTCGGCACCGACCGCACCTATGACGACGTCGCGCACCACACGATTTGGATGGGCAAGCGCTATCGATCACTCCTACGTGACATCTTCCACCGGAAGGTGCTCGCGGCCGACTTCAGTCTGTATCTGCACCGCCCGACCGCGACCGATCCGAGCATGGCTCCCGAGGGATGTGATTCGTTCTACGTCCTGTCGCCGGTGCCGAACCTTCAGAGCGGCATCGACTGGGAGGAGCAGGCCGAGTCGTACGGCGATCGCATTCTCGAGGCGCTCGAGAAGACCATGATGCCGGGACTCCGGTCGTCGCTGTCCGTGCGCTTCCACATGACACCCGCGGACTTCAAGGGTCGCTACCTGTCCGCGCACGGCTCGGGTTTCTCGATTCAGCCGATCCTCAGGCAGTCGGCGTGGTTCCGCTTCCACAACCGGTCGGAAGAGGTCGACAACCTCTACCTCGTCGGAGCGAGCACACACCCCGGGGCCGGGCTGCCGGGCGTGGTCTCCTCCGCCAAAGTCCTCGATCGCATCGTGCCCGCGGCGCGTCGGAGCTGAACCGTGGAGGCCGCAGGGTCACTCGCCAAGCACGGCAAGAGCTTTCACTGGGCGAGTCGCTTCCTCGACGCGAGCACGGCGAGAGACGCAGCACTCCTCTACGCGTTCTGTCGTGAGGCCGATGACCTCGCCGACGAGGGGTGCAGCTCGTTGAGTCGCCGTGAAACGGCCGAGCTCTTGTCGGAGTTCGACGCGCTCTCTCGACGGCGTGGATTCGACCCGGCCGTGATCGAAGTCTTTCTCGGGACGCTACGCTCGGACTCCGGGTCCGTGCGGATCCGGACTCACGAAGAACTCCTGCGCTACTGCTACGGGGTGGCTTCGACAGTCGGACTGATGATGTGCGACGTGCTCGGGGTGCATGACGCCCGCGCGCGGGCTTTCGCGATCGATCTCGGCATCGCGATGCAGCTGACCAACATCGCCCGCGACGTGCTCGAAGATGCTCGGCGCGATCGAATCTACCTGCCGATGCCGGACGACATCGGACCCGCGGAGATCCTCGCCGGTGATCCACGAACGCGACGCATCGCGCGCGCCGAGGTCGACAAGGCGCTCGCTCTCGCGCGTCGCTACTACCGCAGTGGTGACCGCGGCATGCGGTTCTTGCCGCGGCGCGCGCGTGTGGCGATCCTGATCGCGAGCCGCGTCTACGAGGCGATCGGTGGCGTCATCCAACGGCGCCGCGGGGATCGGTACTGGGCGGGGCGGTGCTGGGTCGGGCGGGCCGGCAAGCTTCTCCACACCGTGCGCGCGCTGGGATCGCTGCTTTTCCAGCCCCGTTTCTGGAGGTCCCGTAGTTCGGATCCTCACGACTGTCGGTTGCACCTGGGATTGCGGGGACTGCCGCACACCACGGTGGCCGCGTGACGACCCCGGAGTTCGACTACGCGATCGTAGGCGGTGGCCTCGCCGGCCTCAGCCTGGCGTGCCACCTGATCGACACCGGTCTGGACGGGCGCCGACTCGTCGTCTTGGAGTCGCGCGATCGATACGAGCACGATCGCATCTGGTGCAGTTGGGCGGCGGCCGATCACTCGTTCCGCTCGTGCGTGTCGCACGAGTGGTCCCGTTGGAGCGTTCGGCTCGGGAGTCGGACTGTCGTGCGCGGCAGCGACGTGCAGCCGTATCGATGTATCCCTTCCGGACGACTCTACGACTTCGCGACGTCTCGGATCGGCGGAGCCGAAGGCGCGCAGCTCCGGATGGGGCAGACGGTCGGAGGAATGATCGAAGAGGACGACCGCGTCCGCGTCGACCTCGGAGACGGAACCGCGGTGTCCGCGGGCATGGTCTTCGACAGTCGCCCGCATTTCAGCCGAAGCGGGCCGAGGGAGTCGGCGGAGATCGACTGGGTGCAGGACTTCGTCGGATGGCGCGTCCGCACGTCGCGGGATGCGTTCGAACCGGACTGCGCGACTCTGATGGACTTTGCCGCCAGCTCGGTCGACGTGCGGTTCGTCTACGTTCTGCCGTTCTCTCGTCGAGAAGCTCTGGTCGAGTCGACGGCGTTCGCTCCGGCGACTGTCCCGACAGAAGAACACGAGCAGGCGATCCGCGCTCATCTCTTGTCGCGGAGCGGGCTGTCGGACTTCGAGATCCTCGATCGCGAATCCGGCGCGATCCCAATGTCGACTCGAGAGCAGTCGATGCGTATCTCGGCGCGACGATGGCGGATCGGCACCGCGGGTGGTTCGGTGAAGGCCAGCACCGGCTACTCCTTCGAAACCGTGCAGCGCTGGTCTCGTGCCGCCGCCTCACAGCTCGCTGCGGGTAACGAGCCGCCGCGCTCGGTCGATCGAGGTGTCCGCGAACGGGCGATGGATCGCATGTTCCTCGCATTCATGCAGCGCTTCCCCGAGCGTATGCCGCATGCGTTCGCGCGGCTGTTCGAGGGCGTCGATCCCGACGCTCTCGTCCGGTTTCTCTCGGATCGCAGCAAGCTACGGGACGCGATCGCTGTCGCGCGCGCCTTGCCCGCGATGCGGATGCTGCGCGCGGCCGCGGGTTCGTGGCGAACTTGGATGCGAGCATGAGCGAGCACGCAGACGACTGGTTCGAGTCGGGTCGGCTTTGGCACTTCGTGGGGGCAACGGTCGTCACCGTTCTCACGCTGGCGATGGCCCTGATCTCTGGCGACTCCTCGTCGTCTGCGCAAGTCGTCGCGCTCGGGATCGGGGTCCTGCTCCTCGGCATTCCGCACGGTGCTGTCGATCACGTGATCGCTGGCTCTGCTGTCGGCTTGCGCGGCGGGCGTGCGTGGCTGCTGCGTTTCGTCGGCGCCTACGTTTTGCTCGCGGCGATCATCGCCGTGACGTGGTGGCTGCTACCGGTCTTGAGTCTGATCGCGTTTCTGATCGTGAGCGCGATCCACTTCGGTGTGGGTGATGCGGACGACGCCGACCCGCTCGCCATTGCCGCGCACGGAGCGACGCCGATCGTGGTTCCCGTTGTCGCACACCCCGCGGCAACTGCGGATATCTTCGCCGTGTTGACCAGTGTCGATGCCGCGGACGTGCGAACGGTTTGCGGCGGCCTGGCGTTGCCATTGGGCGTCTTGTGGACCCTGCTCGCGACGGCGTTCGTGCTCCGCTCGCGCGATATCAGGTCGGCGGCCGAACTCGCCATCATCGCGGCTTCGGGTGTGTTGCTGTCACCACTGATCTCGTTCGTCGTGTATTTCTGCTTCTGGCACTCGCCCCGCCACATGCTCGCCATCGCGCACGGCTGGGACGGTCGCTCCCCGAAGCGTGCCGTCGCCCGTTTCGCGCGCGAAGCACTGCCGTTCACGGTCGCGACGGCGGTGCTGGCTGGCGTCGCGATCTGGAGCTTCCCGTCGACGGGTGGCTGGTCCGACGCGACGCTGCAAGTGATCTTCATTGGGCTTGCAGCTCTCACGGTGCCGCACATGATCGTCACCGAGAGGGCGCGACGCGCCGTCGCACGCGCATGACCGACCACTCCGAACGTGAACACACCGGCCCGCGACCCTGGGTCATGGCAATGCACTGGCACGATCTGCTGTTCGCGCATTGGCCGGTGCGGCCGGAGACGCTTCGGGCCTTCATCCCCGAGCCGCTCGAGATCGACACGTTCGAAGGTGACGCCTGGCTCGCGGTCGTCCCGTTCCGCATGTCCGGGATCCGACCTCGCGTGCTGCCTGCGATGCCCTCGCTCTCGGCGTTTCCGGAACTCAACTTGCGGACCTACGTGCGCTACGGCGGTAGGCGCGGGGTCTACTTCTTCAGCCTCGACGCGCACCAATGGCTCGCCGTGCGAGTCGCGCGTCGTTTCTTCGGACTGCCCTACTTCGATGCGCGGATGCGATGTGAGGTCGGCACGGACGGCTGGATCGATTACGAGAGCTCGCGGACTCATCGGGGCGTCGCCGGCGCCGAGCTGCGCACTCGCTACCGGCCGATCGGTCCGCCGACCGTGTCCGCTCCCGGAAGCGTCGAGCACTTCCTGACCGAGCGATACTGCTTCTTCACTGCTGACGGGGCGGGGCGCGTGAAACGCGCGGATATCGTCCACGAGCCCTGGCCGCTGCAGCCCGCCGAATGGGAGGTCGAGCGATGCGAGATGACCGCGCTGATCGATCGGGAGCTTCCGAACCGGCAACCGCTCCTGCACTTCGCGGGCGAGCTGTCCGTTCGGGCCGGACTCCCGCGAAGATGCCGACAGTGAGTCAGGACGGCGAGGCGCCCGGCACGCTGTCACCGTCGATGTCGAGCGCCCGATGGAGGGCGAACAGCACCGCTGCAACCTTCTCGTAGAAGCGCTTCTCGTAGCCGATGAGCTGGTAGTTCGGGTGCCCGCTCCAGATCTCCTGTAGCGCGCGATCGATGTCGCGCGCCTGCTCGGGAGACTCCTTGCGATACGGGTTCTCGACCGGATAGGCCTCCGGATCGTAGGCGCACGTCTCGAGGAAGATGACCGCGTCGTAGCGACGGAACTCGCTCTCGACGGTCGTGCCCATCGCACCCAGGAAGAGCTCGAGTCCGCCGGGCCAATAGGCCGCTCCGTCCAGCGTGCCGCGATCGCAGATCTGAATGGAGCCGGCGTGCTCGAGTGCGAACAGCTCCTCGCACGTGTGCTGCACCGAGTAGATGGCCTGCTGCACGAGGCGGCGGCCCGACTCCGAGTCCGGACGTGGAAAACCGCCCTGGAACAGAAGCGTCGCAGATTCGGGTAGGACGACGACGCGGTCTTCGAGATGGCGGCGAATGACGTCGAGAATCGCCGTCTTGCCCGCAGCGGGTCCGCCGCTGAAGACGACCCGTCGGACTCCTGCCGTGCTGGAAGACTCGGAGGCGTTCATGCCGCGCCATTCAAGCGAATGATCGGTCCGCTTGCCACGGCACCTCGGGGGGCTCGAGCCGACGAATCTCGCATTCGGCTGTCCCGGTGCCTGCGGGGAATTCCTTGTGTCCGGGGAGGGGCGCGACCCGTGGCGCATTCGTCACGGGTTGGCGCCTCCGTTGCTCTTGCACTCACTCGAAACCGAATCGGAGGACCGATGACTGCACGCTCCGCCTTCCTGCTGATGCTGTGCTTGCCCGCAGCCGCAGCTGCCCAGATCAACTATCCCCTGACTGCCGGGTTCATCTGCGATCAGGACCTTGCGACCCTGTTTACGCAGAACTCGCTCCCGACCAGCTCGTCCCCGGCGTTCGGCTCGAACGCGGACACCGAGTTCACGCCGTCCTGCGATTCCGACGGCGACGTCCTGTTCTGCCACGCACCACTCTGGCGGCTGCAGTCCGACTCCGGTCTGACGGCGATCTACGACAGCGGTGTGTCGGGGGATCAAGGAGGCGTCATCGACCTGAGCGTGCCGGACGTGCAGATCGAGGTGATTTGGGCGGACCTGGACAATCGTGGTCTGCTGTCGGCGCGCTGGCTCGCCGGAGGCGTGTGCGACGATGGCTGCATCGCCGTGTTCCACCAGTGGGAGCTGTTCAATACGTCGCCCGCCGAGATCACGATCGAGTTCTACGCCTACTGCGACCTGGACTACACGTCCGCATCGAACAACTCGACCTCCGCCTACGCGTCCAGCAACCACCACATGATCGAGCACCCGTCGTGCCCCGGGGAACGTATCGAGTTCGGCGGACAAGGCCCCGACCTGTGGGAGGTCGATTCGTTCCCCGTGCTTTCCAACAAGCTGGCCACGAACCCGTTCCCGGGCCTCTCGAACGGCTCACTCCCGTTCACCGGGGACTACACCGGGGCGATGGGTTGGACGCTCACGATCCCAGCGGGCGAATCCGTCGCTGTGAACTACGGGATCACGCAGAACCGCGTCTACTGCGGTATCGATGCGCTGAGTTCGAAGACGCCCTACGGCAGTGCCTACGGCGCACCGCCGCCGGCCTTCGACTCGAGCCAGCCATACCTCGGCTGCGAGCTCGCGATCGACATGCAGGCGATGTCGTTCACGACGGGTTCGCTGCTGTTCGCGCTGAACTCCGCGAACTTCCCGTACCCCGGTTGCCCCCATCGGATCTACGTCGACAACGTCCTCGCGTCGGTCGACGTCTCGACCGACGCCTCGGGAGAGGCATCGGTCTCGTTGAACACGCCGCCTGATCCGTCGTTCTGCGGATTCCCGCTCTATCTCCAGGCGTTCTTCCTCAATCCCGCGGAGCCGTGCCTGCAGCTCGACCACACGGAAGGGATCGAGCTCGTCTTCGGGACCTGATCGCGGATTCCGGTGCATCGGGCGAGGCGTGCTCGGCGAAGCCTCGCCTATGTCAATCTCGCGCCTCGCGCTGCTTGCTCTCGCTCCCTCGCTGGCTGCCCAGTCCGACCTTGCCTTCGAGGTGCGCACCCTCGGAGAGTTCGGCGTGGCGGCCGTGGACGGGGTGTCGATCCAGACGCGTTCCCTCGCGGACGGCGTGGTGCTGCCGGAGGCCGAGACTGTCCTGGATACGCGATCCGACCTGGGGCCGCTCGATCAACTGTTCGCCCTGCACTGGGCGCTCGCCCGCGTGACGCCCCAGCGCAATCCCGACGGCGCGCCGGGGATTCGTTGGCTGGAGAACGCGAACAGGGCGACGGCATCTCCCGGCTTCGTGGGCTCGACGAACGCAAGCGGAGGTCTTCCGGTCCCCGCACCGGCGCCGCACACGCTACGGCTTACGGTCGATGCGCCGGCAGGTGCGACCGGCGAGGTCTTCATCGAGTGGTCGGGTTTCGCTGGCGGCTCGATCGACCTGTCGTTCGACGTCGGCGGGGACGGCACGATCGAGACCTCGACTTCCGCACCTTCCGACTACACGCCGTCGTCTTGGACCGCGACGATTCCGGTGACGGCCACGGGCGACGGGGTCGTCGTCGACATCACGAAGCAGACGCTGCTTCTCGGCCCTGGCAACGACTCCTACTTCTCCTTCTTCGAGGCCTACTACCGCCCGACGGGTTCCGCGACGCTGTGCACGATCACGCCGGGGCCGGACGCGTGCGATCTTTCCCTGACCGGCTCGATCGGAATCGGCGCGACGGGTGCGACCGAGGTGGACCTCGTCGTGAACGGTCTTGCGCCGCAGACGTTCGGGCTGCTCTTGGTCGGGACGTCCGCGCCGGTAGCCGTCGTGCCGCAAGGGGCGATCTGCCCGATCACGGTGGAGCCGGCGGCGATCTTGTTCTGGTTCGTCGACGCGCCGACGAGGAACTGGAGTTTCCCGGTCGGCAACGCGCCGCAGTTCGACTTCCGCATCCAGGCGGCGAGCTACCGGTTTGTCACGGGCGTCGGTCCGGTCGTCCAGGTGAGCGACGAGCTCGGCGTGCTTTGCCAGTAGCTAGTGCTCCTCGTCGACTCTCAGCGTCGTCGCGAGCGCGCGAACGTGCGGCGGCGACTGCCGTGCCGCTCGAACACATCGCCAGCCGCCTTGCGAGCATCACTCGAGCCCTTCTTGCTCCAGATCCGCTCCTTCGCGGCGCGGTAGGCCTTGGCGTGATCGACGATCGGCTTGGGGTAGTCGCTGCCGATGCGACAGCCGGACTGCTCTTGCACGTCGACCGGCATGCGGTGCGGCTCGATGAGGTACTTGTCCGGCACGCCCTCGAGCTCCGGAACCCAGCGTCGAACGAAGATTCCGTCGGGGTCGTGGTCGATCTGCTGCTTCCGCGGTGAGTAGATTCGAACCGTGTTGATCCCGGTCACGCCGGACTGCATCTGGAACTGACTGAAGTGGATGCCCGGCTCGAAGTCGACGAACTGCTGCGCGAGGAACCGGGCTGGACGGCGCCAATGCAGCCACAGCTGGTAGCTCGAGAACGACACGAGCATCGCGCGCATGCGGAAGTTGAGCCAGCCGGTCGTGCGAACCGCGCGCATGCACGCGTCGACCATCGGGTAGCCGGTCGTGCCGTCACACCACGCTGCGAACTTCGATTCGTCGAACTCGTCCTCGCGCAGTCCATCGAACGCGCGGTTCATGTTGTGGAACTCTATGTCCGGCTCGGTCTCGAGCTTCTGCATGAAGTGGCAGTGCCAGCGAAGCCGACCTTCGAAGCTCTTGAGGGAATCACGCCAGCGCGGATCCTCACCGGACTCCTGACCGAGTGTCGCGACGCGCTTGCGGGTCGCGTGGTAGGCCTCGCGCATGCTCATGCTGCCCCAGGCCAGGTAGGGACTGAGGCGGCTGCAGCCGTCCCAGCCTTCGTTCGGCGTGGACATGTCCGCGCGATAGTTGACACCGCGCTGCGACAGGAAGGAGGCGAGCGTCTCGTGCGCGATCGCGATCCCGCCGCGCTGGACGCCATTGCGGTCGCTCGGCGGCAGGTCGAGTTCTCGGGGTTGCAGGATTCGGCCGTGCTCGAAGCGCTCGAGGTCGACGGGGGCGATCCCTTCCGGCGTCTTGAGCGGCGGACGCGCGATGCGCCTCTGCCAGCGGCTCGCCCAGCCGTCGCGTGTGCCGAGTCGGCGGACCACGCCGTTGCACGGATACTCTTGGAACGGCACGTCCCGCTCGCGACACCACTCCGCGACGCGGAGGTCCCGGTCGTAGCTCCAGCGCAGCCCGGTCTCCTCGTGGCTCCAGATGCCGGCGATGCCGCCGGCCGGCCGGAGCTCGCGATCGAGCTGGCTGAAGACCTCGGGGACCGAGCCGCGGCGGATCGTCAGTCGGGTGCCGAGTCGACCCAGTTGCTCGTCGAGTTCCCGAAGGCACTCGTTTGCGAAGACGATGTGCGCCGTCTCGAACTCGGGGCTCGTGAGGTGTACTGGCTCGTAGACGAAGAGGCACAGAGTCGGGCCTCGCGCCGCCGCTTCGCGCAGGGGGCGGTGATCCCGGACTCGCAGGTCCCGCTTGAACCAGACGACCTGCACGCCGGGTTCTCGATTGGCTTCATCCGTCACGGAAACGGTTTCGATCGGGGCCCGCGAACGGATGCGGTGCGGCGGGGATCGATCGCATCCAAGTGCCGGTCGCGGACGAAGTTCCCGCGATGGCCCTCGACTCGTTCACGCCCGCGACCCGGAGCTGGTTCGCGGGGGCATTCTCGGACGCGACGCGGATTCAGCGGCTCGGCTGGCCGGCGATCCAGCAGGGCCGCAACGTGCTCCTCGTCGCCCCGACGGGCAGTGGCAAGACTTTGGCCGCCTTCCTGTGGTCCCTGGACTCCCTGCAGCGGCTGCCGGCCGACGCCGAGCCAGGGACGCGCATCGTTTACGTCTCACCGCTCAAGGCGCTCGCCTACGACGTCGAGCGCAACCTGCGATCGCCGCTCGTGGGGATTCGGCGCGCGGCCGAACTCGCGGGAGACTCGTGTCGCGACGTCCAAGTCGACGTGCGCACCGGGGACACGCCGCAGAAAGAGCGCGAGCGGATGCGCCGGCGTCCCGGCGAGATCCTCGTGACGACGCCCGAGTCGCTGTTCTTGATGCTCGGCTCACGCGCGCGTGAGAACTTCCGCGGCGTGCACACGGTGATCGTCGACGAGGTGCATGCCCTCGCACCCACGAAGCGTGGGGTGCACCTCGCGCTGTCTCTCGAGCGACTCGAGGAGATCGCCGATGGCGACGTGCAGCGGATCGGACTATCGGCCACCGTGCGGCCGGCCGGTGAGGTCGCGCGTTTCCTCGCCGGCAAGCGGCCCGTCGACGTGATCGATGCGGCCGAACCGCCCAACCTCGATCTCAGCGTGCGCATCCCGGAGATCACGGCGCTGCCGAAGCCGGCCGCGACGGACGACGAACCGAAGTCGGTGCTCGGCCAAGTCTACAAGGCCGAGCGTCCGCTCGATCGGCGCAGTCGCGACGACGACGAGGACGAGAGCGGCGGCCTCGCGTCCGCGCTGCACGTCGAGTTGCTCGAGCTCATCCGCGGGCACCGTTCGACGATCGTGTTCGTCAACAGTCGAGGTCAATGCGAGAGGCTCGCGCAGCGGCTGAACGAACTCGCCGAAGAGGAGCTCGTCAGCGCGCACCACGGCAGCGTGTCCCAGGCGCGGCGCAAAGAGATCGAGGAGGCGCTCAAACGCGGCGAAGTGAAGGGCATCGTCGCGACGAGTTCGCTCGAGCTCGGCGTCGACATGGGATCGGTCGATCTCGTCGTGCTCGTCGAATCCCCGGGCGCGGTTGCTCGGGGACTGCAGCGCGTCGGGCGTGCGGGGCACAGCGTCGGTGCGACGAGCCAAGGTGTGATCCTGCCGAAGCTGCGCGGCGACCTCCTCGAATGCGCGGTGATCAGCGCGCGCATGCAGACCGGCGAGCTCGAAGCGGTGCGCACGCCGACGCGCTGTCTCGACGTGCTTGCGCAACAGATCGTCGCGATGGTGTGCGACGAGCCGCGCAGCGTCGACGACATCGAGCGCGTGGTGCAGTCGGCGTATCCGTATCGGGACTTGTCGCGTGCGCTGCTGACCGCGGTGCTCGACATGCTCACGGGCAGGTACCCGTCGGATCAGCTCGCGGACCTGCGCCCCCGCCTCAGCTGGGACCGCACGCGTGATCGACTGACGCCGCGCCGTGGCACCGCGATGATCTCGCGCCTCAACGCGGGCACGATCCCCGATCGTGGGATGTTCGGCGTGCACCTCGGCGAGGGCGGACCCCGCATCGGCGAGCTCGACGAGGAGATGGTCTTCGAGACCCGCAGTGGCGACGTGATCCTGCTCGGGTCGTCGTCGTGGCGCGTGCTCGAGATCACGCGCGACCGAGTGTTCGTAGAGCCTGCGCCCGGCGAGCCGGGACGACTCCCGTTCTGGCGTGGCGACGGACCGGGGCGCCCGGTCGAGCTCGGCCGTGCGATCGGCGAGCTGCTGCGCCGCCTCGAGGGGGCGGATCTCGAAGAGATGCACGGCGAGCTTCAGCGGACGACGCCGCTCGACGCGACGGCGGCGCGGCGCCTCGCCGAGCACGTGCACGAGCAGGTCGAACACGCGGGCTTCGTGCCGACCGACCGGCGCATTGTCGTCGAGCGGTTCCGCGACGAGGTGGGCGACTGGCGCATCTGCGTGCTCACGCCGTTCGGTGGGCGAGTGCACGCGCCGTGGGCGATGGCGCTGCGGACTTTGCTCAGCGAACGGTGCGGCTTCGAGATCGTGTCGACCTACAACGACGACGGGATCGTTCTCACGTTCGCCGACGGGGACGACCCGCCGGATGCCGGCGAGCTGTTCCCGGATCCGGGAAACCTCGAGCAGCTCGTGAGTGACCAGCTCGATGGCTCCGCCCTGTTCGGCGCGACGTTCCGCGAGAATGCCGCGCGCGCGCTCCTGCTGCCACGTCGCAATCCGCGCGCGCGTTCGCCGCTGTGGGCGCAACGGCTCCGCGCGAAGAATCTCATGGCGTCGGTCCTCAAGCACGAGGAGTTCCCGATCGTGCTCGAGACGTATCGCCACTGCATGCGCGACGTGTTCGACCTACCGAGCCTCGCCGAGCTGCTGACGGCGGTGCGGAACCGCAGCGTCAAGGTCGAGGCGGTCGAGACGCGGAGCGCGTCGCCGTTCGCGCGGGCGCTCGTGTTCGCGCACGTCGCGAACTACCTCTACGAGCAGGACGCGCCGCTCGCCGAGCGACGCACGCAGGCGCTACGGCTCGACCAGAGTCTGCTGCGCGAGCTCCTCGGCGATGTCGGGCTTCGAGACCTGCTGTCGCCGGACGTCGTCGAGTCGGTCGAGCAGGAGCTGCAGGCGCTCGTGCGCGAGCGGCGCGCGCGTGATCCCGACGAGCTGCACGACTTGCTGCGAGCTCTCGGTGCGCTGAGCGTCGACGAACTCGGGCGGCGGAGTGAGTCCGACCCGACCCCGTGGCTGGAAGATCTCGAGGGCCAGCGTCGCGCGATCGAACTGAAGGTCGCGGGCGAGACGCGTTGGGCTGCGGCGCACGACGCCGGCTTGTATCGAGACGCGCTGGGGGTGATGCCGCCGGCCGGGCTACCCGAAGACTTCCTTTGCCGCATCGACGACGCGCTACCGCAGCTCGTCCGGCGCTTCGCCAGATGCCGCGGTCCGTTCACCGTGGAGGAGCTGGCGCGCGAGTTCGCGATCTCTGCGACGGCGATCGCGCCCGTGCTCGCGGAGCTCGAGCGGGCCGGCTCGCTCGTCGCCGGCGAGATGCGCCGGCCCGAGCCCGAGTGGTGCGACGCGGACGTGTTGCGTCGGATCAAGCGTGAGACGCTCGCGCGAATGCGACGAGAGATCGCTCCGGTCGATGACGTTGCGCTGTCGCGCTTCACGCTTTCTTGGCACGGCGTCGCGCCGGCTGAGGACGAGCAGGAAGACCGTCGCGAGGCGAGTGCCCAGCTGCTCGACGTCGTCGCGCGGCTCGAAGGACTCGCGCTGCCGTGGTCCGAATGGGAGACGGCGATCTTACCGGCGCGCGTGCGCGGCTTCAGTCGGGATGCGCTCGACTTGTTGAGCGCTTCCGGTCAGATCGTCTGGGTCGGTCGTGGTGCGCTCGGCACGAAGGACGGTCGCGTCGCACTCTACCGGCGGGAGACCGTGCCGCTGCTCCTCGACATCCCGACGGCGGCCGACGACCTCGACGATCTGCCACGTGCCATCCTCTCCCAACTCGAGCAGCAGGGTGCGAGTTTCGCCGGTGGGTTGCGCGGATCCGACGGCGAACGGCTCGACGTCGAGACTCTGGAGTCCGCGCTCTGGGACCTCGTTTGGGCAGGGCTCGTGACGAACGACACGTTCGGCCCGCTGCGCCAGCTCGGCGCGCGGTTCCGTCGTCGCAGCCGCACTACCTCGGTGACCGGGCGCTGGTCGCTCGTGCGCGAGCTCGCCGACGAGAGCAGCGAGCCGACAGCTCGCGCCCACGCGCGCGCGAGCATGCTGCTGGAGCGCTACGGCGTCGTCGGTCGAGCAGCGGCGCAGTTCGAAGAACTGCGCGGCGGATTCGCATCGATCTACGATGTGCTGCGCGCTATGGAAGACGCGGGCCGCAGCCGCCGGGGTCACTTCGTCGAGGGGCTCGAAGGCGCGCAGTTCGCGCTGCCGCTGGCGGTCGACGAGCTGCGAGCTGCCAGAGACCCGGCTCGCGGTGAGCCGCGCGCGGTCGTGCTGTCCGCGGTCGATCCCGCATCGCCGTGGGGCTCGATTCTGCAGTGGCCCGAGACCGACCCCGCGGTTGCCCGCCCGCGCCGGGTCGCTGGTGCGCGTGTCGTGCTCGTGGACGGTTCACCGGTTCTCTATTCCGGCAAGGGCGCGCGCAGCCTGCAGACGTTTCGCTCGGAGATCGACCACGAACGCATGCGGGTCGCGCTTCGCGCGCTCGTCGAGGCGCCCGCGCATCGACTGATCTCGATCGAACGCGTCGATGGCGTGCCGCCCTCGGACTCGCCGCACCGCGAGCTGTTCGAAGAATGCGGGTTCGCGAGCGGCTATCGCGGCTTCACTCTGCGCGAGAGTCACCGGCGTGCCTGAGGGCGATACCGTCCACAAGCTCGCGCGCGTGCTGCGCACGGAACTCGTGGAGCGGGCGATCGTGTCGTCGACGATCGATGGGACGGCGATGCACGAGTGGGTCGGTGCCGAGGTCGACGACGTGTTCGCGATCGGCAAACACCTCTTCATCGTGATCGGTGACCGGGTGCTGCGGACGCATCTCGGGATGCATGGCAAGTGGGTCCGCGCCCGATCCGAACGTTCGGTCGGTGGGCGGCGTGCGCCTTCGGTCACGCTCAGCACGACGGACGTGACGTTTGCCTGTCTCGCCGCGAAGGAGGTCGAGCTGCTCGACCTTCGCGGGCAGCGTTTTCGCGCTTGGAAGCGTCGACTCGGCCCGGATCTGAGCGTCGAAGGCGTCGCGGTCGAAGCGATTCCGGGACGCGCGCGGAGCCTGCTTCCGTCGCACGCGCCGATCGTCGACGTGCTGCTCGACCAGCGCATCGCGTCGGGAATCGGCAACGTCTACAAGAGCGAGGCGTTGCACCTCGAACATCGTTCGCCGCGTGAGATGCTGCGCGCATTCGCCGACGACGAGCTGTTCGCGCTGTTCCACCGGGCGCATCGACTGCTTCGCAGCAACCTGCGTGGCGGTCCGCGTCGCACGCGCTTGCCGCGTCCAAATCACACCGCGCTGCGCGACGAGGACGACTCGGTGCTCTGGGTCTACGGAAGGGGCGGCGAGCCGTGCTTCCGATGCGAGTCGATCATCGACTACGCACGCATGGGCGCCGGCAACCGCGGCACGTGGTGGTGCGCGCGGTGCCAGCCGGGGCGCGTCGAGTAGCGCGTCGGCCGTCAGCGAGTCAGCGACTGCGGCACGACGACCGGCCCCTGTCCGAGCCCGAAGCCCGCGCTGGCCGCGGCGCCCGCGATCGCGATCGCGCGACGCATCTCCCGCGCTTCGTCGTGTGTTGGGTCGAGAGCCAGAACGTCATGTACTCGGTCCATCGCCGCGACGAAGTCCCCGCGCACGGTCAGTACGCTGGCAGCATGGAGCGCGGCCTGGATCTCGTGCTGGTGGACGTGGTTGGCGATGCTCTCGATCTCACGACAAAGAGGCCGATTCTTCGGGTGCTTCGCCTGGAGCTTTTCTGCAGCTCGCCACGCGGACTCGTAGGCCTTGATCGCGCGCGTCGCGAGCCGGTTCGACTCTGCTACGCGACGCGAACTGGCGATTGCCTTGCGTAAGAACTCGTCGCCGCGCGTCACGGCGCGACGAATCGGGGCGAGTCGTCGCTCGATGCTGCGACGCGCCTGAGCGTCGAGACGCGACTGTCGGGCAGCCCGTCGCTGGGCGGCGCGGTCCTGCTCGAGGTCCAGGACTCGTGTCGCCAGTTGATCGAGGCGCTCCTCCGGGAAGTGGTCGGAGAAGCGGGTTGAGAGCACTTCGAGATGACGAATCGATTGCTCGATGTCGCCCGCGTCGATCGTCCGCTCGAGCCATCGCTCGAGGTTGGCGGTCGCCCAAAACGCGAGCCGCTTGCGCCGAGTCTCCGCTTCGGGCGTATCGGGTAGGCGTCCGAGTGCGTGGATCGCATGCTCGGTCGCCGCCGTCTCGAGATCGAGGTCCGCGGCGCGGCGTGCCATCGAGAAGTGGTCTTCGAACGAGTCCGGGTCGCGCGCTTGCAGTTCGATGCGGAACGCCGAGTGGGGATCGAAGTCGGCGAGCTTCCGTTCGACTTGCATGCTGCTCTCGTCTGCCAGCACCCGCAACTTCACGCGATCGTCGTCGAGTTCGAGCACTTGCACTCGTGCGAACTCTCCGCCGACGAAGCGGACGTTGAGGATCTTGGAGCCCTCGGTCGTCGAGGGACCCAAGGCGGCGACTACGGTGGCGACCGAAAACGCGAGTCGGGTAATCATGAGAATCTCCAGGCAGTGGGTTTGGGGGAGAGGTGGCGCCCGTCGTCGCGGTGCCACGCTGACTTGCTTTAAGTGCGCTAAGAAATTCCCGAATCCAACTTCAGTATTCGGAATCGAGCGTCGACATAATCGACGAAGTGCGTCGCCGTTTGGGGTCTCTAGGAAACAGCGAGACACGTCGACACTCAGTCTGTACGGGCGATCGATTCGTCCGTCGCGGTCGCTAGGAGGCTTCCCATGGCAACCCACTCGACGCGCGTGTGCGTGTCTTCGTACGGCCGAGTCGTAAACGGCTCCGGGAGCGTCGCTCCCGTCGAGGTCGACCTCGCGCGGGTGCGCCGGAGCGGTGCCCGCGTCGACGAGCTCGTCATCGACCCGCTGAGTGACGGTTGGGGCCCGTCCGAGGATCCCGATCACTTCCGCACGGGAGCGGCAGCCGCGTTGACGGTCGAAGCCGCGCGCGAACGCATCGAGAACGGCGACGCGGATGCCGTGTTGATCCGCGGCGACGATGCGCTGCGCACGCTCTACCCGCGCGAACTCCGCCACCGGCTCATGCAGGTTTACGACGGCGTGAGCATCCCGGAGGCCTACACCGAACTGGCTCGCCGCTACATCGAGCGCCGCGGCTGGACCGAGACCGAGTTCTGTGATTTCGCCGACGAGCTCTGGCAGAACCACGTGCGTCGGGCTCGTCGACTCGGGATCTCACTGCCGCCGGAGTCGCGACTCGCGATGCTGACTCCGCTGTTCCGCTTCGTGGACTGCGCCAACCCGGTGGTCGACTTCTCCGGTCGGCTGCTTCTGGTCGCTGGACACCTGCGTCCGAAGACGTCGATCGAGGTCGTGGGCGTCGGCTGTGGCGCGCTCGACCGTGACGGACCGGAAGCCGTGTCCGAGATCGTTCGGTTCGAGCACCTGCGACAGAGCTGGGAAGCAGCGCTTGCAGACTTCGGCACGGACCGATTCGTCGCCGAATTCCGCGAGGGCACGGCCCTGCTCGAGCTCTACACGTGCTACCCCGTGATCCCGCTCGCGGCGCTGCTCGAGCTCGGCATCGTGGACGACGAATTGGATCTCGTCGAGCTGTTGCGGGCGCGGTCGGTCACGGTGACCGCGGGCATGAACCTGGGGCGCGCACCGTGGGCGAACGCGGCATTCAGCGGGCTGATCGCGATGTGCGAAGAGCTCGAGACCAAGCCGTCACCCGTCGGGCTCGTGCACGCGAACGGCGGTCTCGGCTACAGCCAGGGCTGGGTCCTGCTGCAGGACACGAACGACGTGACGAGCCTGTTCTCCCGTTCGAACGCCGAGCGGAGATAGCGAGACAACCATGAACGAATCCAAGATCGAGTCGGATGTCCTGGTCCTCGGTGGCGGCTTCGCCGGCGTTTGGTGCGCGCGCGGGCTCTCCCGGTCCGCGTCCGTGACGCTCGTCAGCAACGAGAACTACTTCACGTTCCAGCCGCTGCTGCCCGAAGTCGTCGGCGCGAGTCTCGAGCCGAGTCACGTCGTGAGTCCGCTGCGTCAGCTCCTGCCGGGAGTGCGAATCCTGCGCGCGGAGATCACCGAGTTCCTGGACGACGGTTGCACGGTGGAGCTCCGAGTGCCCGGCATGGACGCGCCGCTTCGGTGTCGAGGTCGGCACGCGGTTCTCGCGCTGGGCTCCGTGGTGGACGTTTCGCGCATCCCCGGGATGGCGGAGCACGCGTTCTTGATGAAAAGTCTCGCGGACGCTCTGCGCTTGCGCCACGCGCTGGTCGAACGCCTCGAGCGCGCGGTCATCACGCCGAGCGAGGAAGAGCGGAGTGCGCTGCTGACGTTCGTTGTCGTCGGTGGGGGATTCAGCGGCGTCGAGACGGCGGCCGAGATCCTCGATCTCCTGCGTCACGCACAGAGCTTCTATCCGAGCCTGCGAAAGGAGCAGATCCGCGTCGTCTGCGTGCACTCGGGCGACCAGTTGATCCCCGAGATCGATCGACGCCTCGGCGCGTTCGCGAAGCGCAAACTCCAGGATCGCGGAATGGACATTCGGATGGGCAAGCGGGTCCGAGCCGTGTCCAACGAGACCGTGTATCTCGACGATGGTGAACGGATCTCGACGCGAACCGTCGTGTGCACCGTCGGCAACGCCCCGCACCCGGCGCTCGACGCTCTCGATTGCGAGCGCGATCGCGGGCGGGTCGTCACCGATGCCCAGCTCCGGGTCGTCGGCCGGGAGAATCTGTGGGCCATCGGGGATTGCGCTAGCACTCCGGACGGGCACGGTGGCGGGTCGAAGCCGACGGCACAGTTCGCGACGCGTCAGGGCGGCGTCGCGGCCGACAACATCCTGCGCGTGCTGCGGGGCAAGTCGCCGCGACCGTTTCGCCACCGCAACCTCGGCCAGCTGGCGACGCTCGGGCACCGTCAGGCCGTCGCGCTCATCGGTGGGTTGCGTATCAGCGGCTTCCTCGCGTGGTGGCTGTGGCGCACGGTCTACCTCATGAAGCTCCCGCGCCTGCACCGCAAGCTGCAGGTCGTGGCCGACTGGACGCTCAACCTGTTCTTCCCGCGCAATCTCAACGTGCTCGATCTCAAGTCGACCGAGTCGATGCGGCGCGTGCATCTCGAGGAAGGCGAAGAGCTCTTCCGGCAGGGCGATCCGAGTTCGGCGTTCTACATCCTCGAGTCCGGGGAGATCGAACTCATCCGAATCGACGACGAGGGCAAGATCGAGGTGTCGGAAGTCCTGCGGCCCGGGGATCACTTCGGGGAAGGCAGTCTGCTCGGCGGCAAGCGACGACTGTCGACGGCGCGCGCATGCTCGGCCAGTACGGTGTCCGTTCTCGGTGGAGACCTGTTCGACGACATGGCGGGTCAGTGGCGTCTCATGCGCGACGCGCTCGACGGGACCGCGCGGCGATTCCATGCCCGTGAAGAGGTGTTGCCACGAGCCGTGCCGGAGAGCGTGCTGCAACAGCCGTGCAGAACCGTAATGACGTCTCCGCCGATCACCGTCGATGCCGGCGCGACGGTCGCAGACGTCCTGGAGGTCTTGACTTCTCACTCGATCGGGTGCGTTCCGCTGGTGGACCTCGATGGACGACCGTCAGGCCTGATGACTCGAACCGACGTGTACCGGGCCATGCAACGCGACATCGACCTGTCTGCACCCGCGGCGAACCTGGGCTCGTCGCGCCCGCGAACGGTCCGTTCGGACACCCCGGTGTCGCGCGCCGTGGAGTTGCTCCAGCGCCACGGCGTGAAGCACTTGCCGGTGTGCGACCTCGATGGTCGTTTGGTCGGCGTGTTGTCGTTTCGTGACGTTCTTCGGGCCGCGCTACGGCAGCGCGTCGCCGAAGGGCGCGACGCGGTGGGAGCGGAGCAGGTCGCGCTCGAGGGTTGAGCGCCTGAGTTCGCGCCCCTGGCGGGGCTCTCGGTTTTCTCGCACCCCAGTTTTTCTCGCATCCTAATCTTGACCGATCGTTCCAAATGGCCGATACTCCGGGAGTCGGGCACGGCCCGGCTCTCGAATCATGCCTTGGAACAAGAACTTCGACGTCGACGACACGCTCCGCAAAGCCGGTGAGACCTTCTGGTCCCATGGCTACGAGGCGACGTCGATGACCACGTTGCTCGATGCGATGGGGATCCAGAAGGGCAGCTTCTACGACACCTACGGGAGCAAGCGCGATGCCTACCTCAGCGCGCTCGAGCAGTACTCGAACGAGCGCTTTGCGATGTTCCAGGACATCGCCGACGGGCTGTCGCCGGTCGAAGGGCTCCGCGCGCAAGTCGAAGCGATCTACGACGAATGCGCGGGCTCCGAGGGTCACCGGGGCTGCATGATGATCAACTGTGCCCTCGAGCTCGCGCACAGCGACACCGGCGCGCAGCGCATCGTGCAGAGAGCGTTCGAGACGCACGAGGGGATGTTCGCGGCTCGCATTCGCGAAGGCCAAGAGCGGGGCGACATCGATGCTTCGGTCGACGCCTCGTCCACCGCGCGTGCGATGCTCGCGCTCGTCATGGGCATGCGCGTATATGCCCGTTCCGGCGCGACCCCGGCGACGATCCGTACGCTGGCCGACGAGGCCCTCGCGATGATCGAGACCTGACTGATTTTCCGGGCGTCCGTCCGCGGTCGCCCTTCTTTCCGAACTTATTTTGACCAATCGGTACAAACCGAGCTTCTTCCGCACTGAGACAGCCATGACTACTTCCCGAACCAACCAGTCCTCGTCCTCTCTCCGTGACCGCGTTGCGCTGATCACCGGGGGATCCTCGGGCATCGGCCGCGCCGCCGCCTTGACCCTCGCCGAGGCCGGGGCCTCGGTCGTCATCGGAGCGCGCCGCGCCGACGCCGGCGCCGACCTCGTCGCGGAGATCGAGCGCGCCGGAGGACGCGCCGTGTTCCAGGCGACCGACGTGACCAAGCCCGCCGACGTCGAATCACTCGTTGCGCGTGCGATGAACGACTTCGGGGGACTCGACATCGCGTTCAACAACGCCGGCAGCGAAGGCGCGGGACTGATCCCGCTCGTCGAAGAGACCGAAGACAATGTGCGTCAGGTCATGGAGGTCAACTTCTTCGGCGTGTGGAACTCGATGAAGGCCGAGATCCCGGCGCTCGTCGAGCGCGGCGGCGGATCGATCATCAACACGACGTCTGTCGCCGGTATCAAAGGCTTCGGCATGTTCTCGTCGTACGTGTCGTCGAAGTTCGCGGTCGAGGGTCTGACCCGCTCGGTCGCGCAGGAAGTCGCGGGCCAGGGCATCCGCGTCAACACGATCGCGCCGGGTCCGATCGACACTGCGCTCCTCGACCGCGCGACCGGCAACGATCACAGCATGTTCGCGCAACAGGTCCCGATGCAGCGCGTCGGGACCGTCGAGGAGGTCGCAGCGCTGGTCCGATTCCTCGCCTCGTCGGACTCGAGCTACGTGTCCGGCAACACGCTGCGCGTCGACGGGGCCATGGCGAGCTGAGCCGTCGGCTCACCGGTCGCCGCGGAAGGCTTCCCAGGCGGCGAGCAGCGCCGGCGACGGCTCTCCCGCCGCCATGCTCTCTTCGAAGGCGGATTGCGTCTTCGCGCGCGCGCGCTCGAGGAGAGCGGGCCGCCGGACTGCGCGTGCGAACTGTCGAATGTCCCGCAGCGCGATGCGCACCGTGCCGTGCGACGGTCCGTGCGCCGCGAGCGCGATCGACAGGCGAGACTCGAGCTGGTCCTCCGCTTCGTCGAGTCGCTTGGCACCGCTGAGCGTGCGGGCGATCAGGCCGAGCGTGTCGAGGGTTTGGAAGTGTGCGGGGCCGAAGTGCTCGACGCAGAGTTTCCGGACCGATTCGAGTTCGGACAGCGCGTCGTCGTAAGCGCCGAAGATCGCGATCGTCTGCGCGCGTCGTCGGCGGGCGTCGAGAGTGTTCGGGTGGTGTTCGCCGTAGTGCTCGCGGTTGCGCGCGAGAATGCGATCCCGCAGCGTGTGCGCGGGTTCCGCCTTGCGCTCGCGCTGCAGCAGGGATGCGTGTGCACGGAGAAGCGCCAGTAGCCCGGGGTCCTCGTGCTGTTCGACGATCTCCAGGGGCGCGTGCTCGTCGAGGAACTCGCGCGCGTCTTCGAAACGCCGTAAGTTCATGAGCATCAATGCGAAGCTGCCGGCGGCGCGGAGCGCGGGCACGGCCTTCGGCCCGTGGCGCTCCGATCGCAGGGTGAAGATCTGATGCGAGAGGTCGACCGCACGCCGCAGGTCGCCGCGCCGCTGCGCGATGCCGGCCAGGACGTTGAGCGCTCCCATCGCGTCCGTCGAGGTCCGCGGAATCGAGCGTTCTTCGAGCGTGTCGAGGACTTCCTGCGCCAGCTTCTCGGCGGTGGCGTAGTCCGCTTCGTCGTACCGCGCGCGGGCTTCGACGAGCTTGGCGTAGAGGTTCGAGTAGAAGCCCGTGCTCGGTGGGAGGTCCCTCACGTCACCCAGGGACGCGCGGAGTTGGCGGCCGGCTTCGAGGTCACCGTAGTTGCGCTCGGCTTCCGCCAACACGAGTGCGGTCTGACGCGCCAACGGATGATCCGTTCCGAGTCGCGCCACTGCGTCGCGGTAGCACGAGCGGAACCCGCGGAGCATCTCCTGCGGGCGGCCCTCATGGAGTGCGACGAGCGCCAGAGCTCGCCGCGCTCGGATCGTCTCGAGGAAGTCCGCCGCCGGATCGAAGTCACCCAGCGCCTGCTCGAGCAGAGTTCGGGACTCCTCGGTGTGCTGCCGGCGACCGATCAGCTCGGCGAGTTCCAACCGCGCGCTCGCGATCGCGCGGGCATCCGAGTCGGATGATCGTTCCAGCGCCTGCACCGCACGGCGGAACAAGGACTCGGCCCGGTCGGGTTGCTCGAGTCGAGTTCGTAGGTGCCCGAGGATGCGCGCGAGTCGCGACGCGACGAGCGGGACATCGGGCGGATCCGTGTCGAAGCGTTGCTCAGCCGTGTCGACGACCGAGAGTAGCGTCACGTTCGGTCCACTCCGTCCCGGTGACGCTTCGAGGAACACGCGGTCGAGGAACTCCAGAACGTTGTCCGCGGCCGCACCCCATTCGTTGGCCCGGCGTTGCGCGGCCTTGGACTCGACGCGTGCGTCTTCAGCGAGGCGGGCAAGGTGCCATGATCGTGCGCCGAGCGCCGCGCCGCCGACGACGAGCAGGCCTAGCGCCGCCACCGCGAGGCGGTGACGGCCGACGAACTTCTTCAGGACGTAGAGCGGCGCGCGTGGTCGCGAGGGCAGTGGCCGTCCTTGCTGCCAGGCTTCGGCGTCGGCGATGAGTTCGCGCGCGGTGCCGTAGCGCTGCTCGGGATCGGTGCGCGTCGCCGACCGAACGATGTGGTCGAGGTCGCCGCGTAGCTCACGCCGCAGTTGGCGCGGTGAGCTCGCGCGTGCCGCAGCCAGCAGCTCGACCTCGGCGTCCTCCCGCACCCGCAGCGTGGTCTGCGTCGAGGAGTCCGAGGCGTCCCGTGCGGTGGGACCGATCAGCAGCTCGTGCAGCAGCACGCCGAGTGCGAACACGTCGGCCCGCGTGTCGGCGGGTGCCCCGGAGCGCTGCTCCGGACTCATGTAGCGTGGCGTTCCGGCGTTGGAACTCGACCTCGCGGCGGGCTCGCCGAGCGATCGCGCAATGCCGAAGTCGATGACCTTGGGTGACGGTTCTCCGTCGACGCTGCACACGAGGACGTTGCGTGGCTTGATGTCGCCGTGGATGACGCCGCGCTGGTGCGCGTGCGCGACCGCGCGGCACACGCGCAAGAACAGTTCAACTCGTGCGGCGATCGTCAGTCGTCCACTGTCGCAGAAGGCGTCGAGCGGCGGCCCGTCGACGAACTCCATCGTGTAGTAGGGACATCCGGCGTTTGCGGTCCCCGCGGTGAAGATCCGGGCAATCGAATCGTGCTGGAGATTCGCGAGGATCTGTCGCTCCGACTCGAAGCGTTCGAGCGCGCCGGTCGAGAGGAGGTCCCGCTTGAGGAACTTGATCGCGACCTGCCGCTGCAGCGTGCCCCTCTCGTGCGCGAGGTGCACCGTGCCGAAGCCGCCTTCGCCGATCTTGCGCAAGAGTTCGTGTCCCGCGACGGCGTCCCGGTCGGGCTCCGCGGAGCTCGTGTGCCTCGGAGGTATTTCGTTCGAAGACTCCGTGTCGAGGAAGTTGCCCATCGACGAATACGACCGCAGCAGCGAGTCCACTTCGATGCGCAGGCGCGGGTCCCGTCGCGTGCATCGACGCACGAACTCGTCTCGCCGCGACGCCCTGAGTTCGAGCGCGCGCGCGAAGATCTCGGATGCCTGGCTCATGCGACGCTCGCGGTTTCGCCGCCGCCATTGAGCTCCCGGAAGAGCCATGTGCGTGCGAACGCCCAGCGACGCTTGACCGTGCGCGGCGAAATGTCGAGCGCCTGGGCGGTCTCTTCGACGCCGAGGCCGAGGTGGAAACGCAGGTGGACGACGCGCGCGGCGAGTTCGTCTTCGATCGCCAGCGCGTCGAGTGCGTCCTCGAGTGCCACGATCTGCTCGGGATCCGCGGCGAGGAAGCTCGGCACGTCCGAGAGTTCGATCAGGTCTCGCTCTCGATCGCCACCGCGCTTGACCCGCAGGCGCGAACGCGCGTGGTCGACGAGCGCGTTTCGCATCGCGATGCCGGCTGCAGCCAGGAGACGGGCGGGCGACTCGGCGAGACTCTCGTCCGACCGGATCAGTCGGAGATAGGCCTCATGCACGAGCGCCGTGGTCTGGAGCGTGTGCTCGGTCGCTTCCCCGCGCATCAGCTGGTGGGCGGCGCCGCGGAGTTGCTGGTAGAGGTCCAGCGGGACGCCGCCCGACACGTCCGGGACTCGGTCGGATCGGGGGGTCGGGTCGGGCATGAGACGCAGGCTCGGACGGTAGGGAGGCGAAAAGACCCGCGCCGGGGCCAGGCCGTCGTCGAGACCCTTGTGGGAGGAGGTCGCTGGCGACATCGGCATGGGCTGAATCCCCGGTGCGGTCAAAGGGCCTTCGTGGAGTCCGCGTCCGTGGATGCACCTATTTGTGACTGGAGCCTTCGCTGGCGCCGAACATCTCCTTGGCGTAGCGAATGCCCATGCCGTAGGCGCCACCGTGCTCCTTCGCGATGCCGGTCGTGTCCGCGTAGGTGCCCTGGCGCTCCCAGTCGCGCTGCCACTCGAGCAGGACCTGCTGCCAGGTCACCGGGACGGCGCCAGCCTGGATCAGGCGCTGGATCGCCATGTCATGGGCGGCCTGGCTCGTGCCGCCCGACGCGTCCTCGACGATGTAGATCTCGAAGCCTTCCTTCAGCATTTCGAGCGTCGGCATCGTCAGGCAGACCTCGGTCCAGAGCGCGGCGATGATGATCTTCTTGCGACCGCTCGCCTTGACGCGCGCGCGGAACTCCTCGTTGTCCCAGCTGTTCATGCTGGTGCGCTCGACTGGCACCTGGTTGGGGAACACTTCCTGGATCTCCGGCCAGATCGGGCCGCTGAACGTCTTGCTCGCGACGGCGGTCAGGACGGTCGGGACCTTGAACGCCTTCGCGGACTTGGCGAGACCGACCGTGTTGTTCTTCAGCAGCTGACGGTCGATCGACTGCACGCCGAACGCCATCTGCGGCTGGTGGTCGATGAGCACGAGCGCGGAGTTCTCGGCCGTGAGGAGGGTGTGCGCTCCGGCCGGCGCGCTCGCGGCGAGCGGCTGGGCGGCGTCGTTCGGCGTCGTGGCGTCGTCGAGGGCGACGGAGGTGCCGAGCGCGAGGGCGCCGGCGGACAGGACTGCGATCAGGTTCTTCGTGGTCATCTCTGCTCTCGGGTATTGGTTGGGGGCAGCGGTGGTTGCTGCGCCGGAAGGCGAGGCGGCAGGGGGAAGGACGAGGGGCCACCGTTGGGGGAGTTTTTTGGTTCGGGCTCCGCGTTTTCGGACCCGGGCGCGGGCTCGTTCACGTTCCGCGGGTCGGGACTCGTTCCACGGCGTGCTCCGAGT
>JANQJF010000111.1 GCA_028281765.1 Planctomycetota bacterium | reverse complement strand
GCGTCGTCGTGATTCTTGTCGCCGTGCTTGTCACTGAGGTAGCAGTTGCGGATCACGTTGTACCGCAGGGTGATGTCGTCGCGCGTGATGCGGAAGCCGTCGCCGGAGTAGCCGTCGACGACGTTGCCCTCGCACGTCGAGTTCGGGGCGTTGACTTCGATCGCGAAGCGGGTGTGGAGCACGTAGTTGTCGCGCAGCGTGATGTGCGAGCCACGGCGGCCGCACAGGATGCCGGGCTTCGCGCTACGCCAGTGCTCGGCGGTCCATTCGGACGCGTCGCGGGCGGTGTGGACGAAGCAGCCTTCGAGGGTGATATTCTTGCCGGCCTTGCGTTCGGCGATCGTGACCACCGGACCGCGGTAGGTGTCCGCGAACTCGGCGCCGATCTCGAGTCGGCGCAGCGTCAGGTCTTCGCCGGAGATCTCGAGTCGGCCCAAGTACGGCCGTGAGCCTTCCCAGGCCGAGATCGTCAGCGAGCTCGCCTGGAGCTTCGCGGTGCCGTGGTCACCGCCGCGCAGCCAGACGGTCGCGCCCTTGGCGAGTTCGGCCAAGCGACCCTGGGCCGCCGCCTCGCCGAGCGTGCGCCACGGCCGTTCGCGGGTGCCCGGGTTGTCCGCCGCGCCGCGAGCGGGGTCGACCCAGGCCTCGGTCCGAGGGGTCTGCGCGGATGGCGCGCAGGCCACGGCGTGGAGCAAGACGGCGACGGCAACGGACATTCGAGCCATGTTCCCACCCTATCGACGCCGCGGGCCCCCGAACCGGGCGAAAAACGCCCCGGACCCCACGGTTCCGTCCTACATCCGCGCTACACTGCCCCGCTTCCCCGGACCGCTACCCGTTCCTCATGACCTTCGCTCCGATCCCAGACATCCTCGAGGACCTGAAGGCCGGACGCCCGATCATTTTGGTCGACGATCCGGACCGCGAGAACGAGGGCGACCTGTGCTTCGCCGCCGAGTTCGCGACGCCGGAGCTGGTCAACATGCTGATCAAGGACGCGCGGGGGCTCGTCTGTCTGGCGCTCGAAGAGGAGATCTGCGACCACCTCAACCTGCCGCCGCAGACTGCGGAGAACGGGACGCGATACGGCACGGCGTTCACGGTCAGCATCGAGGCGCGTGAGGGCGTCACGACGGGCATTTCGGCTGCGGACCGCGCGACGACGATCCTGGCCGCGGCCCGCGAAGGCGCGACCGCTCGGGACCTCGTGAAGCCGGGGCACATCTTCCCGCTCCGCGCGCGGGACGGCGGCGTGCTGGTGCGCACGGGTCAGACCGAAGGCATCGTCGACCTGTGCCGTCTCGCCGGGCTCCGTCCGGCCGGCGTGATCTGCGAGATCCTGAAGGACGACGGCACGATGGCGCGCGTCCCCGACCTCGAGATCTTCGCCGAGAAGCACGGGGTCAAGATCTGCGCGATCGCCGACCTCGTCGAGTTCCGGCGCCGCCGGGAGCGGATCATCGATCGCGTCGCGGTCGCTCAGATGCCGACGCGGCACGGCTACTTCGACGCCTACACCTACCAGAGCAAGATCGACGGGCGGACCCACGTCGCGCTCTGCGTCGGGATCGAACGCCCGCCCGAGGAGGGCGGCCGCTTCCCGCCGATCGAGGAGCCGGTGCTCGTCCGCGTCCACTCGCAGTGCCTGACCGGCGACGCGTTCGGATCGCTCCGATGCGACTGCGGGGATCAGCTCGACACGGCGATGCAGCAGGTCCAGCAGGCCGGGCGCGGCGTGGTGCTCTACATCAGCCAAGAAGGCCGTGGCATCGGCCTCGCGCACAAGATGCGGGCCTACGCGCTCCAGGACGACGGACTCGACACCGTCGAGGCCAACCAGCACCTCGGCTTCAAGGCCGACGAGCGCGAGTTCGGCACCGGTGCACAGATCCTCCACGATCTCGGCATCCGCCAGCTGCGGATCATGACCAACAACCCCCGCAAACTTTCCGGGCTGCAGGGGTACGGGGTCGAAGTGGTCGAGCAGGTGCCATTGCGAATCACTCCTAACCCCCATAACAGCAAGTACTTGGCGGCAAAGCGTGAGAAGCTCGGGCATCTTCTCGCGGACGAGGAGTGACACGGGGCCGAGACTTCCCAAACATGCAGGGAAGATCCTCAGGCCTTCGCCCATCCAAGGGGTTGTGCCCGCCCTGAAGACAATGCCCGAACGCCCCGATGCCGAGCTGATCGAGGAGATCCTCGACGGCAGCGAGCCCTCGTTCCAGATCCTGATGGATCGGTACTCGGATCGGCTCTTCGGCCTCCTCGCCCGTTTCACGCGGGACCGTGGAGAGGTCGAGGACCTGGCGCAAGAGGTCTTCGTGAAGGTGTTCCGCAAGCTCTACACCTTCCAGCAGGGCTCCGCGTTCTACACGTGGATGTATCGCATCGCCGTCAACACGGCGAACGACCACTTCTCGCGCCGCAGCCGTCGGCGCCTGCAGCTGGTCGAAGACAACGCCACGCTCGACAACAACGCGCCCGGCGTCGACGCGCCCGATCACGCCGGTGCGGCTGCGCCGCTCCTCGAGGACGAGATGCGGCAGGTCACCCGCGAGGTGCTCGACACCCTGCCTGAGAAGTACCGCACGATTCTGGTGCTGCGCGAATACGAAGAGCTCTCCTACACTCGAATGTCGGAGGTTCTCGAGTGCAGCATCGGAACCGTGGAGTCCCGCCTGTTCCGTGCCCGTGCCCGCTTCAAAGAAGCCCTCGAACGCATACACCCCGACCTCGTGCCGGGTCGCCCCAGTGACCGGCAACGGAGGACCGACCGATGACCCACCACTTGACCGAAGAGGACCAGATGCTCGTCGCACGCTTCGTCGACGGCGAGCTCGACGCGCCCGCGCGGCGTGAATTCGAGACGCGACTCGCCGACGAGCCCGCGCTGCGCGCAGCCGTCGACGAGCTCACCCAGACCAGTTCGCTGTTCGATGCGGGCCGCGCCGAAGCGACGCCGCAGCCGAGCGAAGGCTTCCAGGACCGTGTGCTGCGCGAGATCCGTCGGTTGCCGACCGGGCAGGAACTCGCCACGGCGGGATCCGGTGACGTGGCTCACTTCGAGGCCTTCTGCCGTCGCCTCATGGTCGCGGCGGTGCTGCTGATCGGCCTCGGCGTGCTGGTCTTCGCCGGCATCCTCCGCCAGAGTGACACCGGCAAGCTCGAGGCTTCGCCGCAAGAGGTTCGCGAGGAGATGGAGCGGCTCGACGCGTTGACCGTCGAGCTCGCGCCCCGCGAAAACCGTTGATGAGCCCGGCTCGTCGATACCGCTGGATCTGGGGTGTAGCGCTGACTTCGTTCGGCGCGGGTCTGGCGGTCGGCTTCAACGGGCCCGGCGCGGTCGATGCGATGCGCGAGGACTTCGTGGACCCGAGCGAGCGCTATGTCCGCGATTTGATCGATCGGTACGAATTGTCGGCGAAGCAGGCGCGTCAAATGCGGATGGTGCTCGCGGCGGAACTCGCGGAAACCACCGAGATCATTCGGGCAAAGCCCGAGACCTTGCCCCCGGAAATACTTAAGGTGCGGCGCCGCGCTGACGAGCGGATCCGCGCCGTGCTCGACGAAGAGCAGCGCGCGCGGTTCGACCGCGACACGAACTTCAGAAGCAGGTGAGAGATGGCCAAAGGAGTCGGACTCGACGCTGGCGAATACGAGATCAAGGTTGTCGAGCTGGACGGCTCGTACAAGAAGCCGCGTCTCGCAAAGGTCAGTGTCGACAGAGTGTCGCAGCCGTCGAGCCTCTCGGCGGACGATCCCGAGCACGCCGCGCGTGAAGCCGAGTCGGCGCTGCAGGCGCTGAAGGGCGCGAACATCGCGCGCGACAACGTGATCCTCGGGTTCCCGTGTCGCGAGGCCGTGCTGCGGACGCTGGACGTGCCCTTCAAGGGCGAGGACCAGATCCGCAAGGTGATCAAGTTCGAAGTCGAGGACTCGATTCACAGCCACAGCGTCGACGACATGGTCGTCGACTTCCACACGCTCGAGGAAATGGAGACGGAGACCCGCGTCATGGTCGCGGCCGTCCCCAAGCATCCGCTGCGCGTCACGCTGGACGAGCTCGAAGCGCTCGGCATCGATCCCGAGATCGTCGACCTCGACACGATGGCGCTCTACCGCGTCGCCGAATGGGCGGGCTGCTTCGACACTGCGGGTGGTGATGCCGAAGGCGACGATGACGCCGGCGAGACGCTACCGGCGACGAAGGACGGTCGCGCTCGCATCGTCATGGACGTCGGCGGTCGCTCGACGCGCGTGCTCGCGGTCATCGACGGCCAGATCGTCGACATGCGCGCGCTCCGCGTCGGCGTCGACGGTATCGCCGACGAGGTCGCCGCGGCGAAGGGGGTCAGCCTCCCGGCCGCCCGCGAGGCCGTGTTCAGCGTGTTCGAATCCGGGCAGAGCTACGAGTTCAAGACCGGGGACAGCGCCGACCCGGATGGGGAGGACGGCGAGGAGCGCGAATCCGGCGGCCTCGTGGCCGCCAGCTCCGGCAACGCGGTGTCCACGACAGAGATCTCCTCGGCCGCGACCGAGTTGCTGCGTCGGATCCATCGCGAGCTCATGCGCTTCGTCGCGTCGATGCAGAGCATCGAGGGGATCGACGCGGTCTACGTCACCGGCGGAGGCGCGTTCCTGCCGGGTCTCGACGAGGTCATCGGCGACGTGTTCGGCTGCAAGCCGCAGCCGCTCGCGATTCTCGACAAGCTCACGCACAACCTCGACCCCGACGAAGTCGACTGGATCGAGCCGCGCATCGCCGTCGCGATCGGGCTCGCGCTCGGCCCGATGGGCGGCATCCAGTCGATGCAGTTCCGTCGCGAAGAGCTCGCGTTCCAGCGCGGCTTCGACCGCATCAAGTTCCCGCTCGCGATCGCGTGTATGTTCGCGGTGTTCTTGCTCGCGATCGTCGGTTTGCGCCAGATGTATCGCGTCGACGCGCTCGCCGAAGAATACGGCAAGACCTACCAGATCAAGCGCACCGAAGGCTCCGGTCGAGCGAAGGGCTCGCTCAAGGCGGAGTTCCACGGCTACACCGCGCTCTTGATCAACGAGAAGGCGGGCAAGTATTCGGCGTTCGAATACCTCGACCGCAAGCAGTACCGCCAGCTGCTCGAGAAGGTCGCGGAAGCCGACACCTTCGACCGGCTGCGCGTCGTGCACAAGTACATGCAGAAGCTGGTCAAGGACCAGCGCGAAGAGACGGGCATCTACGAGGATCTGCAGCTGCCGTCCGGCTTCGAGGCGCTCGCGCGCTTCTGCCAGGTCATCGCGAACGTCGAACAGGAGCTCGGATCGTTCGTCGTGATGACGCTCGACCTCGCGGCCAACCGGAAGCTGCGCACGCTCAGCTTCAAGATCGCCGTGCGGGGCGAAGGCTACCGCGGCCGGCTCGCGAAGCTGACGTCGGCTCTCGAGGCGGAGTTCGAGGACCCGGGCAGCCCCTTCGGCGAGTTCGCCCCCGCGGGACGCGGGGAGGACCCCTACCAAGGTGAGGTGCTCGGCGTCATCAAGGAGTTCAAGATCGTCCTCAAGGAGGTGCGGCGATGAAGAACATGGACCTCTACAAGGCGATCATCTTCGCCTCGATCCTGTTGATCCCCGCCGCCGGCTTCTTCGCCTACTGGCAGACCGAGCAGCTGGACATCGCGACCAAGGCCGTCCGTGAAGCGAAGAAGCGCAACGGACTGATCGAGAAGATCGGCGTGCTCAAGAAGGAGCTCGAGAGCATCGCCAAGAACAAGAAGCTCAACCAGAACGTCAGCCACGACATCTACTTCGAGAAGCAGATTTCGATCGCGGCCGGCGGCAAGGGGAGCAACTTCAAGTCGACCAACCTGAAGATCGGCAACGAGGAGTCGGTCGGTGCCGGCAAGCACGCGCAGGACTTCGAGGTCAAAATCGACTTCGTCGACGGCGGCAAGCCGCTGCAGCTCCCGCGGGACTTCATCCACGCGGTCCTCTTCAACTGCGAGGCCTTCGTCAAGACCTGGCGCCTCCGTGAGGTCTCGATGGTCAACGTCGATTGCAAGGGTCGCAAGGGCACGAACCCGCCGCCCAAGACCGTCGGCGACAAGTGGGAAGTCAAACGCCTCAAGTTCGCGCGCCGCGTCCCGAAGCGGAAGGAAAAGAAAAGGTCCTGAGTGGGCCGGTTCCTCGCGCTCGCGCTGCTGGTCGCGGCTCTCTGCGGCTGTCGCCAGTTCGTCCAGTACACGGACGAGCTGACCGACGCGCGCTCGGGCCGAAGCTCGTTCGTCACGACCCCGGCGGCGCTCGGCGGTAGCGCAGGGTTCCTGGTCGGCATCCCCGCCGTCATCGGCGCGCTCCCGGTGACCTACGGCGTCTTTGCGTATCAGCGCAGCGCGGACCCGCTCGGAGCGGATGCCGTGTCCACGCTGCTCTTCCCGTCGTTCGTGTGCTGGCGCGTTGGGAAGCTCCTCGGTTCCCCGTTCGACTTCCTAGAGTTCGCGAGCTACCGCGCGTGGCGGTCCCCCGAGACGCTCACGCGCGAGGAACGGGCGGAGATCGAGTTCAACCATGACGAGAAAACGTTGCCCTCGTATCCGGTCCGCCCGATCTATCCGACCGAGGAGTGGCGAGATCGCGCCGATCCCGGCGTTGGCGGCCGATAGTCTCCGCGCCGAACAGCCTGTAATCTGTCGCTCATGGGCGGCGAGGCGAAGCTGAAGCGGATCGACGCGGGCTCTCTGGCTCGCGAAGTGCTCGCGCATGCCAGTGCGGCACGCCTGTCGTTCCTGCTCGAACGAGGCGTCCCCGTCGCCGCCCTGCGTGACTTTGCGCGCAAGCACGACCTTACGATCAAGGGCTATCGCATCGATCGTGCGCCGGCGGTGAAGCTTGCGCCGGCGATCGCGAAGTCGACCGGTGACCAACTCGAGGAAGCGTGTCAGCTGTGGATCGATTCCGCGGTCGCCGCGGTCGACAAGTCCGCCGCCGCCCCGCCGGCTCCGGCGTCGGACACCGTCTCGAAGGCGGCGCACCGACTCCTGGAGCGACGCCTCGCGGACGCCGAGAAGAAGGTCGCGAAGAGCGAAGAACGCATCGAGAAAGAGCGGGCGCGCGTCGACGAGATGCGGCAGAAGCGCCAGGCCGAGGTCGAAAACCAGGCGCGCCTCAAGGCGGAGATTCGCGAACTCCAGAAAGAGCTGAAGCGCGCTCGGCAGGGTGCGGATCGAAAGCCGACCGACCAGAGCCGACAGATCCACGAGCTCGAGCGAGACCTCGAGGCGCTCGGCGAAGCCGAAGAAGGGCTGCGCCGTCTGCTCGCGCTGCGTGACACTCGACTGCGCGACGCCGAGGGCCAGATCGCGGAGCTCGAGGAGCTCGTCCCCAAGGGGCGGCGGCGCAAGAAGCCCCGCCTCGTCGTCGATGCGCCGCGCGAGCGGTTTCGGGTTCCGTACTTCACGGAGGCGTACTACAAGACGCTCGTGAACAAGGAGCGAGTGAGTGTCGAGAAGGCGATGCAGGCCGTGTTCCAGTTCTGCGTCGAGGGGCCTGCATATCCCGGGCTCGAGGTGAAGCAAATCGAGGGACAGGATCTCTGGAGCCTGCGGGCGTCCCTGAAACTGCGTGTCTACTTCCGCATGCGCGCGGACGGCGACGTGGACGTCTTGGCGCTCGCCGATCGAGAGGACCAACGCACGACGCTGCGGCGGCTGAAAGAGCGGTGATCGTGCGCTCCCTGTCGTGTCTCGCGCTGCTCGCGATGGCGAGTTGCACCTACCTCCGTGATCGCGGCCTGGACTTCGCGGACTGCTTCAAGGTCAACGCCGGCGCGGGCATCGGCCTCGCGGTCGACATCAAGCTGACCGACTACGTCTCCCCCGGGGTCGGAGTCGCCTCGTACACGATCAACGCCGGCTGGGACGACCGCCGCATCTACGGTGTCTGGCGCGAGAGTGACGTGATCAACACGCCGCGCATCGCCTACGAAGTGTTCCTGGCCGAGCAGGGATCGCGCACGGATGAAAACGTCGAGGCAGCCACGCTGTTCACCGACCTCGCGCTGAGCAGTCTCAACCTGCCGAACGAGCGATGGCTGCGAGACGGCGACTCGGTGACGGTCGAGTACTACTCCCTGTTCAACTTCTGGGGTGCGGGAGAACGCCACCGCGCGCGGGCGATGACCGGCCACATCGTGGATCCGACAGGGCGCGCGCGCATGGTCGACAAGAGCGTGTGGCAGAAGGGGTTCTTCGACCTCGGCATTGCTGTCGGTCCGGTGGCGGCGCGAGCGGGATTCAATCCGCTGCAATTCGTCGACTTCCTCGGAGGCTTGTTCGGGCTCGACCTCGCGGACGACGACGGCAAGGGGCGCAAAGCCGTGCGTTTGCGCGATCGGGAGATCATCGGGTCGTGACGTTTCTCGAGCGCATCGCCGAGTGCAACCGGCATGACCTGAGTCGCTTCGCGAAGCTCTACGTCCAGGGGATACGCGCTGGTTGGGTGCGTCGCGACCGGCTTCCCGTGCTCGAGGCCTGGCCGGATCTCGTCACGACGAGGGACGGCGCGGTACACGTCGCGGGTGACGACGAGCCGGCGGCGAGCCGCGCGTTCTCGGATTTGGCGGATCGACTCGTCGACGTCGGTGAGATCCCGAATCGGCATGGGGAGCTCTACGCGGTCGCGACCCTGTTCGAGGCGCCGACGCTCGCCGTTGTCGATCGTCAGGCGGTGTCGTGGTTCGGCGTCTTGGCGCACGGCGTGCACATCAACGGATTCGTGCGCGGTGACGATGGCATTTCGATGTGGGTGGCGGTGCGTTCGCCCAGCAAGGCCACGTTCCCGGGTATGCTGGACAACATGGTCGCCGGCGGACAACCGTTCGGCATCACTCCTGACGACAACGTTCGCAAGGAGTGCGCCGAAGAGGCGGGCGTGCCGGACGAATTGTCTCGGCGCGCGACCTCGGTCAGTGCGGTGTCCTACTGCGCCGAGCACGATCGCGGGCTCAAGCCGGACACGATGTTCTGCTACGACCTCGAGCTGCCGGCGGACTTCGAGCCACGCGTCGTCGACGGAGAAGTCGAGCGCTTCGAGCTGTGGCCGATCGAGCGCGTCGCAGAGACCGTTGCGACGACGCAGCGGTTCAAGTTCAACTGCAACCTGGTCGTCATCGACTTCCTCGTTCGACACGGGCTGCTCGGCCCCGATGACCCCGACTACGCCGCGATCGTGGACGGGCTCAACCAGCCGCTGGGGTTGCATCCGTGACCCGCGCGCCGGACGAGTTCATGCCGATGTTCCTGGCGCCGGACGGGCCGCTGATGTTCCCGGATCCGACGCTTGCCGACGAACGCGGGCTCTTGGCCGTGGGGGGGGATCTGTCGGTGGATCGCCTGCTGCTCGCCTACTCGCACGGGATCTTCCCGTGGTTCGATGCGGACGATCCGCCGCTGTGGTGGTCGCCCGATCCGCGGTGCATCCTGCCGATCGACGGCTTGCACGTGCCGCGCAGCCTCAACCGTCGCATTCGCCGAGCGGATTTCGAGCTGACCTGGAACGAGGACTTCGAGCAGGTCATGGAGTCGTGCGCATTGGATCGATCGGACGGGACCTGGATTACGCCGTCGATGCTCGATGCGTATACCGAGCTGCACGAACGCGGCCACGCGCACAGCCTCGAGGTGTGGCAGGGCGAAGAGCTCGTCGGCGGAATCTACGGAGTGCAGATCGGCGGGCTCTTCGCCGCGGAGAGCATGTTCCGACGCCGCACCGACATGTCGAAGATCGCGTTCGTCGCGTTCGTGTGCACGGTCGCGCGTGCTAACGTGACTCTGATCGACGTGCAGTTCCGAACCGACCATCTGGCGCGGTTCGGATGCGTCGACGTGCCGCGCACGGTCTACCTCGAATTGGTGCGCAGAGCGTGTGCGGTCGACGCCGATCTCGAGGATCTCGACGTGGTGATTTGAGACCGCGCGGCTACGATGCCGGTGAGAAACCAACCACAGAGTCGCGATATGAGCCCATCCCTTCGATTCGCCACGCTGCTCGCGCTTGCCGCCCTTCCCCTGACCTCGTGCAACTCGATCCGCAACGCTCCGAAGGGCGCGCCGCGACTCGAGGTCGAGGTCGTCTACGAGATCGACGACGCGTTCTACTCGCCCTTCGACGCGTCCGCCGATCGTGAGCAGATCGCGCAGGCGGTCCGCGAAGCGATCGAACCGTATGCGGACGTCGGACTGCGCTTCTACGCGACGCCGTCCGAGACGTACGGGGACGATGCGAACCGTCCGACGTTCCTCATGACCGTGCGCGCTCTCGGAATCGAACCCGAGCGTTCGCTCGACGTGAAAGAGGGGCGCCCCGAGCTCGGCGAGGCGCCGATGATCCAGGCGCGTCTGCGTCGGGTGACCTGTGCCGTCAGCGCGAAGCTCGAGAAGCGTCGCGAGAGCGGCCCCCGCTTGACCGTCGGGGACGTCAAGGGCGTCGGCCAGGCCAAGCCCGCGTCCGAGGACGTCAGCAGCGCGATCCCGCTGAAAAAGCACTCGAACGAGAGCAACCAGACTCACCTGACCGATCGCATGCTGCGTCAGTCGGTGTCGACGGCCGCGATTCAGGCGTTCGCGCTGCTGCAGAAGCCGGTCGATCGCGAGCTGATGCTGATGACGCCGAAGAAGGCGACCGGCCAGTAGCTCAGAAGCTCACGGTCACGGGTCCTTCGGAGCTCGTGTCGAGCTGGATCGTGCGGGTTTTTCCTTCGCGCGGTTCGCCGACCTGCACGGTGTAGCGACCCGCAGCGAACACGCCGAGTCGGACCGAGCGTCCTCGGACACGCCGCGTGTAGACCAGTTCGCCGGACGCGTCGATGACCTGGACGACCGGGTTACGCATGCCGTCGACGCGGAGTTCCGGAAGCGTCGTCGTCGCCGCTTTGCCGTAGTTGTCGAGCTGCGCGATCTCCTTCGGCCAGCCCGGATACTGCGCCGCGTCAGGATCGCGAGGGTCGGCCCAGCGGGGCCAGCACTCGACGCGAATCGTTCGTGTCTTTGGCGCGAATCGGACGATGCCGTAACCCGGTGCGCGATCGTGCAGCGGCGCTGGCGCGCGGCCGTACGCGTGTGGGTTCGACACGGCGTGTACTGTGATCCGATTGCCGAATCCGTCGCGGAACTCGCCGGTGTAGCGCGGACTGTCCGGCGCGCGGTTGCGTCCTGGCTCCGGCGGGAACCATCGACGTGGCCACGTGTTCGCAATCGACGGCACGCAGAATGCCCAGCCCGCATCGTTCCAGTCGTCGAGTCCGTAGTGGACCAAGCTGCCGAGATGTTGGTCTCCGGCGATGTGGAACGCGAACGCTTTGCGCATGCGTTGCAGCGCGGCGTTGCGTCCGGTCTGGGGCCATCCGTTCGAGTCCGCGTCGGCTGCGAGCTTCTGGTCCTCGGGATACGCGCCGACCGGGAGGTGGGGGAGGCTCGGCAGCACGGCGCCCGACGCCGCGCTCGCGGGGATCGTCGCCACGTTCGCGAAGATCGTCTGTGACAGCACGCACTTCATCCAGGTGCGCGGGCCCCAGTCGCTCGCCCAGCGGTCGAGGAATGCGAGCTGCCGATCGCCGAGCAGCACGGCTCCGGGCGTGTCGGCCTGTGCGGCGGGGTCGTAGCCTTCGGCGCGAAACCAACCGTTCACCACCTTGCCCTCGGGGCACTGGACCGTGGGTGACGACTTGAACTTGCGGTCCTCGAGGATCGCGAAGTCGACGCCGCCGTATTCGAGGCTCGTGAAGTAGACGCCGATGCCTTGCTCGACCGGACGCGGATCGACGGGCGCCGGCAGGTGGCTCGTCTGCGTCGTCTCCACCATGCGCACGAACTCGGCCGGCATCCGATACCCGCCGTCGTCCTGGCGCTTGGCTGCCCGCCCGCCCGCACCCCAGATGTTGCCGTGGTAGACGTCGTGATCGTCCGGAATACAGATGCACGGACGGTCGCGCGCGAGATCGCCGAATGCCCAGCACCAGCGATACCACTTGTCGTGGTAGTCGAGCATCGCGCCGGCGAGCGGCTTTCGTTGTGCGCCCGTCAGGTCGCCTTCGTAGATTTGATCTCCGGAGAAGAACAGCAGGTCCGGACCGTGCGCCGTGACGTGATCGACGATGTCGCGGTGCGGAAACCACACGCCGTCGTGGTTCCAACGGATGCCTCCGGTGAAGTGCTTGTTCCCGGTGAACGCCGCGACGACGAGCGGCTCGTCGGCCTCGGGTTCACGCCGAATCGTGCCGTGCCAATCGCAGGTCTGCGACCGTCCGCCGTCGCGGGCGAGCTCGTAGCGGACGCGGAAGTCGCGGTCCGTCGTCGCGTCCCAGGGCGTGACCTGAAAGCAGAACGTGTTGGTGTTCTCGACGAGAGTCGCCGAGCCTGTGGTGCGCCACGTCGAGGTCGGGCCGTCCCGGACTTGGAGCTCGGCGGTACGCGTGTCTTGCGGACCGAGGGCCGCCACTTGCGCGGTGAGTCGGAGGATGCCTCCACTCACGGTGTACTGCGTGCACAGAATCGGCCCGAACGCGCGTGCCGGGTCGCGGTCGACCTTGTCGCCGCTGATGCGCCAGTCCGCGAACCAGTGACCCCGGCGACTTTCTTTCGGCCCGCGATGCGAGCACAACGCGAGTCCGCCGTCGCAGAGCGCGGGCGAGACGTCGTCGAGCGTCGCCTGGCTGAGGAGGCGGCCGTCCGGTCGTCGCGCGACCAGCTCGAGCCGGTAGGTCTCGCCGCGTGGTTCGACGTGGAGCGTGAGCTCGACGTCGCAGCCTTCGTCATTGGTGAATCCGGCCCCGTCCCGGGACGAAGGGGCGATCTCGCGCAGTTCGCCGTCGCGTAGCTTGCCACCGAGTGACCATTGCCCGCCGCTGTTCGTGTTGTGTTCGAAGTCGCGGAACGTGACGCGACCGCGGCCGTCGACGCCGCACACGATGCCGCCGTCGGGGGCCGGCCGGTGATGGACCAGAGACGTGAGGCGGTAGTCGACGTGATCACCGCCCGAGCCGATCAGAAAGCCGGCGAGCGAGTCGTCGTTGCGTGCCCCGGTATCGATCGCGCCGGTCCGGACCGTGCATTGCATGCGGCCTTTGCGCGACGAGCTCCACGCCGTGAGAAGGTGAAGCACCCGCATCGGTTTCGCAGCGCGCGCTTCCACGCATTCGATGCGCCCGTTGTGCCGTCGCCAATCCTGCAGTCGGTTCGCGAAGAATTCCGGGCCGATCCAAGTGCGGTCGACGTGCGGCAAACGGGCGGGGTCGGGTTGCGCGCATGGCGCACAGGTTGCGAGCAAGACTGCGAGGTCGAGCATGGAGCGAGCAGAGCATACGCGCGATGCCGAATCTACCTCACGACTCGCCGCGCGACGCCCCTCGGCGCATAACTCGATGTCCAGACGGGCGTTCGCATCGTGAAGATGAAGGGCGAGCATCGAGAGGAAGCGAGCGTCGTGCCCGCAACTTTCCACGTACTCACATCGTGTGTTGTCGGTGAGACGTACGGCCTTCGAGATGCGGGAATCGGAGGGTGACGGGGGATGGTCAATCGATCGGCGACACGACGTGTGCGCGCGGGTAGTCTGGATGCCATCGCGCTTCGTTAGAGAGGGTCACACATTCCATGCGCTTTCCGTTCGTCGTCACGTCCACGCTCCTCTTGATTTGTGCTCCCGCGTGTGTCGATCACGACAGCGCGATCGCGGTGCTGCCCGGCACGCCGGGTTCCGGCGTCGCGAGCGCACTCTCCATCACGAAGCAGCCGAGCGCGACGAACAAGGCGGGCACGTCGATGTCGTCGGTGTGCGTGGCCGTCGTGGATTCGAGTGGGCGCACATTGCCGAACGCGAACGCGACGATCACGGTGGCGCTCGCGCAGGTCGCTCCCGGGGTCGCGCCGTTGACCGTCGGAGCCGGTGCGCCGGAGCTCGAGGGTTCGCCCTCGGCGGAGACCGCCGAAGGCGTCGCGGAGTTCGCCGATCTGAGCATCAAGACGGCGGGTCCCAACTACATGCTCGAGTTCAAGGCGGAAGGGCTCGAGGCCGCGTTCTCCGACCTGTTTGCGATCGAGGCGGGTCCGCCGGTCGCGATGAAGGCAGCATCGGCGCCGGAGTCGGTGATCGAGGCCGGCACGATCGCGCCCGCGGTCGACGTCGTGCTCGTCGACGAGTTCGGCAACCTCGCGAACTCGGCGCCGACGATGGTCGCGGCCGCAATCGGTCAGAATCCGGGTGACGGCACGCTGTCCGGCACGACGCAGGTCGAGAGTGCGGACGGCACCGCGCGCTTCGCCGACCTGTCGATCGACCTCCGGGGCCGCGGCTACACGCTGAACTTCTCGGCGGCGGACCTGCCGCCGATCGAGAGTGACGGCTTCAAGGTCTTCCGGCCGAGCTGGGTCCTGACGGAGTCGAAGATCAGTCAGGCCGAGGGCGGGTTCACCGGTTCGTTGCAGTTCGGCGCCGACTTCGGTGGCGCTGTGGCTCCGCTCGGTGACCTGAACGGCGACGGCGTCGTCGATGTTGCGGTCGGCGCGCCCGGGGAAGGGCTGTTCGGCGCGGCCGGCGCCGTCTTCGTATTCCTCTTGCGTGGGGACGGGACGGTCCTCCAGCACGTCGAGATCACCGGCGAAGACGTGCTGACGTTCGGTGGTCCCACGGCCGAGCAGAACTTCGGCGCCTCCATGGCGAATCTCGGAGACCTCGACGGCGACGGCTTGGACGAGCTCGCCGTCGGCGGCTACGGGAACGGGGACAACGTTGGCGGCACCGTGTGGATCCTGTCCTTCAACCCGGACGGAACCATGCGCCAGGTCGTCGACATCTCGAGTCCTGGTGGCGGCTTCTCCGGAGCGGTGGATCCCTTCGATCGATTCGGATGGTCCGTCGCGCGTGTCGACGACATCAACGGGGACGGGGTTCCCGAACTCGCGGTCGGTGCGGATGCAGATGGCGCAGGCGCGGTGTGGGTGTGCTACCTGACGAACGCCGGTACCGTGAACGGGCAGTACAAGATCGCCGCGGGTTCGGGGGGCTTCACCGGCGCGATCGAGCAGGGTGACCGGTTCGGGTCTTCGGTGGCGTCACTCGGTGATCTCGACGGTAATGGCGTCGTCGACCTCGCGATCGGTGCGCGCGCAGACGACGACGGCGGTGGCTTCGAAACCGGTGCGGTCTGGCTGCTCATGCTGGAGCCGGATGGCACCGTCGGTTCGCAGCGCAAGCTCAGTCGCACCGAGGGAGAACTCGCGAACGTGATCGAGGACGGCAGCTCGTTCGGCGCCGCGCTCGGGCAGCTGTCTGATCTCGATGGCGACGGGATTCGTGAACTCTGCGTCGGGGCGCCTCTCGATCAGGGGAACGAGTATTTCGCGGGTGCGATCTTCACCCTCTTCCTGAGTCCCGACGGAACCGTTCGCACGTTCCGCAAGATCACCAACAACACGGGCGGGTTCGAGCGGACGATCGACCCGTTCGACAGGTTCGGCAGGTCCGTCGCGAACATAGGCGACCTCGATCGAGACGGTGTCGAGGACATCCTCGTGGGGGCGCCTGGCGACGACGACTTCTCGTCCCCCAAGGGTGGTCCCGAGGGGAAGACCGATTACGGCGCGGTTTGGTTGTTGCGCGTCGATGGCAAGTAGTCGCGTCGGCGGCAAGTAGTCGCCGCACGGAACGCGAGGGGCAGTATGCTGCGTAGTGCGCCGGGCTGCTCACCTGGTGCGCTCATGCTCACATACCCCCTGTCCCAGGAGGCACTCCGTGCGATCCCTGCACGCCTTCGTGTCGCTACTCGCGACTGTTCCTCTCGTTGCCCAGCAGGGCACCGGTGACATCTCGATCTCCGACCAGAACGTCGAGTTCGATGTCAAATTCAACCAGGCCGCGGTCACCTACTCGGCGTCGACCGGGCCGGATTGGTTCCGCTGCGATCAGAACTCGACGGATTCGATCTTCACGACGACCTGGGCGATCCGGGTCAACGATCAGCCGAGCGAGACGCCGATCCACCAGGGTCTGCCGAACAGCCCGGTCTTCGTGAACAGCGGTTCGGCCGGCACCGGTTTCTGGCCCGATTTCGAGGCCTGGGGATTGGTGTCGATCGATCTCGTCTACAGCGCGCTGTCGACCGGGCCCACGACCGGAGAAGTGCTCGCGATCGCAACTGTGATGAACCTCGACTCGGCCAATCCGATCACGGTCAACATGTTCCACCTCGTGGACCCCGACACGTGCGGCACGTTCGCGAGCAACGAGATCACGCCCGGTGACGACGAGTACCAGACCGTGACCAACTCCGGTTGCAACCTCGTGTTCGATCACGTCGGCCTCGGTTCGGATCGCTGGGAAGTCGGCAGCTACACGACGACGCCGGGCTCCGGAGTCGACTTGTTCACCCAGATGGATGACGCGAACCTCACGACGTTGCGCAACGACATGGGCCCGTTCGGCCCGGCGGACATCCGCGGTTGCTTCCAGTGGGAGGACCGCGTGATTCCTCCTGGCGGCTTCGAGGCCTACGTGATCATGTTCGTCCAGCGCGACTTGTGCACCCCGACGGTGACGGCATCGCAGTCGATCTCGACCGCGTGTCCCGCGAGCGCGAACGGTCCGACGTTGAGCTTCTCCGGCACGTCGCAGCTCGGTGGCACGATCTCGATCATCGGCACCGGTCTCAACGGCACGATCTGCGGTCTCGTCCTCGGCGTCGAAGTGCCGCCGCTGCCGCTCGCCGCGATCGGCTCGACCGAGCCGGGTTCGTCCTACTGCATCTCGCAGTTCCTGACGATCCCGTGTCCGGGCGCCGGCACGCAGCAGATCGACCTGTCGATTCCGTGGAACACGGAGTGCGGCCTGCCGGTCTCGGCGCAGTGGGTCGACCTGATCAGTCCGCCGATCGACATCGGCACGTCGGCCGTCGGCACGTTCACCGTCGGTCTGTGAGGCTCGAACTCAGCGTTTGCTGAGTTCGATATCGCCGGCGTCTTCGGTCTGGTTTGCAACCAGTTCGCGGACGCCGAGTCGGACCGCGGTGCCGTCTTGGTCGTACACGGTGACCGTGTACTTCCCGCGCGGCAGCGGTCCGATCGTGAACGTCCCGTCTTCTCGCGACACGGTTTCGACCATGCCGACCTGTGCGGCGCCCGTTTGGATGCAGACGACGCGCCGGTTGCCGGCCGGGTTGCCGTCGCGGAGAGCGCGGCCCCGGATCTCAGCCGATGGCAGGTCGAACTCCGGGATCTCCCATTCGATCGTCGAGCCCGCACGCAGCGACTGCTTGTGCGCGACGATGACGGCGTTGCGCGGTGAGGCGTCGAGCTGACAGCGGACGACCACGTCGTAGTCGCCGGGCGCCAGGCCTGCGAGTTCGGCGGTGCCGTCGGCGTCGGTCGTCGCCGCGTTCTTGAACTCGAGATTGCCGTCGGGGTGACGGGTGTACGCCATGACGCTCCACCCGTAGAACGGCATCACGTTCGTCAACCGCGCCGGCGAGATCTCGAGGCGCAGCGTTTCACCGTCGCTCTGGTTGGGATGCCAATCGTGAACCTGACCCGCGACGAGCTCGACCTGCTGCTCGGCGAGGATGGCCTGGCGGACCGCTCGCAGGCGGTAGCCACCCGGGCACAGACCAGTGATACGGAACGAGCCGTCGGACGCGCTGCGGGCTTGCTTGAACCCGAAGAGGTTCAGCAGCATGCCGATGTCGCGCGAAGGTCGTTCGGCCCACGCGACGACGGTCACGCCCGCGAGGCCGTCGTCGCCGTCGAGCACACGGCCCTGCACGATCGCGCCCGCGTCGAGTTGAATGTCGACGAATGCGTCGGTTTCTCCGGCTGCGATCTTCGCGAGCGAGTAGGAGTCCTCGCTGCCCGACGGCGGGTGCGCGACGACGACGTGCGCCTCGGACGAGACTTCGTCCGTTTCGAATCGCCCGTGCTCGTCCGTCCGGAACATCAAGGGTCGCGGCGGCTGCGTGCGTTTCCACGGATTGCTCGGCTTCAGCGAACGCTCGAAGACCGTGGCGACGACGGCGCGCGCGATCGGCTCACCGCTCGAGTCGCGCACGATTCCGGAGACGCGCCGTCCTCGGCCGCCGAGCGCGAAGTCGAGTTGCGCTGCGGTGCCCGGCGCGCCGGTGATCGCCATGGCGCGCGACCGCGCGTGTCCACTCGCGCGGGCCTGCAACTGGAGCTGCGGCGAGATGTCGTCGCACGAGTATTCGCCGTGCGCGTTCGTGACCGCGACGCGGGACGAGCCGCCTTGGCCGTCGAGGATCATGATCATCGCGTTTGCGACCGGTTGGGACGCCGCATCGCGCACGACGCCGTGGACGCGGACTCCGCTCGGGATCGCGAGTTCGAGTGTCGCTTGCTTGCCTGCATCCACGCCCACGCCACCGCCGTTCGCGCGGTCGAGCATGATCATGTAGTAGGCCGCGGGGAGTGACTCGATGACGACTTCACCGCGCGCGTCCGTGCTCGGAGCGTCGAGCCGGTCGAGGAAACTCGGAGTCGAGCTGGTCGCAAGGCAGTACACCGCGACGCCGGCCACCGGCTGCTTGGTTCGATCCGCGACCACTCGCACGCGAAGTGAGCCGAGCTCCGGCGCGGGTGCCTCGGCGTTCGGTTCGCGCGTCGGTGTGTCGGGGACTTCGACGGCTTCGCGGCCGCTGTTCCCCGAGAGCGGATCTGTCCCAGCGCTCGGGCTCTCGAGCGAGCCGTTCTCCGCAACGGGTTCGCCGACGTGTTCCGGTTCGTCGTCGAACCAGGAGTTGCTGCCGAGGTAGCCGAGTAGGGCGAGCCCCAAGACGGCGGCCGCGACCGTTGCGAGTTTCTTGTTCATGAGTGCAGCTCCACCGAGAACGGCGGCGGTGCCCGTGGTCGAGGCCACCGCGGCGGCCTCGGGCATTCCGCATCGGACGAGGATCGCAGCGCGTACGGCGTCGAGTCCGCGCGATCGTTCCTTGGACTTGGTCGGGGCGACGGCGAGGCTCTTGGGCATCGCGCGTCGCAGCATGTCGAGGCCGCGGGAGATCTGCGCACGGATCGTGCCCGCGGGCTTCTCGAGTCGGCGGGCGATCTCGATGGGTTCGAGGCCGTCTTCGAGATAGAGGCCGAGCGTCAGGCGATAGGGCTGCGGCAGGCTGCGCAGCGCCGCTTCGAAGGACTCTCGAAGCTCGCGACCTTCGACGGCCTGCGCGGGGTCCGTCGACGTTGCCTGGCGCAATCGGTCCGGATCGGGCGCGCGGCGTCCACGCCGACGCGCGGCGCGCGCGTGGTTGCCGAGCACGCCGACGAGCCACGGCAGCGCGGGCTTGCCGTCGTCGTGGTCCTCCGCGGATTCGATCGCGGTCACGAACGTGGCCTGCAGCAGGTCCTCGGCTGCGGCCTCGTTCGACGTCAGGTGCCGGGCCATCTTCATGAGCTCGGGCGCGGTGCGGTCGAACACCGTCGCCAGGGCCGCCGGATCGGCGGTCTGCTTGAAGCGTCGGAACGCGGCGTCGGGCGAACGGCTGAACATCATGGGGACTGGACCGGGGTCGGCTCAGCGTTGCGCGAATTCGCGAACTTGTCGTGATGCCGACGATGGGCCCGGACGTCGAGCAGGGTCTTGGCCACGACGAGGAGCGCGACGAGGGCGGCGGGTTGTCCCAAGAAGACGGTCACCCCGGCTCCGAACAGGATCACGACGTGCATGACCAGGATCCGCGGGTAGGGCGACCCCATGATCTCTGGCAGGGTCATCCGGTCGCGCTCGCCGCCACGCAGGTAGTGGACGACGAACGACGTCCCGTGGCTGCCGAACAGGCTGAGGACTGCGATCAGGAATCCGACGCCCCAGGCCTCTTCGGCCAGGACTTGGAATCGGTCGAGCGGCGAAGAGCGCGGGTCCATGACATCCTCCGATCCGAGCAGGAACGTCAGGAACGCCAGGTGCACGAGCATGAACATGCCGAAATGCACGCAGAAAAACGGCATCACGAACGCCGGGCCGGGACCCGAGGATTCGGTGCGACACGTCGCCATGCGGGCGAGCGTGAAGATTCCGACGACGGCGCTCTCGAGCCAGTAGAGGAGGAGCACGGTGCCTGCTTGCCAGTCGAGGAACAGGACCCCGAGGAGGGGCAGGGCGTTGGCCGCGAGGAGGGCGAGGAGCGAGGTTTGGATGGGCGGACGCATGGGGGCGCGGGCACGGGCCGCGGGCACGGGATACGGGCGGGTCACGATCGCGCAGGCGCAGGCGCAGGCGCAAGCGCACGAGACGGGACACGCGTACTTTTCGCCGTAAAGCGCGCAAGCGTCGGTGCGCCAGGCGGGTGTTACCCATGTGCCCAGGGTCGAACCCGTGCTGCGCGTGCGCTTGCGCCTGCGCCTGCGCGGTGGTGACCCCTGACCCGCCCCTGCCCGTGCTCGTGACCCGTGCCCGCGTCGCGGGTCACGGGCACGGGTCGGCAAGCCCCCACGACCCACCCCTCATTTTCTGTCACACTCCCCGTTCGGCCGGGATCTCCCGTCTCGATGACGATGCCAACCAAGACCTGGAAGCTCGACCCCGAGGAGTTGTTGCGCCACGAGGAGTGGCTCCGCGCGCTGTTGCGCGGGCTGCTCGGGGACGGACAGCAGGTGGACGACGTCCTCCAGAAGACGTGGATGACCGCGCTGCGGCGGCCGCCGCAGACTGCGGGCGCGCTGCGGGGATGGCTCGGGAGCGTCGCCCGGCGTTTCGCGCTGCGCGAACACCGGGACGGCCGCCGGCGGCGGGGCCACGAGCGCGTCGCGGCTCGCGAAGAGCAGGTGCCTTCGACCGAGGAGACGGTCGCGAAGCTCGCGGCCCAGCGGTTCGTGACGAAGTGTGTCAGCGATCTCGCCGAGCCGTATCGCACGGCCGTGTTGCTGCGCTACCACGACGGGCTGCGCACGCGGGAGATCGCGGCGCGCACCGAAGCCACCGAGGCGAACGTGCGTCAGCGGATCAAGCGCGGGATGGACGAGGTGCGGGCGAAGTGTGAGGCGAAGTACGGTCGTGACTGGCGCGCGAGCCGCGTGCTGCTCGCGCTCGCGGTGCCGAACCGGGCTACCGTGGTTGGGGCGTCATCGGTTGTCGGAGTACTACTGATGAGCAAGACACTGCGTTTCGCGGCTGCCGCGATCGTTTTGATCGGACTGGGGGTCTGGCTGCCGGTCGCGTTCGACTCGAGTGAAGCCGCGACCCCGCCGGTCGATCCGGAGGTCGTGAGCGACGCGGGTCTCGCCGGCGACGAAGGAACCGATGATGAAGTCGCGGCGCGCGACGTCGTGAGTAAGGCGGACGAGCCGTCTTCGATTCCTGCCGTCATGGACCCGGAGACTTGGGCCGTGTCCGGTCGCGTGCTCGACGAGGAGGGGCAGCCGCTGCCCGGCGTGCCGGTCGGCTGCTGGCGCTATGCGGAGTTCGAGTTGCCCGCCGGAGTTTCGCCGCAGGAATTGGGCGTGACCGTGCCCGCAGCGAAGGACATGCCCGAGCCCGAGCGCACGTTCAAAGTCCTCGGCCACAGTGACGACCTCGGTGAGTTCGGCTTCGAGATGCCGGCCGAGGAGGGTGAGCTCGAATCGGGGGATGGCTACTACACCTACCGCTCCGCGAATCTGAACGACCGTTCCAAGAAGGACGGGCTGATCCTGGTGGCCGCCCAGTGCCAAAACGCGCAGGGCGTCGTTGTCGACGAAACCGGAGCGCCGGTGCCGGGAGCCGACGTGCGAGGATCCTATGCGGACCTGTCGCGCTTCCCCGAGCCGTTGGACTTCGCGGTCCAGCGCTACGGGCCGAGCGTGCACGCCGATGCCGAGGGCCGGTTCGTTCTCGAGGACGTTCCCGTGCAGAGGGGCCGGCTGTATGCGAGCGCGGAAGGATTCGCGACGGCTTGGCTGCGCGCGCCACTCGAGAACGCGGCGGACCTGCGGATCGTCTTGCAGCGGCGAGACCCGAACCGATACGTCGTGACCGGACGCGTCACGGATCCGTTCGGCGCGCCGCTCACCGAAGCGCACGTTCGGCTCGACGACATCGAGGTAGCGACGGACGCGAACGGTGAGTTCCGCCTCGGTGCGGATCTCATGGATGGTTGGCACTGGGGCTCCGACCTCCTGTTCTACTCGCCGGGTCTGCAGGCGCGGGTGGAGCGGGAGTTCGGGCGTCGGTTGCAGAAGGAGAAGTCCGTCCATCTCGAAGTTCGATTGGTCGGCACGTCACTGATGATCGAAGGGCGCGTGTTGCGTTCGGACGGGACGCCGTGGTCTGGCGTCGCGGTCTATCCGTGGAACCTCGAGAGCTTCGGCATGAACTCGCGCACGCTCGAATCGCTGTCGCTGCCCGCGAAGCACCGCGAGAAGATTCCGGGGTTCGTGAGCGTCGACACGAGTGCAGTCACGGATGACGACGGTCGATTCGTGCTGCCGGGCTTGCTCGATCGTGAGTACGAGCTGCGCGTCTTCGATCGCAAGAGCTACTTCGGCTGGGTCGCGGAGCCGGTCTTCGCCGGCCGCAAGGACGTCGAGCTGCGGGTCCCTGCAGACGCGTTCGTGGATCGGATTCGGGGTGTCGCGGTTTCGGTCGACGGAGAGCCGCTCGCGGACGTTCAGGTCGACCTCGGAGGGATGGTGACCAAGACCTCCAGCGGCTCGACTTCGAGATCGAGTGAGGTTGCGCGGACGGACGAGAACGGCGTCTTCGAACTCGAGAGGACCGCACGCTATGGCGCCGAGCTGTCGTTCAAGTCGCCGGAGACCGTGCCCGCGGAGATGTCGATCATCGACGTCGACGACGGAGAGTTCGAGATCACTCTGTATCGCCGATGCCCGTTCCGCGTCGAGTTCGGCACGCCGATGCGGGGCCACATCCACGTTCTCGATGCCGAAGGCGAACGCATGACGCTCTACCGCTTCAACGCGACCGGTAACTCGGCGTTTCAGCAGCTCTGGTTCGACGAGAAGGGCACCGGCGTCGTGACCGCCGGTGAGAACGCCGCGACCGTCGTGCTACTCGGCAACGACCAGAAGGAGATCAGTCGCTCCGCGGTCCGGCTGCGGCCAGACGAGGTCACGGTCGTGCGGTTCTGAGTCATGCCTCGAGATGGTGGACGCGGAGCACTAGCGAGGGTCAATCGACGGCGATAACTTGCAGCGTGTCGAGATGATGCTGCACCAGCCCACGTGTTCGCCGTGCTTGCGCCGAACGATGATCACCATCGGGATGGTCGTGTGCGTGTTCGGGCTGACTGGTTGCAGCAGCTCGAACCCCGGGCAGCGGACCGCAGCGCTATCGAAGTCGTTGATCGCGGTGCGGCCCGACTGGGCCGATGGAATCGTGAGGCCGGTAGAGATCCGCGGCGAGCTCCACTTCGTGGTCGGGAACGAGGCCGTGCACGAGCAGGAGGTCGTGGCGCTGCAGCAGGCCACGGACAGTGCGCGCGCCGCGCTCGCCGAGATGCGCGAGACCAGGATCATTTCCGACAGCGAATCCATCGTGCGAATGACCGTTCGAAGTGCGGGCGCAACCGTCTCCAACGACACGAAGACGGTGTTGCGGAGCTCGGCTACGGCGACGCTGGAGAACTCGAAGGTGCTGCGCAAGGAGTCGCCTCGGCTCACCAGCGGAGCGTTCGCAGCGTTCGTCGAGGTGGCAGTGCCGGAGTCGACGCTCATCCCGTGGGCAGCCCTGACGCGTCTCGCGAGTCGTGACGCAGCAACGGAGGACTACTTCGATCTGGCTCGTCAATACGAGTCGCGGGCCCACTACACGCTGGCCGAGCGCACGGTGCGGCTCGGGCTTGCCATCGGTCCCACGGCCGAGAACCGTATGCACGTCGCGCGATTCTTCGAGCGGAATCGCGATACCGCGACGGCGCTTGCTTACCTGGCGACCGTTCTCGATGAGACCGAGAGCGATTCTCCGCTCCACGGAGAGGCTCTGCGATTACGCGACCAGCTCACGCGTCACCTGCCAACGGTGGCGCGTTCGACCGAAGTCCTGCTCGAACTCGCAAGCCGTCGTGCGAGCGCGGAGTTCACCTGCCACCGGGTCGACTCTACTGGGTCCCGCTTTGCCAAGCTCTCCTTGCGACTGCGCGAGCGCCCGGGGCACCGATTCATCATGAGTTGGATCGAAGACGCCGAGCTCACGCCGCACGTGGAACTCGGCGGCGAAATGTCGGGTGTGCGCGACAACATTGAATTCGATCGTCCGAACCGGCCGGTAACCGTCTTGCTCTGGGCGGTTCCGGAAGACTCGAGTCTGTGGCGCATCGCGAATCGAATCGTGAACCGCACGTTCGTCGCAGGAGCGACCGACGACGACAGGCTGATCTTGCGCGATTTTGCCGCGCAACTGCGCCTTTCGAGATGCCTTGCGGTGACGCAGCAGTTGTGATGCGGCTCGGAAGTCGGCCTGTGCCCAGCTCCTGCCGCGACTACTTCGGACTCCAGTCCTCGCGTAGCTTGCGTTTAGCTTCGGCTTGCTTGTCGAAGAAAGCCTCTGCACGCTTGCGCATATCCTCCTTCATGACTTCGGTCTTGATCAGCGTCTCGTCCTTCAGCAACTCGTCAGCCATCGAGGAGCCGACATTCTCGACCCACTTTGCCGGATCGTCGAGAACCGCGAGCGCGTACATGATGTCGTCGCGTTGTTCGTAACGCACGACACGAGCCATCTTCAGGCCCAGATCGATGCTCTGGCGCGTGAACACGGCATTGTTGACGAGGCTCGACAGAGACGCGGGATCGGTCAGGTCGCCTGCTTCCTTCGTGTAGTCCTCGGCGAACTGCTCGACCTGAGTCTCGAGGGTCGCTGCCAGCTGGGTTCGGGCGTTGCGCGCCGCCGCGTCCCGAGCCACTCCGATGCTGAGATCGTTGGCGATCGGCGCCGATCCGGCCGCAGCCAGGTACTCGCTGATGGCACCGGCGTTTTCGATCCAGTCAATCCCGTCCGCATCGATGGCGTTGCCAGACGTCGAACCACACGCGGTGAGAATCGAGAGTGCTCCGAGGAGGGCCCAAGAACGAGTGTTGACCATGTCAGAACTCCTGTCCGTCGTATGCAGGTCGGCGGCGCCCGCAGAATCGTGATGCACCACTGTAGGGCGGGTGAAGTGGTTGCTCAACTTCCCCACCCATGGGTTCGGCGCGTCCACTACAATCCGGTCCGCGGGCCAGAGCGTGAGACATGTGGACGCGTTTCCGGCAAATCCCGCCGGAATCGGGCAAGAGGAAGGAGGAGGTTATTCGTAGACCCTTCTTCGAGACCATGATCGAACCGATCCGTAACTCGTCGCTGCTTCTCCTCCTCTTCTTGACTGGCTGTCAGGTGATGGGCGAGACAGCCGGTGGCCGAGCCGGACGCGCTTCCGATTCTCCGGGCTACGGGGCTGGGTCGTTCCGTCCGGTCACTCCCGAGCCGCAGTGGACGTCGGATGGGTCGGACAGCTACGCGCGGATCGCACTCCTTGTCACGGCAGATCGATATCAGCTGCGCCCCAGTTGGAGACTTCCGCCTGCCCGTGCCAACGGGCGCGCGTTGGCTCGCGTGCTCCGCGATCACTGTGGATTTGCGGACGATGCCATTCGATCCATGCGGGCGGAGGACGTCACCGGGCCTCGTGTGGAGAACATGATTCGCCGACTGGCGGAGCTCGCGCGTCCGGACACCGAGGTGCTGTTCTTGCTCTACTACGCGGGCCATGGGTGGGTCGACAGCAAGGGTGACCAACAGTTCTTCACCTACCTCACCGACGAAGTGGAAGCGGGCGGTAGCTTCACGCACACGATGGCGCGAAGCCGAATCCTGCACTGGCTCGCCAAAGCCCGAAGCCGTGCCGAGACCAGGGGCGCGAAGCTCACTCCGGTCTTGGTAGCAGACGCGTGTCGGACCTCGACGGCGGCGCCACCGGGACGAGCGCGCATCTCTCCCTCGAAGGTGTGGGAGCTCTATTCGGCCCGAGAGGGGCGCTTTGCGGAGATGGGCGTGAAGTCGGAGCCGTCTCCGTTCACTGCCGGTCTGGTTTCCGCGGTCGAATCGCTATTCATGCTCGGAAGCGAGTCGTCGTTGGACCGTGTCTTCCAGGAGGCGTTGACGCGAACCAAGGAAACTACGCGGAACCAACAAATTCCGCAGATCCTGTCGCCTCGGGGGGCCAAGGCCCCGACCATCGTGGTGCCAGGCCGAGTTCGTTTCACGCTGAGGTTATTCGACGCCATGGCGCCTACCGTTGCGGTTCCGGCGGCGCAGATAAGGATCGATGACAAGGTGCGAGAGTGCCGGAACGGTGAGCTGGAGATCCATACGTCGCAGGGGCCGCATGAGATCGCCATCCAGGCCGCGGACTATCTGTCACGGACAGTTTCGCTGAACGTCGACCAATCGAAGCACGGCCATGCGCTCCGGATTGCCTTGCAGCCGCAGATCTTCCTGCTCGAAGGGACGGTTCGGCCCGAATCCGCGTCCGTCCTGGTTCGGTGGCGGGGCGGTGACGCCGGCGTGCGACCCGACTACCACCGTACGACGTCTGTCTCGGAGCGGGGTCGATTCGAGCTCTGGTTGCCCGAGCTGGAGGGTGAACTCGAGTTCTTGTCTGGAGACGAAGTCATTCATCGCCAGCGTGTGCCGACCGACGTGACGGCGCGCAGGATCCCGGATCGACCACAGCTTGCGGGTTACGACGGGTTGCTGGTCGCGACGGTGGATGTCGAGCTTCCGGCGGATTCTGCCCTCGCGGAAGTCGACGACGAGATGCCCGAAGGGCGCCCGGAGTTCGAGAGTCGAAACGACGAAGCCAATTGGGAGTTCATGCTGAAGGCGGTGCAGGGCCGTCGCTACCAGGACGCTCGGGACTATCTGATGTTGATCCGTTCCGACGACCCGTCCATCGTTCTGTGGCAGGATTGGGTCGATCAACGATGGGCCGCGCGTGCTGCGCGCACGGGTCTCGCTCGCGGTCAGCGGACCGGCGACTGGCGAGAAGCAGACCGCGTGATCGAGTGGGCAAGAGCTCATCCGGCGCTGGCCGAGAATCTCTTGGACGCGATCCGAGAGATCGAGCAGGAGCACATCGGTATCGACGCGCGCCGCCTCTACCAGGGCGCGATGCGGGCCGATAGCAACCACGAGTTCGAGGAGGCGCTACGGCTGTTCGAGGAACTCGAGCTGGTCGCGAACGATCACTACCGCGGCTTGGCGCGCAAGGCGATCACGCGGATTCGTGAACACCTCTATCGTGTCTACACGAACGCTGGCGACCAGGCGTTGGGTCTGGGGAACACCGCAGATGCCGTCGGTCACTTCATCGAGGCGGTGCGGGTGAACCCGCACGCGGCACCTCGTCTGCGTAGCGTCTTGGAGCGTCACGACGAGCTTCGGAATACCGAGATCGAGAGCCGTGCACGAGATGCACTGGTGGCTGTTCCCGACCACGGCGATGAACTGGCGTCAGACCTCGGAGTGACGTTCAGGTATGTCGATGCCGGCGACGGCTTCTGGATCGCTACCACGGAGATCACTCGCAAGCAGTGGAGTGCCGTTCTCGGCTCGAAGCCGCGGGGGAGCGAGAAGTCACGTCGCTACTCCACGAAGCACGCCCAGCCTGTGAACTTCGTCAGCTTGCGCGAAGCTCGCGCGTGGTGCGAAGGCGCGAATCTTCGGGATCGCAAGCTGCCCGAGGGATTCGAATACCGGATCCCTACGCGAACCCAATGGGTGGTGGCGTGTCAGGCGGGTGCCGACCATCGCTATTCGTTCGGTGACGACTCCCAGCTCTTGCCGCGATTTGCGTGGTTCAAGGACAACGCCCAGAACAAGCTGCAGCGTGTCGGTCTGAAGGACCCCAACGCGTGGGGGCTCTACGACATGCACGGTAACGTCGCCGAGTGGTGTATCGACGAGTCTCGCGGCAACATGCCGCTGTCGATTGGCGGCAGCTATCTCGATCGAGCGAGCGCTTGCGCTACGGATACCGGGCTCGACCTTTCTCCGGGAACCAGCGGGCTGACAACCGGCTTCCGTCCGGTCCTGATGCGAAAGTAGCGGGCGTGCTATGGGCGCGGGCGCTCAGAGGAACCGACGAATCCGGTCGTCGAGATCCTTCTGGTCCGCCGCGAAGCTCTGCAGCGCGGCTTCCGTCAGCATGCCGTCCCAGCTCGCTTCGGCGGCGTCGACCTTCGACTGCCACGACGTCGCCTTCGGGATCTTGGACTCGGCGAGGACGCGGGCGCGATCTTCGTCGGTCAGCGTGGGGAACAGGTCGCCGAGCGCTTCGCGGATGTCGTCGCCGTTGCCGGACGTGAAGTCCTGGATCGCGACCGTGTCGACCTTCTGCTTGAACGACTCCGGGACGTCCCAGAACACGTTGATCTGGTTGGCGTTGGCCGACGGGTCGAGGTCGACCGACGGATCGGCCGACGTGCCGTCCTTGACGTTCGGGTTCGACCCGGCGAATTCCTCGGCGGCGCCGGTAGGAATCGTCAGCGTATCGAGGCCGATCATGTCGGCGACCTGTTGACCGTTGCGGATGGAAGCGCCGATCTGCTTGGTCTTCGAGCCAGAGTCGCGCAGCATGCGCTGACTCGCGAGCGTCGCTTTCTCGCCGACGTTGACGCCGTCGCCGAGGCCGTTGTCCTTCACGAACGCGTTGAGTCGGCCCATGAACACGTTGCACCAAATCGGCTGCGCGAGCTTCGCGATCGTGTAGTTCTGGCGTGCGGAGAAGCCGAGCGTGAAGTTGATGCGGATGCCGTCGTCCGAGAGTCGCCGCGCTGCGACGAGTCCGGCCGGGGTCAGCGGAACCTTGACGATGAAACGATTCGGCTCGATCGCGGCGAAGCGCTTGCCGTACTGGTAGCTCGCTTCCGAATCGTTCGCGAGGTCGGTGTGTAGTTCGACGCTGACGTCCGCGTCGAAGTGCGAGACGAGCTTGAGGCCGTGCACCGCGTTGAGGATGAACGCGACCTCGAGGACGACCTGCTGCTCGGTGATCTCCGGGTTGGCCTCCCGCAGCATCTTGGCCGCTTCGGGGACGAGCTCGTCGTAGATGCCCTTTTGGACCTCCTTGTTGAGCAGCGTGTTGTTCGTCGTCAGCGCCGTAAACTCTTTGGTCCACAGGCGGTGGATGGCCTCGATGTCACCGGTATCGAGCCACGGGTCGGTGCCGGCGGCGACGACGGACTTCCAGAGATCGGTCTCGGGGAACGAGGCTCGGACGTTCGACTCGGGCGCGGAGTAGTCTCGCAGGCAGAAGTTCGCAACGGTGGTCGCGAAGTCACAGTCGTGGCGCGGCGTCTTCTGTGCGGTTTCGGTCATCCTTCAAGCTCTCGTCGTGGTAGTCCTGCAGGGAGTGCGGATCGAGCTGTCGGGAGCTCATCCATTCGAGGGCTTGAATCGTAGCCGACGCGGCCGCGAGAGTCGTGATGCAAGGCACCTTGTATGACACCGCGGACGAGCGGATCGAGCGGTCGTCCGTTCGCTCGCGGCGTCCGGACGGCGTGTTGATGATCAGGCGGACGTCGCGGTTCTTGATCAGGTCGAGGACGTTCGGGCGGCCCTCGTTGAGCTTGAACACGCGCTGCACCGGGATGCCGTTCTTCTCGAGCGCGCGGGCGGTGCCCGACGTGGCGACCAGGTTGTAGCCCAGCGCGTTGAGGCGGCTGGCGTGCGGCAGGATATACCGCTTGTCCTCGTCGCGGACCGAGATGAACACGGTGCCGTCGAGCGGCAGGTCGTTGCCGGCGCCGATCTGCGCCTTGGCGAATGCGGCCCCGAAGTTGTGGTCGCTGCCCATGACCTCGCCCGTCGACTTCATCTCCGGGCCTAGGATCGTGTCGACGCCGAGGAACTTGTTGAACGGGAAGACCGGCGCCTTCACCGCGAAGTAGTCGGGGATGACTTCTTCGGTGAAGCCCAGATCGGCCAGCTTGTGACCGAGCATGACCTTGGCGGCCATCTTGGCGAGCGGCCAGCCGATGACCTTGCTGACGAACGGGACCGTCCGCGACGCGCGCGGGTTGGCCTCGATGATGTAGATCTGCGTGCCCTGGACGGCGAACTGCACGTTCATCAGGCCGATGACCTTCAGTTCGCGCGCGAGGCGGTGCACCGACTGGGAGATCTCCGCGGTGATGCCGTCCGGAAGGGTGTAGGGCGGGAGCGAGCAGCTCGAGTCGCCGGAGTGGACGCCGGCTTCTTCGATGTGCTCCATGATGCCGCCGACGACGACGGTCTCGCCGTCGGAGATCGTGTCGACGTCGACCTCGATCGCTCCCTCGATGAACTTGTCGACGAGCACCGGCCGGTCGGCCGTGACGTCGGCGTTCTCGTGCATGTATTGCTCGAGGCGGTCGCCGTCGTAGACGACTTCCATCGCGCGCCCGCCGAGCACGAAGCTCGGGCGCACGACGACGGGGTAACCGATGCGATCGGCGATCTGGCGGGCTTCCTCGAGGGAGTTGGCCATGCCGTTGGGCGGCTGGCGGAGGCCGACCTTCTCGACGACCTTCGCGAAGAGGTCGCGGTCTTCGGCGGCTTCGATCGAATCGACGCTCGTGCCGACGAGGGGCGCGCCGTTGTCCTTGAGGCCGCGCGCGAGGTTCAGCGGCGTCTGGCCACCGAACTGGACGATCACGCCCTTGGCGCCGATCCGCTCGATGACGTTCATGACGTCTTCGTGCGTCAGCGGCTCGAAGAACAGCATGTCGGAGGTGTCGAAGTCGGTCGACACGGTCTCCGGGTTGCTGTTGATCATGACCGTCGAGTAGCCGAGGTCGGACAGCGCGAACGCTGCGTGCACGCAGCAGTAGTCGAACTCGATGCCCTGGCCGATGCGGTTGGGGCCACCGCCGAGCACGACGATGCGGTCGCGGCCCTGCGGGTCGGTCTTCTCGACTTCGTCCTCGCCCTCTTCGTAGGTCGAGTAGAAGTACGGCGTGTACGACTCGAACTCCGCGGCGCACGTGTCGACGAGCTTGTAGTTTGGCAGGACGCCTTCGGCCTCGCGGTGCTTGCGCACGTCCCACTCGGTCGTGCCCTCGGGGCATGCGGCCGCGATCTGGCGATCGCTGAAGCCCATCGCCTTCGTGTCGCGCAGGGGCTCGCCGTTCAGGCCGGCGATGCCGTCCTTGCATGCCTCGACGATCAGCTTCTCGTGCTCCACGAGCTCGGCGAGCTGGTCGAGGAACCACGGGTCGATCATGCAGTAGTCGTAGACGTCCTCGACGGACATGCCTTCGACCATCGCGGTGCGGACCCAGTCGATGCGGTCCGCCATCGGCGTCGCGAGGTGCTGGCGGATCTCTGCGACGTCGGTGCCCGCTTTGTGCGGAACGCCCGGGACGTTGCCGAAGCCGTTGCGGCCGGTCTCGAGGCCGCGCAGGGCCTTCTGCATCGCTTCCTTGAACGTGCGGCCGATCGCCATGCACTCGCCGACCGACTTCATCTGCGTCGTCAGCGTCGGGTCGGCCGTCGGGAACTTCTCGAAGGTCCAGCGCGGGAACTTGACGACGCAGTAGTCGATCGTCGGTTCGAACGACGCGGGAGTCTCCCGGGTGATGTCGTTCTGGATCTCGTCGAGCGAGTAGCCGACAGCGAGCTTCGCGGCCATCTTCGCGATCGGGAAGCCGGTCGCCTTCGACGCGAGGGCCGACGAGCGGGACACGCGCGGGTTCATCTCGATGATGACCATGCGCCCGTCCTTCGGGTTGATCGCGAACTGGACGTTCGAGCCGCCCGTGTCGACGCCGATCTCGCGGATGACCTTGAGCGAAGCGTCGCGGAGGAGCTGGTATTCGCGGTCCGTCAGGGTCTGCGCCGGTGCGACCGTGATCGAGTCGCCCGTGTGCACGCCCATCGGATCGAAGTTCTCGATCGAGCAGATGATGACCACGTTGTCCTTGCGGTCACGCATCACCTCGAGCTCGTACTCCTTCCAGCCCACGATCGACTCTTCGATCAGGAGCTCGTTGTTCAGCGAGAGCTCGAGGCCTTGTCGCGCGATCGCCTCGAACTCGTCGAGGTTGTAGGCGATGCCTCCACCCGAGCCGCCGAGCGTGAAGCCGGGGCGGATGACGCACGGCAGGCCGATTTCATCGACGGCCTTCTTCGCCTCTTCCATGTTGTAGGCCAGCCGCGAGCGCGCGCACTCGATGCCGATCTTCTCCATGGCCTCGCGGAACTCTTGGCGACCCTCCGCCTTCGCGATCGCGTCGCGGCTCGCCGCGATCATCTCGACGCCGAACTTTTCGAGGATGCCCAGGTCGGCGACCTGCATCGCGCAGTTCAGCGCGGTTTGACCACCAAGGGTCGGCAGGATCGCATCGGGTCGTTCCTTCTCGATCACCTTCGCGACGACCTGTGGCGTGATCGGCTCGATGTAGGTCCGGTGGGCAGTCTCCGGATCCGTCATGATCGTCGCGGGGTTCGAGTTGATCAGGATGATCCGGAAACCGTCTTCCCGCAGCGCTTTACACGCTTGTGTGCCGGAGTAGTCGAATTCACAGGCTTGGCCGATGACGATCGGGCCAGAGCCGAGAATCAGGATCGTTTCGATGTCGTTGCGGCGCGGCATGGGAGCGGGCGGGATAAGAGCAAAACACGAATCGGTGCGCGAGGGAATTCCCACCCGGGTAGGGCTGTGGGCTCCCGACCTCCGGAGGGTATCGACTTGGGTTCCGATCCAGCGCATTCACCACGACGCTCGGCCGATGCCTCCGGCGGTTCCGGGGGTGATGCCGTGGGGGCATCACGTGCTCGGGGGGCGGAACTCGCGTGGATTTTTACCATTGTGGGGCCGGGCGAACTTCCAGGCATCGCCTGGGCCCCGGGGTCACGCGGGCCGCTGACGCGAGGCGCACCATCGTGCCAGGACCGCCTCGAGGTCGTCGCGGCTCACCGGCTTGTCGATGGCGTCGTCCATACCGACCGCGAGGCAGGTGTCCTTGTGCTCGGCGAACGCGTTCGCGGACAGGGACACGATCGGTAGATGCGTGAGGCTCGCATCGGCTCGGATCCGCTTCGTGGCCTCGATCCCGTCGAGCTTCGGCATCTGGCTGTCCATGAACACGATGTCGAAGTCTTGGTTCTGCACCGCCCCGATGGCCGCCTCGCCGTCGTCCACGAGTTCGACTTCGCAGCCCAGCGCGCCGAGCAGGCGGGACGCGACGAGTTGATTGACACGGTTGTCCTCCGCGACCAGGACTCGGAGGCCTGGCCAGCGGCGCTCGGGCGTCGGCGGGTCGGCCACCTCGTCGCGCCCTTCGGCCCCTGGCGTGTCGGAAACGCAGGGCAGCGGAATGGTCGCCCAGAACGTGCTGCCGATGCCTATCTCGCTCTCGACACCGAGTTCGCCGCGCATCATCTCGACGAGCTGGCGAGCGATCGACAGTCCGAGCCCCGTGCCGCCGGCGCCGTTCGCGGTCTCCGCGACTTGCTCGAAGCTTTCGAAGATGCGTTCTCGGCACGACTCGGGAATCCCCGGACCGGTGTCCCGCACTTCGATACGGACACCGTCGGAGATCGTCGCGTCCCGCTGCACGCGCACCTCGATTGCTCCGGCATCCGTGTAGCGCACCGCGTTACCGAGGAAGTTGGTGAGGACCTGGCGCACGCGCGCCGCATCTCCCAGCACCCTCGGCGGGAGATCATCGTCGATCCGCAGCGTGAGCTGCAGGCTCTTCTGTTCCGCGCGGGGACGCAGGAGTCGCACGACGTTCGACGCCTGCTCTCGGACATCGAACGGGGCCGCCTCGATCGAGATCTTCCCAGCCTCGACCTTCGACAGGTCCAGGACGTCGTTGACGATCGACAGGAGGTTGCCGCCCGCGTCACGGATGATGTCGACGAGTTCCCGTTGTGAGTCGTCCAGCTCGGTCGCCGTCAGGATCTCGGAGGTTCCGAGAACGCCGTTGAGCGGGGTGCGGATCTCATGACTCATCTTGGCGAGGAATCGGCTCTTGGCCTGGCTCGCCTGCTCCGCCGAACTCCGCGCAGCCTGCATCTCCGAGTCGAACATCGCTCGCTCCAGCTCTGCCGCGGCGCGGACCGCGAAGACTTCGAGCACGGAGCTGGCGAGATCTACCTCGTCGAGCGCGCGCTCGCCCAGCACGGCGATGATTCCGATCAGCGACCCGGAGGCGTCGAAGAGTGGCGTCCCGAGGTACGAATGCACCCCCATGTCCACCAGGAGCTTGTCCTCGGGGAACTTCGTCTGCACGTCGTTCGCGTAGAAGCAGACTTGTCCTTCGCACGCGCGCTCGCAGGGCGACCCGGCGAGCTCGTACTCGAACGTGTCCGCAGGGCCGTCTCCGGCCCACGCAGCGAGCACGCGAACTCGCTCGTTCTCGGGTGGTAGCACGCGACCGACGATTGCGAAGCGCCCGCCGACGGCGTGCGCGAGGTGTTGGGTCAACAGCCCCAAGAACCGTTGGCCAGTGCCGCGCGCGGTCCCCTCCACGACCGAGCGAAACATCGCCTCTGCTCGTGCACGAAGGCCCGCTTCCTCCTCGAGCCTGGTCTTCGCTGCCTCGAGTTCGGCCATCATCAGCGCAGAGTTGACCAGGGCATCGGCCTGCGCGGATGAGACCTTGCCCGTCTCCAGCGCGAGCCGGGTCGCCGAATCGATCAGGTCATCGAGTTCGGACAGCACGCCTTCCGATTCCGCCGGCGGCAGCTGGGACGCGACCTCGTCGCGCAGTCTCCGGAAGCGGTCGGCGTCGAAGTTCATCGGCGTGCCGGCTCGTCCGTTCGGACCCGGATCTCCGCGGACAGCACGTCGCCCTCCTGGCTCCGCGACACGAGCTCGTGGCCCGTGCGGCGACACCACGCCTCGACGTCGAGTTGGAAGGCCGGATCGGTCGCGAGAACCCGGAACTCCTCTTCCGGGTCGAGCTGCTGGACGATCCGGCTCAGCTCCACGATCGGTATGGGGCAGCGGATTCCCTTCAGGTCGAATTCCTTCATCGCTCCTCGCTTGATCAGATGAACAGGGTCGTTCCGGCTCGGGACGAGATCTCGAGGAACTGTGCGACGCCACAGCTCGAGCGATCCGGGTAGTCGATGAGCTCCTCGTCGCGGATGCCCATGAGGTGCATCGACATCTCGCAGACGTGCAGGCGCACGCCGGTTTCTCTCGCGATCTCGATCAGCGCGTTGAGGTCGGGGATGCCCTTCTTCTGCATTTCCCGGGCCATGAGCTTGCGGCCGAACCCGCCGAAGTCGAGCTTCGAGAGGCGCTGCCGGTGTGCTCCTCCGGGGAGCATCCAGCCGAACATGCGCTCGACGATCGTCTTGCCGTGAGCCTGCTTGCGATCCTTCTTCAGGGCGGCCGTGCCCCAAAACGTGCAAAACAGCGAGACGCGCATGCCGCTGGCAGCGGCGCCGGTCGCGATCACGAACGCGGCCAGGAGCTTGTCGAGCTCACCGCTGAACAGCACGATCGCGAGCGCGTCGGGATCGCCCTGGCGATCGACACGCTCGCGTAACGATCGGAGTGGTTCGGCGAATTCCGTGTCCGGGTTGGGTGCGACGTGGCAGGTCTCTGACATGGCGGTCGAGCCCGACCGTCGTCGGGCGATGTGCCCAGCCGTCCCGTCGTCTCATTTGGGATTCCGCCTTGATGAGACGCGGGTCTCGTCGGTGACGTCGCGTGTTCGCTCGATCAGGCGTCGAGGGCCTTCCGGATCGCCGCGCGCAGCTCCGCCGAATCCGGAGCGGTCGACGACTTCCAGAAGCCGATCACCTGCCCGTCCTTGCCGACGAGATACTTGCAGAAGTTCCAGTTCGGCGTCGCGCCGTCGGCCATCTCGGCGAGCTTGGCGTAGACCGGTGACTGGTCGGCACCCTTCGTCGCGACCTTCTCGAACATCGGAAACTCCACCGAATAGTTCGAGGTGCAGAACTCGCGGATCTCCGCGGCCGAGCCGGGCTCTTGTCCGCCGAAGTCGTTCGAGGGGAAGCCGAGCACCTGGAAGCCGCTGTCCTGAAGTTCCGCGTGGAGGCTCTGCAGGCCGGCGTACTGCCGGGTGTAGCCGCAGCGGCTCGCGACGTTGACGACTAGGGATACGCGGCCCTTGAGCTGCCCGAGATCGAATGCTTCGCCTTCGAGCGAGTTGGTCTGCAGGGCGTAGAAGCCGGCTTCCGTCGGCGTGGATTCACCGGCGGGCGCGGAAGCCACCGTTTCGGGGTTCTGGTCGGGCATGGAGTCGTCGGGAGTCGAGGCGTCGGAGGAGGCCGAGCAGGCGCCGAGGGCGGCGAGCAAGGCGAGCAAGGCGAGGGAGGGGAGGGAGGGGAGGGAAAGTCTCATCGACGAGCGTTTCGCGTCTTGTCGGCCGGCGGATTCAACTTCCGGTGTCGTCTGTGACGGCGGCTCGTCGTGGCGCCTACATGTAGCGTAGCAGGGCCTTCATGTAGTTCGTCCGCTCGAACGCCGACGGGTCCGGGCACGTCCGGTGACTCATGCTGCCACGCAGTTGGTCGAGCGACTCGTACTCGTTCTCTTCGAGCCACGTGACCATCTCGCTCTCGATCGCGGCGAGGCGGTCGATGCCGTGACGGATGAGCTCGGAGGCGAGCAGGATCACGTCCGCTCCCGCGGCGATCAGCTTGAGCGCGTCGTGACCGGACTGCACGCCGGTCGTCGCCGCGAGGGAGCAGTCGACGCGGCCGCACAGCAGCGCGATCCAGCGCATCGCGAGCCGGCTCTCGTACGGGTTCGACAGCTTGAGGTCCGGCACGACTTCGAGTTCCTCGAGGTCGATGTCCGGCTGGTAGAACCGATTGAAGAGGACCAGTCCGGCGGCGCCTGCGGACACGAGCTTCCGCGACGTGTGTCCGAGCGAGGAGAAGTACGGGCCGATCTTGACCGTGACCGGGAGGCTCGTGCTCTTCGCGACTTCCCGCACGATGTCGACGTACTCCTGTTCGACTTCGGTCCCCGACTCCGTCGGGTCCATCGCGAGCTTGTAGATGTTGAGCTCGAGTGCGTCGGCGCCGGCGCGTGCGCACAGATCTGCGTACTCGACCCACGTGCCCACGTGATCGGCGTTGAGGCTCGCGATCAGCGGGATGTCGATCGCGCTCTTCGCGGCAGCGATGTGATCGAGGTACTCGTGCGGGCCGATGGCATAGCTGTCGGGCTCCGGCAAGTAGTCGGTCGCTTCGCCGTGACTGAGCGAACCCTGGTCCTTGTGCGCGTAGAACGCGGCCGTGTCGTTGCGGATCTGCTCTTCGAACAGAGAGTAGAGGACGATCGCGCCTGCGCCGCAGTCCTCCATCGTCTTGATGTCGTCGAGCTCCCGCGAGAGCGGGGACGCGGACGGGACGAGTGGGCTACGGAGTTCGAGTCCGAGATACCGGCTGGCGAGTGACGTCATCGCTTCTTCTCCTCGTCGAACTTCATCTCGGCCATCTGACGGAGCACGTTCCAGCGCGCGTCGATGTCCTTCTGGGTCTGCGCCTGGAGTCGTTTGGCGGTCTTCGGATGACTGCGGGTCAGCATGTGGAACCGTGACTCCCGCTCTGCGAAGCGCTCGAACCGAATGCGCGGTGCGCGCGAGTCGAGCTGCAGCGGGTTCTCGCCTCGGTCCTGTCGCGACGGGTCGTAGCGATAGAGCGGCCAGTGACCGCAGTCGACGGCGAGCTTCTGGTGCACCATGCCGTCCGCCATGTGGATACCGTGCGCGATGCAGTGGCTGTAGGCGATGATCAGCGACGGGCCGGGGTAGCGATCCGCCTCGACGAGCGCGCGCACCGTCTGCTTGTCGCTCGCGCCCATCGCGATCTGCGCGACGTACACGTGGTCGTGCGCCATCGCGATCATGCCGATGTCCTTCTTCGCGTTCGGCTTGCCGGCAGCCGCGAACTTCGCGACGGCCGCGCGTGGCGTCGACTTGGACATTTGGCCCCCGGTGTTCGAGTAGACCTCCGTGTCGAGCACCAGGATGTTGATGTCGCGGCCCGACGCGAGGGCGTGGTCGAGTCCGCCGAAGCCGATGTCGTACGCCCAGCCGTCGCCGCCGACGACCCACGTGCTCTTCCGAACCAGGGACTCGGCGACCGAGTCGAGGTGCCGCGCTTCGGGCGAGTCGAAGGCTTTCAGTCGCGCTCGCAGCTCCGCGATACGCACTCGCTGCTCGCGGTAGTCCGCTTCGTCGTGCTGCTCGCTCGCGAGAATCTCTCGCGCGAGCTCGTCGCCGACGATCCGCGACATCTGCTGGAGCATCCGCGTCGCGTTCGCGCGCTGCTCGTCGAGCGTCAGCCGGAATCCGAGACCGAACTCTGCGGCGTCCTCGAACAGGGAGTTGCTCCACGCGGGGCCTCGACCCTCCGCGTTCGTCGTCCACGGCGTCGTCGGCAGGTTACCGCCGTAGATCGAGGAGCACCCGGTCGCGTTGGCGACGAGCAGTCGGTCCCCGAACAGCTGTGTCAGAAGCTTGAGGTAGGGAGTCTCACCGCATCCGCCGCATGCGCCGGAGAACTCGAACAGCGGCTCGAGCATCTGCGAGCCGCGCACGCTGCTCGGGTCGATCACGGTTCGGTCGAGCTCGGGGATCTCGAGGAAGAACTCGAAGTTGCGGCGTTCGCGTTCGAGCCGGGGCGCGACGGCGGTCATGTCGATCGCCTTGTGGCGCGGGTCCGATTTGTCCTTGGCCGGGCACACGTGCACGCAGAGTTCGCAACCGGTGCAGTCGTCCGGCGCGACCTGGATCGTCGTGCGCACGTCCTGCAAATCGGAGCCCCGGAACTCGGAACCACGGAACTCGGCGCTCTCGAACTCCGTCGGCGCGTTCTCGAGCGCCGCGGGCTCGAACACCTTGAGCCGGATCGCCGCGTGCGGGCAGACGATCGCGCACTTGGCGCACTGGATACAGAGATCGCGATCCCACTCGGGGACCTCCGTCGCGATCCCGCGCTTCTCGAAGCGTGCGGTCCCGGTCGGGAACGTGCCGTCGACCGGCATCGCGCCGACCGGCAGCTCGTCGCCGCGGCCGGCGAGGATCTGTGCCGTGACGTCGCGCACGAATTGGGGTGCGTCCGCGGCGACGAACGGGCTTCGTGGTGCATTGCCGTTCGAGGTTGTCTCCATCGGCACGCGCTTCAGTCCGGCGATCGAGGCGTCGAGGGCCGCGAGGTTCTGCTCGACGACGTGGTCGCCTCGTTTGCCATACGTCTTGCGAATCGAGGCGCGGATCGCCGCGAGCGCGTCGTCCTTGGGCATGACGTCGCTGAGCTCGAAGAAGCACGCCTGCATGACCGTGTTGATGCGTCGGCCGAGTCCTGCCTCCGCGGCGATCCCGTTTGCATCGACCGTCCAGATCTCGAGCTGCTTTACGGTCGCCTCCTGACGCAGTTCGCGAGGCAGCCGTGCCAGCACCTCGGTGGGTTCCCACGGCGAGTTGAGCAGGACCGTGGCTCCCGGACGGGCGTGCCGGAACACTTCGTAACGTTCGAGGAATCGCGTGTTGTGGACTCCGACGAAGTCCGCGGTGCCGTCTTCGATCAAGTATGCGGAGCGGATCGGACGCGGGCCGAACCGGAGATGGGACACCGTGACGGCTCCGGCCTTCTTCGAGTCGTAGACGAAGTAGCCCTGCACATGGTCACCGGTGCGTTCGCCGATGATCTTGATCGTCTGCTTGTTCGCGCCGACCGTGCCGTCGGAGCCGAGCCCGAAGAACACTGCGCGCACGACGTCGGGGTCAGTATCGATGCGCATGCCACGATCCCAGTCGAGGCTCGAGCCGGACGTGTCGTCGGTGATGCCGACCGTGAAGTGGTTCCTCGGTCGATCCCGTTCGAGCTCGCGGAACACGGCCGTGAGCATCGCGGGGGTGAACTCCTTGGAAGAGAGTCCGTAGCGACCGCCGATGACGTCGGGGCGCTGGTCACGCGGCTGCTCTTCGGCGAGCGCCGTGACGACGTCCTGGTAGAGCGGCTCGCCCGGCGCGCCCGGCTCCTTCGTGCGATCCAGCACCGCGACGTGGCGTGCGGTCTTCGGAATCGCGTCGACGAACGCACGCGTGTCGAATGGACGGAACAGTCGCACGATGACGCCGCCGACCCGTTCGCCGCTCGCCACTAGGTGTTCGATCGTCTCTCGCGCCGTGTCGGAGCCGGAGCCCATGAGCACGACCACGCGCTCGGCCTCCGGGTGACCGACGTAGTCGAACAGCCGATACCTCCGCCCGGTGCTCTCCGCGAATCGCTCCATCGCGCGGGCGACGACGCTCGGGAATGCGGCGTAGTACGGCGACACCGCCTCCCTCGCCTGGAAGAACACGTCGGGGTTCTGCGCCGTGCCTCGAACCACCGGCCGATCGGGCGTCAATCCGCGAGCGCGGTGGGCCTCGACGAGTTCGGGATCGACGAGCGCGCGATACGTGTCGTCGTCCAGCGGCTCGACTCGCCGGATCTCGTGTGACGTTCGGAACCCGTCGAAGAAGTGCAGCACCGGGAGCCGGCCTCGGAGGCCGGCGCTCTGCGCGATCAACGCGAAGTCCTGCGCTTCCTGTGGATTGGTGGCGCACAGCATCGCGTATCCCGAACTGCGCACCGCCATGACGTCGCTGTGGTCACCGAAAATGGACAGAGCGTGTGTCGCGACGCTGCGCGCGGCGACGTGAATCACGCCGGCCGTAAGCTCGCCCGCGATCTTGAACATGTTGGGCAGCATCAGCAGCAGCCCCTGCGACGCCGTGAAGGTCGTCGCCAGCGCGCCGGTCTGCAGTGCGCCGTGGATGGCGCCGGCCGCGCCGGCTTCGCTCTGCATCTCGACGACCGAAGGGACGTCGCCCCAGAGATTGGCGAGGCCGCGCTGCGAACATGCGTCGACCGATTCCCCCATGGGAGAGGCCGGCGTGATGGGGTAGATCGCGATCACCTCGTTCAGGCGGTAGGCCACCCGCGCCACGGCTTCGTTCGCGTCGAGGGTGATCGTCCGGGTAGTGGCGGTTTCGGAGGTCCGGCTGGGATCGGTGGTCGCCATACCGACGGCGCCGCAACTACCAGGCCATCGTGATCGCAAAGCCGGCCGAGGCCAACAGAGTGTCCACAACCGCCGGAACCCGTGGTTTCGCGGCATCCGAGCCCCGCGGCTGCGCGATGTCGTCGGACTCGCGGTCGCAAGATTGAGAGCTGGGCAGGGCGGGTACTGGCAGCCCTGATGCCGAACGGGCTAGGGCACCAAGATCAGCAGCGCGTTCGAGAAGATGAGTGGCACCGCGGCTGACGAAGGGGGGTCCGAAGCGACGATCTGCGCCAGGAACGTGAAGCCCGAGATCCCCGGATCATTCGGGATCGGGATCGGGAAGCGCACGTGGCCGGCGGGCCGAGGTCGCGGAACCGCCGGGAGGTCCCCGATCTCGGCGACGCCCGAATCGGTCGTCCAGGAGACCGCCCCGTCTACGTACAGAATGCAGCCCGCGGGCGTGCCGATCAGCGGCTGGAGGTCGACCGCCAGGAACGACGGGTCGAGTCCGAGCAGAAGCCAGGTTTGCGACCCGGGTGGGAGATGAACGCCCTCGACCGCGAACTCGGAGTTCCCGACCGCGGGCTCGTGGTTGCTCCACGCGTAGGGCCACGTTCCCAGCGAGGATGCGCAGGGCGAGCCGATCCGTAGGACGTTCTTCGACTCGATCGAGTCCCCGCAGAACAATCGGAACTTGGGAGTGCCCGACCCGGCCGGCGACCAGGCGCCGGAGCCCGCGCGGCGGAAGCGCGGCATTACGTCGGCGCCGCCGGGTTCTTCCGCGAGGATCGATTCGCCGGGTTCGACCCAGACGAACCAATACGGCGTGTTGGCGGTGAGCATCGTCAGGGACTCGAAGTTCGTGCCGAGCCATCGAGCCGACGCGGACTGGGGCGACGCCATCGTGCCGGACACGATTCGCGATCCCGGCGCACCGCCGACATCGGTCCACAACTCGATCCGCATGTAGTCGAAGCGTTGGGGCGAACCGGTGAACACCCAGCCGGACTGCGGAAAGACGTTGTTCGGCAGCACGAAGCGATAGGCGTGCTGGTTCGGATTCGTGCCGGGAGGTGGAGTCGTGGTGAGAGTCGAACTGACGTTCGGAGTCGCGTCGTTGTAGGTGACGCACGTCGAGCCGTGCGCGAGTGCAGGCGCACTCGCGGTTGCCGCGAGGATCAGGGTCAGGGCAGTGCGGACGTTCAGAGACTCGACCACGAGGTCGAGTCTAGCACTCGACCCTGCGGGATGTCGGCTCGGGCCAGAGCGAGAGACTCACCCGATCCAAAGCTGCGCCGCCGCCGTCATCGAGACGCCGCCACTCGCACCGGGATCGACGAAGACGCCTTGGATGTTGAGATTGAGTCCTGACAGCACCGGGTCGTCCGGGATCGCGAGCGGGATCGACGTCGCGCCGGATGCCGGCACGGTCAGCGGAAGCGTGGTCGTGGGCAGGACGTAGACCGTGCCGCCGAGGAACGGGATCGAGACCTGCGTCGCGGGCGTGAAGCCGAAGAACATCGCGCCGGTCGCGCCGCCGAGGACGTCCGCGAGATCGAGCGACGCGACGTCGCCGCGCAGCGCGCCGCCGGACACAGTGAGCGATGGTGTGAGATCACTGGTGCCTGCCGTTCCAGTGCCGGCCGCGTTCACGCCGAACGGCTTGTTGAAGTAGATGCCGTCGCCGTCGCCAGTCGTGCGGAAGTCGTACCAGGCTGCGTACACGGCGTCTCCCGCCGCGACGAGGTCCAAATCGAGTGAAGCTGCCGCGCCGGCGGCGTCGCTGTCGAACCGGCGACTCGAAGGAAGCCACGTCGTGCCGCTGTCCAAGGAGTAGTCGAAGTGCGCGTCGGTCGAGAAGGAGCCGCTGACTGCTTCGAACCACGTCACGCAAATCGCGTCGTCGGAGGCTCGGATGCGCGGTCGTCTGCCGGTTGCCATCGAGCCGGGGCCAGCGCTGGAGAACACGTCGTGCCAGCTCGCACCGTCGTCGAGCGAGCGACGCACCAACACCGGAAGGAACTGACTGGCATGCCAGGCGACGAGGATGGCTCCGCTCGTCGTAACGACCTCGTACCTGGGGCCCGCGCTCCCGGGCCCGGACGGCGCTTGCTGCACGATCGAGACATCGGACACGCCCCAGGTTTGCCCGCCGTCGGTCGAGACGTTGCCATACAGGTCGGGCCGACTGTTGGACGGCCCATTGCGGTTGTCCAACCAAGTCACGCAGGCGGTGCCCGCGAAGATCGACACGTCGGTGTCGTATCTCCACATGGGCGAACCCGGCGGGTCCGTGTTGACTCGTGGGTTCGTCGACTGCCAGGTGGTTCCCGCGTCGTTCGACACGTTGACGAACACGTCGCCGCCGTCGCCGAACCAGTAGTCGATCCACGCGACGACGATGTCGGATCCGTGCGCGGACACGCTGAGTCCGAGTGGCAGGGATGACTGGGCTGATGGCGGTGGGTGGTTGAGTTGCGTGGGAGCCGACCAGTTGATTCCTCGATCCGTCGAGCGACTGGACATGATGCCGCCGAGCTGGGCCCAGACGACGACGAGTGCACCCGCGGACTCGACGAGTCGAACCGTGCGTTCCATGTTGGGAATCGCGATCGGCGTCACCACCCGGGGGAATGCGAGCCAAGACTGCCCACGATCCGAGGATCGATTGAAACGGATCGCGCTGCCGTCGGCTCGCCACGCGACGTAGACGTCGTCGCCCGTCGCGACGATCGAAGGCGATTCGTTCAGCCCGAGCGTCGGCGAGTTGGTGTTGATCTGCACGTCGTCCGCGCCCCAGGTCGCGCCGCCGTCTGCGGACACGTTGAAGAACACGTCGGCCTTCTCGAACGTCGACCCGGGGAGTCGAGTGTCGTGCCAGACCGCGTAGACGTGATCGCCTTCGGCCGCGAGTTTGGGCCGCGTCGCATCCCCGGAGTCGATTCTTCGATCCGTCGGGACCTGTTGCGCCAGGAGAGTGCCGGTGACGGCGAGGACGAGCGCGATTCGGAGGGTACGCATCATGAGGAGTCGGACCGGGGAGTCGACGCAGTGTCGAACCCCGGTGAGTGTCGCCGCGAGCTGGCGGAGTTCTGCGATTCTCCCAATTCCTGCGTGTTGTGTGGCCGTAGAACCCCGGATCATGGCCGGACCGATGCGTCTCTCCTCCGCACTCGTGTTGCTCGCTGCCGCGCTGCCAGCGCAAGAACCGTTCGAAGCCCGCGTGAGCGCGCTCTCGGGCGCCGATGCGATCGTGCTCGACGACGAGCGCGTCGTGCGGCTCCAGGGCGTCTCGATTCCGACGCCTGCCGTACGCCCGACCGACTTCGTCGCTTCGATCCGGGAGTGGCTCCGGCCGAAGGTGCTCGGTCAGACCGTGCTTATCGAGCCGGATACGCCGACGCCGGTTGGGGAGTCTGCGGACCTGGTCGCGCTCGTGCGCACGCGCGCGGGCGAGCCGTCTCTCAACGAGCAGATGCTGGCGCGCGGGTTGGCCGTGTTCAGCGCGCAGACCGCGAGCGTGCGGGACGAGGCGCGGCTCGTCGCGGCGGCCGCCGAGGCGCAGCGACGTCGCGACGGATGGTTCGCGCGGACGCCACGTCCACCCGTGGAGTCGATCCCGTTCTTGAACGGGACGGTTCTCGGGCTGCACCACCGCGAGCGAGAACGCACCTACGAACGCGAGCTCGACGAGCTCGGCGCCGCGGGCTTTCGGCACGTCACCCTGATCTTCTCGGCGTTCTTGTCCAACGTCGAAGCCTGGCGAATCGAGCGGCACCATCCGCGCACCGTTCGCGACGACAGGTTGATCGAGACGATCCGGTATGCGCGCGAGAAGAAGGGCATGACGGTGTCCCTCTTGCCGATCGTGTTGCTCGAAGAATCGAACGACGAAGATTGGCGCGGAACGATCCGGCCGGCGCAGGAGGATCGGTTCTGGGTCGCCTACGACGAGTTCCTCTCGCACTACCTCGACATCGCCGAGGCGACCGGGGTCGAGATGTTCTCGGTCGGCAGTGAGTACGGCTCGCTCGAAGATCGAACCGAGACGTGGCAGCGATTGATCCAGAACGCGCGCGGACGCTTCTCGGGACTGCTCACGTATTCGGCGAACTGGGATCACGTCCACGTGCCGCGGTTCTTCGGCGCGCTCGATTGCATCGGCATGACCGCCTACTTCTCGATCGCGGACGAGAAAGACCCGACGGTCGAAGAGCTTGTCGAGGGCTGGCGCTCGGTCGGTCGAGATCTCGCGGCGACCGCGCGGCGACTCGAACGTCCGGTGTTCTTCACGGAGCTCGGCTACGCGAGCCAAGACGGGATCAGCACCGACCCGTGGAACTACTTCATCGCAGTCGATGACATCGACCTCGGCGAACAGCGCGACTGCTTCGAGGCGGCGCTGCGCGTGCTGCCGGAGTTCGAATGGCTGCACGGCGCGTTTTGGTTCGACTACTACGGAGACGGAGGCCGCGGCGACAACAGCTATACGCCGCGGGGAAAGCCGGCGATGGAGGTCTGGCGGCGCTGGGCCGGACTCAGCGTGGATCGGAAGATCGAGCGCGCGCAATCGCGCTGAGCAGCTCCTAGTGCTCCTCGTCTGAAATCCGTAGTGGAAGAAGCCGCGGCAGTCGATTCGCGCGCAAGGCGCTGGGACGACACGGCTTGCCGGTGGACAAGTTGAGGAGCAGCAACGCAGCGAACGGGTCGAAAGGCCGGTTACTTCTGATGCGGACTTCGGACGTGGAGCACTAGAATCGTGCGGTGACCACGGAGACACACGCATGAAGCACTCGGGACTGCTGGTCTGCTGCGCGTTGATCGCGAGCGTTACCACGGCGCAATCGCCGTTCACTCCTCCAGATCTCAAGGGAGCCCAGCTCCAGTCCGGCACGCTGATCGACATGGACGCGGACGGCGACCTCGATCAGGGCACGATCTACGGGGAGCTGCTCTTGAACGAGAGCGTAGACGGTCTCGTCTTCACGCCCGCGGGTCCCCCGTTCCCGGCCGAAGCCGTCAACGGTCACGTGGCCGACATCGATCTCGATGGCTACTCCGATGTCCTGATCTCCTGGCCGAGCACGCCGCTGTGGTACCAGAACGATCAGAGTCTCAACTTCGTGCCGATCGATATCGGTTTGGATTCCCGGTCGCGTGCCTACGCGACGTCAGACTTCGATCTGGACGGCGACATCGACATCCTTGCGCTGAGTACCACTGCCGGTGCCCTGCTCTACACGCAGCAACCCGGCTCGACGTTCGTGGACGAGACGGCAACCCGTCTACCGCCGCTGCCGTTCACGCCATACGCGGTGCGTGTCGCCGACGTCAACGCGGACGGCGTCGACGACCTGCTCCTGCTCGCCGGAGTCGGCGAGCGCGTGTTCTTGATCAACGACGGCACCGGTCACTTCGCTGTTTCGGGTGCGACGATCCCGGCGCCTCCGGCGCTGCACATCGTCGAGTTCGCGGACATCGACGGAGACGGCGTCGTGGACCTGTTGACCCGGACGGTCGGCGCGTTCAGTGTCGGCCAGGTTCACATCAACGACGGGACGGGCACGTTCGTGAACCAGACCGCGTCGCGGTTGCCCTTCTTCTGGTTCCCGCAGAGTTTCTCGTTGGACGTCGGGGATCTCGACGGAGACGGGGACAACGACATCGTCTCCGACGGAGTCTTTCTCAACGACGGCACCGGCGTGTTCACGCCAATGCCGAACGATCGCTTCTTGACTGGTCTGTTGGTCGACTACGACGGAGATGGCGACCTCGATCTGCAGGCGACGACACATGGGCTGATGTCCAACGACGGCTCCGCGAAGTTCACGACGCGGGGGGTCGGCAACTGGCTGAATTTCCGGGTCGAGACCGAGCGCGTGGATCGGAACGGCGACGGCATCGAGGACATCGTGCTGCACGCGTCCAACGAGATCGCACTCGACGTCTCGATCCGCGCGGTCGGGCGGGGTCTGCACGACTTCGACGGAGATGGTCACCACGATCTGTACGAGGTCCAGCCTCCGCGTGTGTTCTTCGGAAACGGCAACGGTGAGTTCTTGGGAGCACTCCACAACGTGCCGTATCGACTCAACGACTCCGCGATCGGTGACGTCGACGGGGACGGGTATCCCGACGTGCTCGCCGCGGTCAAGAATCACGCGGTCTCCAATCCGACCCCGCGGCCGCCGGTGTTGTTCCGCAACGACGGCACCGGGCGCTTGGTGAACGCGTCGAGTCAGCTGCCGCTCGACACTCTCTCGACGACGGACGTCGCTCTCGGAGACGTCGACGGCGATGGCGACCTCGATGCCGTGCTCGCGACCGGCTCCTCGGATGGCATGCACGCCCCGGGGCCGATGCGTCTCTACATCAACTTCGGGGGCGGGGTGTTCGTCGATCTGACGCCGATCCAGATGCCGGGCGTGATCGACAACTTCGCGTCATGCGAGTTCGCGGATCTGGACGGTGACGGCGATCTCGATCTCGTGATCGGAGTGCGCGATGCCGCCGCGCACTACTACCAGAACGACGGGTTCGGCTTCTTCACGGATCTCGGTGGAGCCAGCATTCCCGTGTTCGGACAAGGCAGTGGACTCGTGCCCGCCGACATCGACGACGACGGCGACATCGACGTCGTGGGACCGTTCGAGATCGCGTGCAACGACGGCTCGGGGAACTTCACCGTGATCGGGCAGAATCACTTCCCGCCGATCCGGGTGGTCGACATCGATGAAGACGGTGATCTGGACGTCTTGCGTTCGTTGACCTCGCCGCCGCTCGTGCGTGTGACCGGTGCGAACCGGACCCGGCACCTGTCGGCACCGCAGCTCGCACGGCCGGGCGAGCCCTACGAGCTGCGCGTGGAGTCGCTGCTCGGCGCGCTTGTCGCGATTCCGTTCGTCGGGTTCTTTCCGACGCGGTTGGAGACCGACTTCGGTCTGCTGCGTGTCGATCCGGCCGTGCTGATCCCGCTGCCGAATCTGAATTTGGTCAACCAGGGATTCGCGAACGAGGCGACGCTGACGCTCCCGCTCCCGCTCGACAACTCGCTGATCGACGGGACGTTCTACGCGCAGGCACTCGTGATCGAGGGCGCCGACCTGCGGTTGACGAACCACATCGTCGAACAGGTCATGCCGTAGTCCGGCGCGCGCTCACTGCAGCGTGATGTGCAGCCCGTTCGAAAACACGAGCGGGAGCGCCTCGCCGGAGGCGGAATCGAACGTGACGATCTGGGCCGAGAAGAACAGGCCCGAGAGTCCACTGTTGTTCGGGACCGGCAGCGGAAAGCGCACGTGACCGGCGGCTGGTGGCCGCGGGATGGCCGGTGGATCCCCGATCTCCGCGGCACCGCTCGAACCCGTCAAGGTCACGTTCCCCGCGACGTACAGGTTACAGCCGAACGGGGCGCCGAAGCTCTGCAGAGGAATCGGGACGAACGCGGGGTCGAAGCCGAGGAGCAGCCAGCTGTTCGCGGCGCTCGGGAGATGGACGCCTTCGATCCCGAAGCCGGCGTTGCCGACGGTCGGTTCGTCGTTGGTCCAGGCGTAGGGGCGCTGATCGAGTGCCGAGGAGCAGGGCGATCCGACGCGCTGTACGCTCGGCGAGTCGATGGTGTCCCCGCAGAAGAGGCGGATCTTGGCTGCGCCGCTACCCGTTGCAGTCCAAGCGCCGTTGCCGACGCGCCGATACCGAGGCAGGAGGTCCGCGCTGCCAGGCTCCTCCGGGATGATCGATTCGCCGGGTTCGACCCACACGAACCAGTAGGGCGTGTTGAGCTGTAGGAAGATCAACGATTCGAAGTTCGAGCCGAGCCATCGGGCGTCCGCGGACTGTGGTGCCGCCATGGCGCCGCCGGCGATCCGCGAGCCGGGCGCGCCGCCGTTGTCGCTCCAGATCTCGATACGCATGTAGTCGAAACGGTTCGGTGACCCCGTGAACACCCACGCCGAGTGCGGGAAGAGGTTGTTCGTCGGCACGAACCGATACGCGTGGTAGTTCGGGTTCGCACCCGGTCCCGGCGGCGTCGTCAGCGCGGTGCTGACCGTCGCGTTCTGATCATTGCGGGACATGCAGACCGTGCCGTGTGCGGAAGTGCTTCCGGCTACGGCGAGGACCGCGAGGATCGACAGCGCGTGTCGCGTCTTGGTCATGGCTACCAGAATAGTCGAACGATCCGGCCGCGGAGTTCTCCGGGCGTCGGGTTGCGGTTGGTGTGGATCTGCAGGTAGGCGCCGCCGTTGCGCACGTCGTCGACGTGGTCGGTGAGCCTGCGGGTGTCACCGGGGCCGGGGGTGTTCGTCAGAACGTCACCGTCGTCCCAGATCCCGGTCACGAGCTGCCAGGTCTCGCTGACCGTCATGTCGAGATCGTCTTCGCTCGGAGGTCCGAACACGTTCAGCAGGTGCGGTCCATTCTGGTCAGGCGGCGCAAGGTGGAAGTGGATCTGCGTCACGTCCTCGGGCTGCGTGCGGTCGGCGAAGTTCGCCTTCAGCACGACGCCGTCCGTGAGGATCCAGTAGTAGAGCCGCGTGCGGCTCGGGTTGAGCCACATCAGCGACACGGCGGACGTATCGATGTCCACCGGCGGCACGACCTGCGCGCCGTCGAGATCCGCGATCAGCCACGTGCCGAAGATCCAGCTCAGCCAGTCTCCGCTCGGGGTCGTGGCGGTCGCGGTCGTGACGGTGGGGAGAGGAGTCGGAGCGGGCGCGATTTCGACGCCTATCGTGGCGCCGAGTGCGAGAGCGGCCGCACCGATCTTGGTTCGGAGGAGGGGAATCATGTTGTCGTTTCGAGAGATGTCAGAATTGGCAGGTGCGCGCGCGCGCGCCGCGGCTCGCACTCACGAGTCCGGATGGCGAGTTGGGATCCGCGATGAACCACTGGAAGTAGAGGTTCAAGTCGTCCGCACCGGGAATGTCCGGGATCGGGAACGTCAAAGTCGCTGAGCCGACTCCCGCGATGCCGGCGGCACCGTTGGTTGTCGTCGTGAGGGTGGTCGCGATCGGGTTGACGAGGAGCGTCAGGCCGAGCGCGTCGACCTGCGCCGGCGCGAAGCCGAGCGCCAAGAACGCGCTGCTGCCGCCGAGCGCGTTGGTCGTCGTCAGGCCGAAGTCGTTCGAGCCGAGGCGCGGCACGCCGAACGTCGTGATCGTCGGCTCGTTGCCGCCGCTACCCGGCGTCGCGACGCCGTAGTACTCGGTCGGGAAGCAGTCGGAGACCGCAAGGACTTCGACGTCGTCTATGTTCCAGCCGCCGAGCTGCAGTCCGCCGTCGCTTTCGAGCGTGAAGCGAATGTCGATCGACGACGCGAAGTCCGACACCGACGAGATGTCGACCTGGAGCAGCTCCCACTGGTTGTCGACGAGGTTGAAGTTCGGGTTCTCCCAGACGACCTGGCCGTTGATCAGGATCTTGGCCTGGTCGTACTGGTTCTCTTCGACGGTTAGCCAGCGGCGCAGGCGCAGCTGTAGTCCTTGCTGTCCACCGGTCGGGATCGGCGGGGACTGCAGCCAGTTCGACACGTTCGGCTGGTATGCGCCGTTGAACCCCTGGATCGCAAGGTCGTTGCCCCAGCAGTTGGAGCCGGAATACGCGGACGACGGATCGCTCCACGGCTGCCCCTGGCTGGATCCGCTCGCGCCGTTCGGACTGCCGAACTGCCAGTCGTCCTGTTGCTGGATGAGGCCGTGCGTCCAGCCGCCTTCCCCGGCTTCGAAGTCGTCGAAGTAGATGCTGGTCAGCACGCCGACGACGAAGCCGTGTTCCCCGCTTGCCGGAGCCGTCGACGATCCTGCCGAATCCACCGCCGTGATCGAGTAGGCGACTTGTGCCGGAGCCGCTTGCCCGGGGATTGTCGCCGAGAACTCGTTTGGCGTCCCGGTCGGAGTCATCGGCACGTTCGTGTTTGGTCCGCCGTCGACCGACCACGTGAGGGTGACGCTGGAGATCGGGTCGTCCGACGTCACGCCAGCCGTCACGACGTAGGGGCCGACTTCGTCCATCGTCGTCGTCAGCGGCGTGTGAGCGATGTCCAGCGTAGACGGGCGAACGATGAACAGGCCGGACTGGATGTCCGAGACGTAGACGTTCCCTGACGGCTGGAACGGGTAGCAGCCCCACGCGCCGTCGAAGTTCGAACTCGAACCCGGGAACGTGTCGTACGAACCGATTTCGACCGGGTTGTTGATGTCCGAGATGTCGAGGACCCGATAGCCCTCGGTGTAGAACGAGATGTGGCAGCGGTCCCCGACGATGAACGCATTGTGCGGGACCGCGATCGGGTTCGCCGTGTAGCTGCCAGCGGCGACCGGCGCGTTGGGGTTCGAGATGTCGAACAGCTGCACGACGCCGCCGGGGATCTCATCCGTCGTCGCCGCGACCGTCTGCGCGAGGTTCGCGACGCTGTTGTGCGTGAAGTCGCCAGGCGTCGGCGACTCGGAGAGCACCGTGAACGGGAACGACGTGACGTCCCAGATCTCGTACTCCCCGTTGTTCAGCGCCGAGCAGTGCGCGAGTCCGTTCGCGACGGTGATGTCGTGGAGGTACGGGCCCGGCGTCGTGCCGATCACCGACGGGTTGGTCGGGTTCGACGAGGCGTCGAGCGTGATCGTGCCGTTGTTCGTGCCGACGACGTAGAGCCACCCTGTGCCTTCGTCCGCCGAGATGTTGTGCGCATTGCCCCACAGCCCTTGGCCCCAAGTGCCGAGGTTCTGCGGACTGTCGGGCGACGACATGTCGATGATCTGCATCCCGCCGCCACCTTCGGTGACGATGTAGACGTAGGACCCGAAGGTGCACATGTCGCGCCAGATCGAGTTCGGCCCGTTGACGAACGCGACCTCGAACGGCGCGGCGGGATTCGTCGTGTTGATGATCGTCGTGCCGGTGTTCGTGCCGACGACGGCATACTCGCGACCATCCGGATGCGCGTAGCCCCACACGTCGTTGTAGAACGCGTAGCCGCCGAGTTGGCCGAGCAGCACGACATTGTCGCCCTGGGCGGGCGCGAGGGAAGAGACGGCCAGCACGACTGCCAGCCCGAACATGCGATGGTGCATGGGTGGATGCGTAGGAACGGCGGGAACCGGCTCGACAGGGATTCGAGACGCGGTCAGGGCGGGCAGGGATCGCAGCGTAGCATCAATCGGCGACGGTTGCCGATTTCGCGCGCGGATTCGCGGTCGGTTTGGATTGCTGCGCGGCGGATTCGTCGTTGCTAACCAGTTACCCGAAAGTCCCGTAACAACTCGAGAACGCGCTTCCGCAGCGGCCGCAGCAACGGGTTCGACGCGAGGCGGATCAACTTGACGACGATGTCGGACGTGTGCGCCGCCAGCTTCCGGGTGCGCGCGCTGTCCTCGGACCGGTCGTGGATCCAGAACAGCACGATGCCCATGCTGTAGGTCCACAGGAGTTCGGGGAGTTCCTTTGCCAGGTCCTTCGGGACCTTGACGTTCGCACCCTCGATCACGACTTCGAACAGCTGGATCGCCTCTTCGCGGGTCGCGCGGCTCGCTTCGTGGAACGGATTGAGCGGGCTGTCCGGATCCGCCGCTTGGCGGAACAGCAGCGCGGCGAATCGCCGGTAGGGCTCGGTGACGTCGATGCGCGCTTGCAGCACGCCGAGGAGACGATCGTGCAATTTGTTCGAGCTCGACAGGACCTCCTGGCTCGCGGCGACGTGCGCGTCGTGCATCTCCTTGTAGAAGGCCTGCAGCAGGACTTCCTTCGACTTGAAGTAGTAGTAGGCGTTGCCGAGGGAAACGCCGGCGCGTTCGGCGACCATGCGCATCGTTGTCGCGTCGTAGCCATGTTCGCGGAAGAGCACGAGCGCCGCGTCGACGATACGGGCCTTGGTGCGCTCACCTTTGCCGGTCTTGGCTGCGTCCTGCTGCATCGATACGCGCTACGTTACCGAATCGCGCGACCATGCCGAACAACCGTCGTGCCCACGGCAGCATCGCCTTCGTCGACAAGCGCATCGACCACTTGCGGTAGCGTCGCAAGGCCCAAAGGCAGATCAGGAATGCCTTCGTGCCGTGGTAGACCGCGCCGTCCGATGCGATCACCGTGACTTCACGCAGCAGCTCGTCCGGCGACAGCGCGCAGTCCGCCCGCGTCGCGGACTGCGCCGCGACGCAGTGGACCGGGACATACTTCGGCTCGCGCTCGAGCCAGCGGGCCCCGCGGGCGCAGAAGTCGCAGCTGCGGTCGAAGTACACCGTCAGAGACAGGTCGCTGGCTTCGTCAGCCGTCACGTCGCCTCCACGTGCGCGTCGGGCGCGACCGGGCGCCGGGCCCTCGACAGCTTCGCGTTCTGCCGGATCTTGCTGAAGATGAACAGGTTCAGGAAGTGCATGCCGCCGAGGACGACCAGCACGAATCCGACCTTGTGCGACAGCGCCTCGACGCTCTCGGTCGCGTCGCCGATTCGCGCCGCGAGCTTCAATGCGAGCGAGACGTAGCCGAGGTTGACGAGGTAGAAGCCGACCACGAGCAGGTGGTTGACCGAGTCGGCGAGCGGCTCGTTGCCGTGGAAGACGTCGACCAGGAAGATCCGCCCGTTGCGGTGGAGGGTGCGGGCGACCCAGACGGTCAGGGCGATGCTGATCAGGAGGTAGAGGACGTAAGTGATTAGCGTGGGCGACATTGTGTTCCCGTTCCTTTCTTGAACATGTTCAAAAACGGCGGAAGGGCGCGGCTATTTCATTAAATTGAACGCGTTCAAAAATAGTCGTTGCCGAGTCCGTGGGTGCCTTCGCGCTAGGATGTGCCTCGGAAACGGGACTCGAGAAATCCACGAGAGGTCTGACATGTCGATCCGTCCGTTCGCGGTTGGTGCGTTGGTTTGGGGGCTCCTGGTGACCGGCGCGGTCGCACAGGCAGAGTGGCGATTGGCGGAGGGCGCGCCCGGTGCGCGACTCGGGGTGCGCCTGGCTTTCGACTCGGTGCGCGGACGGACCGTCTTGTTCGGAGGTGGAGATCCCACCTTCGTCAGCGATACCTGGACCTTCGGGAACGGAGCCTGGTTGCGGCTCGCGACGAACGACGGGCACGTCGTGAGTGGTGGCGCGGTCTCGTTCGACACGGCGCGCGACCGACTGGTCGTGGTCGGCTCGGGGCAGACCTGGGAATTCGATGGGGCCGCGTGGGTGCAGCGTTTGGTCGCGAACCCTCCGAACGACGTCACTCACGAAGGCCGGATGGCCTACGACGCATCCCGGGGTGTGAGCGTGCTCTACGGGGACGGCCAGACTTGGGAATGGGACGGGCTGAGTTGGGTCCACGTTCCGTCGAGCCTGGCGCCGGGAGTGCTCCGCGACCACCAGGTGGTGTACCACGCTGGCCGACAGCGCGTGATGTTGCACGGTGGCACGTTCGGGTTCTTCCCGAACTCGATTACCTACCCCAACCTGTGGGAGTGGGACGGCGTCGATTGGGCGCTCGTCGACAGCAGTGGCCCTGTGCGTGAGGCCCACGGTCTCGCGTACGACGCGGCGCGGAATCGCCTGGTCGTCTTCGGCGGGTCGACGACCCTCGCCGACGTCTGGGAGTGGGACGAGACGAGCTGGCAGCAGCTGTCACCTTCGCCGGCACCCGCACCGCGTCGCCGCTTCGGGATCACGTACGACGCGGCGCTCGGCAGCGTCGTGCTCTACGGCGGAGACAACATGTTGCCGCTCGGGCCGACGCTCGGGGACACGTGGACGTGGAACGGCGCGGCGTGGTCGCAGTCGAGTTCGTCCACGCCGCCGCCGCGGTCCGGGTCGACAATGACGTACGACAAGGTGCGAGGGAAGGCGATCTTGCACGGGGGCATCCGAGGCCTCGCGACGATCGGTGAGACGTGGGAGCTCGACGGCGCGGGTTGGCAGCAGATCACGCCCGCGTTCTTCCCGGTTGCGCGCGAGCACGACATGGTGTTCGACGACGCCCGCGGACTGACGGTGCTCGGGGCTGCGGACCAGGTGTTCGACTACGACGGCGTGAACTGGGAGTGGCGTGGCATCACGCAGGCGTCGATTGGCACGCGCATGGCCTACGACAGTCTGCGAGGCCGAACGCTGTTCTTCGGCGGTTTCCAGGACGACGACTCGCTGCGCGCGTACGACGGTGTGTCGGTGTCCGTCGTGCCGACGACGTCGACGTCTCCACAGGCGCGATGGATGCACGGCATGGTTTACGACCGACGCCGAGACCGAGTCATCGTGTACGGCGGCAAAGATGCAGGCGGCTGGCCGATTGCCGACGGTTGGGAGTTCGACGGTCAGCAGTGGCAGCCGATTCCGACCGGGCCGGGGCCGCGGTATCGCTTCGTGATGGTGTACGACGAAGAGCGCGATCGCACCCTGCTCCAGGGCGGTACCGGTGCCGTGGGGACCCACTTCACCGACACATGGGAGTGGGACGGCACGGTGTGGACCCAGGTCGCCAGCGTCCTGCCCGTGTCGAGTGACCACGCTGCGGCATACGACTCCGAGAACGCGCGCGTCGTCGCGTGCACCGACCAGTCGGCCGTATGGGAATACTCGACGGCGTCTCGCGCGCGCGTCGAAGTCGTCGGGACGGGATGCGCGGGGAGCGTCGGGGTGCCGTCGCTGACCGCGGCGCCGTTCGGTTTGCCGTGGCTGGGCGATCCGTTGGTTGTCGAGGCCGCGCCGTTCGCGACGCAGGCGACGCCGTTCATCCTGTTCGGTCGGGAGCCGGCGGCGCTCGACCTGAGCGTGATCGGCGCGCCGGGGTGCATTCTCGGTCTCGATTCGTATCACGCCGAGATGCTGCCGAACGCGAGTGGAACAGCCTCGTGGAGCGTCGTCGTGCCTATCGACACGGCGCTCGCCAGTCAGACGTTCCACACGCAGGTCGTCGCGGTCGATGTTCCTGCGAATCCGCTCGGCGTCGTGTTGAGCGACGTGGCTCGGATCGTCGCGGGGATTCGTTGAACTCGGAACCGAGGTAGAACGATGCGAAATCTTCTTTGGCTCATCGCGCTCACTGCGAGCGTGTCTCCGGCGCAGATGACTTGGACCGAGTCCATGCCTGCTTCGCATCCAGCGGGACGGATCAACTTCGCGATGGCCTACGACTCCGCGCGCGAACGCGTCGTGGTGTTCGGCGGTGACGGGATCGTCAGTGGCTCGAGTCCCGCGGCCGACACCTGGGAGTGGGACGGGGACGACTGGACGCTGATTCCGACCGTGGCGCCGCCGCCCCGGCGTGCCCTGCACGCGATGGCCTACGACGAAGCTCGCGGCGAGTGCATCGTGTTCGGGGGAATCGGCCCGAACGTCTCCAACGGGACTTGGGCGTGGGACGGCGTGAGCTGGACGCTTCGTTCCGTCGGTGGTCCGCCGCGGAGCACGCACCACAAGATGGCGTACGACGCGGTTCGTGAGTGCGTCGTGATGTACGGCGGTCTGCACGGCGTGAGCCACTACCTGCTCGAGGACACGTGGTTGTGGGATGGCACGAGCTGGACCTTGGCGCCGTCGGTGCCCCCGTTCTCGCAGTCGGTGCCCGTGAGCGCGGACACGACCGTCGATGAGTGGCTCTCGACTTCGAACTTCGGCCTCGATCCGGACGTTCGAGCCGGCCGCATGATCGCGATCGGTGGTCCCACCACCCCGACTCGCGGATACTTCCGATTCGATCTGTCTTCGTGGATAGGCGTGAACCCGTCGCGAGCCACACTACGTCTGTATCAGACGACGCCTGTCGGTGCGGGGTGTGTCAGCAAGGATCTCTACGCCGTCAACGACGCCTGGATCGAAAGCCAGCTGACCTGGGACACTCAGCCGTCCTACGGCCCGAACCTCGTCTCGTTCTCGTGTCCGGATTCGTCGCCCGGTTGGAAGGAGTTCGACGTCACAACGTTGGTCCGCGACTGGAACCTCGGGGTGCGCGAGAACCACGGCTTGGTGATTCGCGACGGGTTCGAACTGGCCGGACCGGCGCGACCCGTCGTCTGCACGAGCGGCGAAGGCTTGCCCGCGAGTCAACGCCCGGAGCTCGTGATGGAGTTCGGACCGGTCCAGCCGCCCGGGACGGCGAACCACGCGATGGCTTACGACGCCGCGCGCGGTCGCGTCGTGATGGTCACGATCGGTGCGACCTACGAATGGACCGGCTCGCATTGGGAGCAAGTCGGCGGCGGCCCGGTCGCGTGGGGCCACGCCGCTCTCGGGTATGACACCGATCGCGAACGGATCGTCCTGCACGGCGGCGGGACGAACCAGTTCGGATTCCGCTCCACGGAGACGTGGGAGTGGGACGGGTTCACGTGGACGCCGTACACGGCCGGGCCTGCTCGGTGGAAGCACGCGATGGCCTACGACCAAGCGCGCCACCAGATGCTGCTCTTCGGAGGGGAAGACACGCAGAGTTCGGACATGGACGAGACCTGGCTCTACGAGCCGACGGTGCCCGCGTCGATCACGCTGCTCGATCCGGGCTGCAACGGATCGAACGGCATCCCGACGCTGACGACGATCGGGGTGCCGATAGCGGGCAACTCCGAGTTCGCTCTGCGGGTCGGCAACGTGCTCCCAGGGGCGCTCGCGTTCGTGGGCATCGCCTTCGACACGTTCCCGATCGCCGTCGGGGGCTGCGTGGTGAACGGCGAGTTGCCGTGGATCGCGTTGACGACCACGGCGTCGGGAAGCTTTGCTGAGTTTCCGCTCGGGCTACCGCCGCACGTCGCGGGTTGGGACGTCTACGTGCAAGGCGGCGGTGTCGATCCGAACGGGTCGTTCCTCAACGTGCTCGCGTTGACGGAGTCGCTGCACCTCGTGATCGGCGACTGACTCAGAGCGCCGCGGCGAACTCGTCGACGGCGATCGCGCGCGTCGTCGAGGCGCCGATCGCGGTCGGCAGCACGAAGTGCAGGGTGTTGCCTTCGCGCTTCTTGTCGCGCCACACGAACGGCTCGAGTTGTTCGCGGGGCGGCAGCGGATCGGGCGCGTAACCGAATGTCGTCAGCAGTTCGCGGCAACGGTCCGCGTCCGGCGCCGCGATCGCACCGACGTGCGCCGCCAGGTCGATCGCGAAGTGGATCCCGCGCGCGACCGCGATGCCGTGGGGCACGGTGAAGCCCGACACGCCTTCGAGCGCGTGGCCGAGCGTGTGACCGAGGTTGAGCAGGCGGCGCTCGTGGCCTTCACGGAAGTCGGCTTCGACGACGCGGATCTTGGCGCGGACCGACAGCTCGATCGCGCGGCCGAGCGCGTCGTGCTCGCGTGCCAAGATGCGTTCGCGGTTCTGGGTGCAGAAGTCGAACAAGTCGGCGTCGAGTCCGATCGCGGCCTTCAGCACTTCGCCGAGGCCAGACCGAAACTCGTCGTCCGGGAGCGTCGTCAAGAACTCCGGGTCGATCCAGACTTCACTCGGTGGCCAGAACGCGCCGACTAGGTTCTTGCCCTCGGGGATGTTGATCGCCGTCTTGCCCCCCACGCTGCTGTCGACCATCGCGAGTAGCGTCGTCGGCACCTGCACGAGGCGGATCCCGCGCAGCCACAGCGCGGCGACGACGCCGCCGAGATCGCCGATCGTGCCGCCGCCGAACGCGAACAGCGTCCCGTTGCGATCGATGCCGGCCTGGGCGAGCCCTCGAAGCACACGCTCGAGCATGTCGAACGACTTGCTGGTTTCGCCGCCGCCGATCGGCATCGCGATGGCCGTTTCCGGCACGACCTCGGGGTGCGAATCAGCGACGCGTGCGTCGCAGAGCACGAACGTGTTCTCTGCCGACATCGAGTCGCCGAGTTCGCGGCGCACGCCGGCGCGGATCGTGATCCGGCTGTCCGGGTGCCCTGGCGCCGCACAGGTGAGTTCGGTCACGCCTGCTCGCTTGCGAGGGTGGCGCGCTCTCGGCGGCGGCGGCGGCGCTCGTCCATCTCTACGAGGTGCACTCGATTGCGCTGGCGGTCGCGGCGCGCCAAGAACACGAACAGCAGCACGACGGCGGCGATCAGGCCGACGAAGGACCACTGCACGATCGCCGTGGTCGGGTGCGGGGGGTCCGGCGTGTAGCGGTGCAATTCGTCGGCGACGAACACGGGCGTGAAGCGCCCGCCGTCCGGCGACTCGAACATCATCCGCCGGAAGTAGTACGCCTTGACCTCGAGCGATTGGTTGTAGCTGATCTTGCCGATCGGATTCGGGATCCAAACCGGTAGCGCCTTCCCGCCGAGGTCCCGCACCTGCATCCACACCTGCGCCCAGGTCTTGATGCCGACGGGGTTCGGGCGCGCTTCCCACTCGTGGCCTTTCACGAACGAGCCGAGCAAGCGGACTGGCGTCCCGCGTGCGAACTCGCCGTGCTTGACCTTGTCGAGCTGCTCCTTCGTGTTGAACGGGCGAGTCTTGCGCCACTGACGGCGTGTGAGCGTCGGCGTGCGCGTCAGCGCGTGGCTCGCCATGTGCCACAGCGGCAGGTACTGCGATTCGAGCAGGCCGTCCCACACGGGACCGTCGACGATCGGGTTGCCGAACGCGTCGTAGATGTCGTCCTGGACCGAGTCGAGGATCTTCTCGTCGACCTCGGCGACCGGGTTCCAGTTCGGGAAGTCGGAGAACAGCTCGGGCCCGACGATTACCGGCACGCGGTCGGCGCGCGGCAGATCGTTGCTGTCGTAGAGCTTCATGAAGAAGCCCTCGATACGGACATACTCGCCGACCCGGATATCACGCGGTTCGAGCGACACGCGGAACAGCACGTCGTCGCCCTCGTCCGTCGTCAGCCAGCCTTCGTAGATCTTGTAGCCGCGCCGCGGGTGACCGGCCTTGCCGCGCGACAGGTAGCGCAGCTTGCCCTTGTACCAGAGGTATTGACCTCGATGGCTCGCCGGGTTGGCGCGCACGTCTTCGATCAGCAGCGGGTGCTCGGGCATCCCGAGCGCTTTCGCGACGCGCGGCACGATGTCGATCGACTTCTCGAGCAGGTGCGCGAGCGGCTTCGGCTCGATGATGAGACGCTCGGCCCGGGTGCCGTCCCGCGCGAGCGCGAGCTGCGCGAGATCGAGCACCGGAGTCTGCACGCGCGTCCGTTCGACCGGTGGACCTTCCCCGAGCGGGATCGTGGGCCCGTAGTCGTAGAAGAAGGTCAGGAAGATGAGCCCCGCGAGCACGGTGCCCATCGCGAAGACCTTCCACCAATCGGCCAGGGCCAGTGGATTACGCGGTGATTGCGGCATCTCGATTCGGCGCGCCGAGCGAGCGCGGCGCGACCTCCGCGAAGGATAACGGAGAATCTCCGTTTCGGGTTCGCCGCTGGCGCTTTCAACGCCGCGGCGACGCTACTCGGCGGGTTTCTCGAACAGGCCGCCGAGGTGGAAGTTGGCGATGTCCGACCGGTCGACGATCGACGCCGCGGCGACGCCGAGGGTGACGGCGATGACCTCGGAGATCTCCTCCGCGGTCGCACCTTCTTTCTTCGCCTTCTTCAGGTGCCCCTCGAGGCAGCCCTTGCAGCCCAGCGAGAGCGAGGCGGCGATGGCGACGAACTCCTTCGTCTTCAGGTCGAGCTTCGTCTTGCCATACGTGGCCTTGTAGAAGCCGAAGTAGAGGTTCTTGAGGTCGGGCGTGAGCAGCGCGTAGCTGCGCATCGCAGAGCTGGGAAGGCGTCCGTCGCCGGTGATCGGTTCATCGCCGGAGGCGGCGCCGCCGCCGTTCTCGCGAACGTCGGTGTCCTGGTCTTGCTTCATTGGGGGAACGTTGAGGAGCGGGGTCCGGGAGGGTCTAGCGCGTGGGCCGACCCGACAAGGGTGAGTTTGCGGCTCCTACGACAAATTCGCCCGGGGACTTCGTCTGTTTTCGGTCCCGTCTGATACGCGGAGAGGCAATCAGCCGTTCAGATCCAATCGCAATCGGATCAATGCCTCGCGATCGCTGGCGTTCCCGACGTTCTGGAAGGCCTGTTCGAAGGACATCCAGCGGAACTCGCCCACCATCGGCCCGGGAATAATTCCCGGGCTCGGCTCGCCCGGAACGCCCGCCTGATAGGCGAACGGCCACTCCACGAGGCCGACGTCCTCGCCGAACAGCTCTTTGGTCGGCTCGGAGAGGTCGATGATGTGGTGCGGTTTGCGGATCCCGGTTTCCTCGCGGACCTCGCGCACGATCGCGTCCTGGATGCCCTCGTCGAGGCCGATCGGCCCGACGACGGGGCCCAGCGGCCACTCTTCCCGGGGCCTCTGCCGGAGCAGTAGGTATTGGACGTCGTTCTCCAGAAACTGGAACACGAAGACGCGGACCCTGTGCTCGAGCGAAAACATCGTCAGATCTCCCTAGTCCCATCATCGGCGAAGTGTGCGCCGGGGTTCGGGAAAACCGCGTGGAGAAGCCCGTAATCGCCTTCTCAGCGGCTACTTGCGCTGTGGATCTTTCTTGTCCTCGGCGCCGGTGCCGAACAGGCCGCCGAGGCCCGAGGTCGCGCGCTGCACCGTGAAACTCGCGGCGACGAACCGCAGCGAGTTCGGGATTGCTTCCTGGTTGTAGCCCCGGCGCCAGCCGTGCTGCCCGCCCTCTACGGCGCGCCAGGTGTGCTTGATCTTGCGCTTCTCGAGCGTCTTCACGAGCTCCTGGTTCGGAGCGAAGAAGCCGTAGGAGTCTGCGTCCCCGCAGTCGAGGTAGATCTTCAGACCGTGGAGCCGCTTCGGTTCGAGGGCCTCCGCGATGCACAGGACGTTCTCGGCGTTCCACTTCTCGGTCGTGATCTCCTTGCCGAAGATCGACCCGATCGCCTTCTGGGCGCCGCCCCAGCGCTCGAGCCACGGGAACGCTTCGTCGAGCTTCTTCGGGTCACGCGGCAGGATCGCGGCGCTGTGCGCGGCCACGACTCCGAACGATTGCGGGTGCTTGAACGCGATCTTCAGCGCGCCGTAGCCGCCCATGCTCACGCCGACGATCGCGCGCGAGGTGTGCTCGGCCTTGATGCGATAGGTCTCGTCGCAGTGTTCGAGCAGATCCTTCGCGATCAGGTCCTCGTAGGCCGTACCCTTCGCCGCGCCGTTGATGTAGAACGAAGAACGGCTGCCGTTCGCGCACACGACGACCATCTCGGGAATCTCGTCCTCGCCGCGGAGCTTGTCGAGCACCTTGGCGCCGCCGCGCGTGTAGAAACGGTCGTGATCCTCCCACATGCCGTGGAGCCAGATCACGAGCGGATAGCGCGTGTCCTTGTTCGCCTTGTCGTCGTAACCCTTGGGCAGGAAGACGCGATAGACGGAGTCGCGCTCGCCGAGCGCCTTGCTCTCGAAGTCGCCGAGGCGGGTCGTGAAGTTCTCGAGCTTGGGCTTCGAGCCGCGACGGCGTTGGCCGGTCGCGTCCGCGGCAAACGCGGCGATGGTCAGGGCGATCGTGAGGCTTCGCAGCATCTCGTTTCCTCGGGGTGCGGGGGAGGGGTGGCGGCTGGCCGGGGATCTTACGTCCTCGCCCTGTTCGCGGGTCCACATTTGGCTGCTACCCTGCCTCCGTGTCCGAAACCGCGACCGACCGCATCGCCGCGCTGTGCGCGGACTTGACCAACTACGAACGGGATCGGCCGGATCGGGTGCGATTCGGGCTCGAGAGCATGCGTCGCCTGCTCGAGCGGCCAGGCGCGCCGGAGCCGCCGCCACGGCTCGTCCAGGTCGGCGGATCCAAGGGGAAGGGCACGACTTCGAGATACCTTGCGGCCCTCGCGCCGCCGGCGGCTCGGACGGGCGTGTACATGTCGCCGCACGTCGAAACCGTGCTCGAGCGGGTCGTCCTCGATGGCGAGAACGTGTCCGAGTCGCTGCTGACCCAAGAGCTGACCGCGGTTTTGGACCACGCGCGGACGGGCGGCATCACGACGAGTTTCTTCGAGGTCATGACCGCGGCGTCGCTCGGCTGTTTCGATCGTTACGGCGTGGAGTTCGGGGTGCTCGAGGTCGGGCTCGGTGGGCGCCTGGACGCGACAACGGCCGTTCCGGTCGACGCGTCGATCCTCACCTCGGTCGAGCTGGAGCACACGGAGCTGCTCGGCGACACGGTCGAAGCGATCGCCGCCGAGAAGGCGCACGTGTTTCGACCGGGCGGGATCGGGTTCACCGCGGTGGATGGCGGGGCGCTCGAGGTCGCCGAGCGGCACGCGGCCGAGGTCGGATGTCACTTGGAGGTGTTCGGTCGCGACTTCGGCGCGGGCGAACCGTCGTTCGACGGCAGTGATCTCGTCGCGTCCCTCTGGCATCGGGACGGTGAACGAGCCGAGGTGCGCATCGACGGCGCGCCGGCGTACGAGGTGCGTGCGGTTGCGCTGGCCTGGGCGTGTCTGCGAACTCTGTATGCCGGGTATGCGTTGCCGGCCCGCATCGCCCGGCCGCGGTCCCCTGCGTGCTTCGAAGTGTTCGATGGACCGATCGTGCTCGACGGTGCGCACACGCCGGCGTCGACGGCGCTCCTGGCGGACGAGATGCGACGGCGGTTCGGTGCTCAGCGTGTTGACGTTCTCTTCGCGATCGCGCGTGGCAAGCGCTGGAGGGAGTGTCTCGAGGTCCTGATTCCGATCGCGGACTCCTTCGTCGTCACCGAGATCGCGGGCACGGCGTGCGAGTCGAGCGACGAACTCGGCGAGTGGCTGGAGGCCCGTGGCGCTTCCGTTCGGATCGCGGTCGACGCCGCGGACGGGCTGCGCCTGCTGGAGCCCGGGCGGCGCGGACCCTCCGTTGTCACGGGGTCGTTCTACCTCGCCGGCGAGGTTCGGAGCCGGCTCGCCCGGCACCCTTGAGTTGGCCCCGCCCCAATGCCGATTCCAACGGCATAGATGATGGATACGGATCCCAGCCAAAAGGGCTCGAGCGCAGCCCCGGTGTTCGTCGAGGACCTGTTCCTCACCGATGCCTTCCTGATCAAAGGTCGGTTGGCGAACAAGTGCCATCGACTGTCCAAGATGCTCGAGGACGTCGAGCGACGCTTCCTCGCGATCGAAGACGCGATGATGGTGTCGCTGAAGGGCCGCGAGGTCGTTCGCACGCCGCGAGTGCTCGTGAACACCGACCAGATCGTGCTCGCGCACGAGCTCGTCGACGTCGCGGGTGACCAGCAGCAGCGCATCCTCGCGGAAAACGAGAAGACCGTGCGGATTCGCGCGTTCTACAGCGGCACCGTGCAGCTCGAACTCGCGGGCAACGTCGAGTCCGGCGCGTACGAGCCGTCGCGCGGTCCGGGTCGCAAGTACTTCATCATGCAGAACCCGGTCGTCCGTGGGTTGCAGTTCGAGGGCAGCGAAGAGCTCAGTCTGCTCAAGAACCTTTCATACGCGATCGTCCAGAAGGAGAAGCTCGCATACGTCTACGACTTCTCGTAGACGTTCCGCTGCTCAGCGCGGCTTTGCCGCCCCGAGCCGACCGAAGAACTCTTCTTCGGCGACGGATCGGCGATAGCGGCGACTTTTGCGATCGCGCGCTTGCCGGTTGCGCAGATACGAGAACATGTCGGTCAGGTCGTTGTCGTAGAGCTGCAGCACGACGACGTCGGCGTCCGCCTGCGTCGCGCGTTCTCGGTACAGCGCGGCCTCGTCCGTGATCGTGTAGCCGCAGACGCCCGCGTTGAGGACGATCGCGGCCTGGAGCCGGCGATCGAGCATGTGCGCGTACGTGTGCTCCCTTGCGAGGTAGACGCCGTAGGTGAAAGAGTCTCCGAGGAGCAGCACGTGATGGCCACGCTTCGGATAGAGCAGGTCGGACGGACGTCTCAATCCCTGGCCATTGATCCGTGCTTGGTAGAGCGACCAGCCACGACCGTCGTGTTTCTGAGTGTCCGGGTCGTTGTCGCCGAGCCGTGGATACGGGCCCTGCGACGCTTGCGAGCGCCGTGGCTTCTCCGGCAAGAACTGCGGCAGCCAGTTCGCGAGTTCGCGCGCGACGATCTGGTTGCCGAGGCGAGACAGGTGCTCGTCCTCCGGCAGCAGGTAGACGTGCTCCGGCTCGTGCTCCTGAAGCGCGTCGCCGAGATCGAGGAACCCCGCGCTGTAGCGGTTGGCGAGCCCGCGGAAGAACACGCGGTTCGACTTGGTCAGGATCTCACGGCCCGGCGGGGCTGGGATGTAGGCTACCGCCAGTTTCGCACCGTCAACCTGCACCGCCTCGGCGAGCTCTTCGAACGCGGTTCGGAAATGTCCCTGGAACTCACTCAGGAGCGTGCGTCCCGCTTCTTCGTAGAGCGCGTGCGCGGCTCGTTCGCGATCGGCACGCGTCGGGAGCGGCTTGCGCGGCTCGACGATGCGGCTTGGCGCGGATTCGTTCGCGTTCTCCGCGAACTCGCTGAGGGCGAGCGACCGCGAGCCGTGCACGCCGTAGTAGACAATGCGGGCGAGCATTTCGCCCGCGACGAGAGCCAGGATCAGGCCGCAGGTCGCGAGTGCGAGCAGTTTGCCGGTCGAGAGGCGCATGGAGCACCTATCGAGAAACGGCGGTGTCGCGATGTAGAGAAGTAGGCGTGTGGCGGCACCGGTTCGCAGGGCTCAGCCAGTGACTGTTGCGGAACCGGACACCGCGCGCCCGTCACTACTGGAAGACGCGGAGGTTCACGACGTTCGTGAACGCGGCGGGGATCGGCCCGGCCCCAGGCACGAACGCCTGCGAGTAGAACGCGAGCCCGGCGAAGCTCGGGTCGGTCGGCATCGGCAGTTCGAGGAAGCCCGGGGACGTCACGGGGAGCAGAGACGTCGGGTCGAGCAGGAACTCGCCGAGAATGCCGGGCACCGGGACTCCGCTGCTGCTGCGGCCGAAGCCGAAGAGAAGCGTGTACGGGTAGCCGGCGGCCGGAATCTGCAAGCGCACGAGCCCCCCGAGTTGCTGCGAGCCCGCCGCGGCGCGGAGTCGGTTGGGAAGCCTGTCCTGCGGGTCGTACGGGTGGCTGCCGAACTGGGTTTCCGCCCCGTTCGGCGTCAGGTCGCCGTCGGTATCGGAATCGCGGTCGTAGACGAGCGCCCGATGGAAGCGGAAAGGATCGCGCGAGCGCACGAAGCCTGGGGTGATCCGTGAACGCACGGCCCCGGTGATCGGGTCGAGCGTTTCGATCGTCGTCGAGAACGACACGACGTCGTAGCGCTGGATCATCGGTTCGCCTTCCCCGGAGATGTCGATCGCCCGGATCTGCGACGGGTAGAGGTTGAACGAGTTGGCGACGCCGAGTCCGGAGGCCTGCAGCACGTAGACGCGTCCCGTGACCGTGGTGCCGACCCATGGACGACCCAGCCGGTCGATGCTCGGGCGCGAGATGTGTTCGCCGGTGATCGTCCAGTCGCCGAACTCGAAGCTGTTGGTCACGAGACCGGTCGAGCAGTCCACGCGGATCAGCGCGCGCGGATCGGCCGATACCCACAGGCAGCCGCCGTTGCCGGTGTCCGGTGCGGCGCGCATACCGGAAACGAGCTGGGCGCCGATCTGCGGGAAGAGGTCGGTCTCGGTCATCGTGCCGGTGGCGGGATCGAGCCGAGTCAGGATGCCGTCGCTGTGGACGATCCAAAGGATGCCTTCCGAGTCGAAGCACGCGTCGCGTGCCCCGATGTGGGTCGGAATCTGCTGGAGAACGACGCCGTTCGCCGTGGTCTGCCACACCTCGCTGTTCCAAGCGATCCAGGCCGTGCCGTCGAGCGCGAAGCAAACCGCCGCGGCCTGCGCGTTCGTGGCCGGCGCGGGTAGCGTCGTGATCACGGGCGCGCCGGACGAGAAGTCGATCCGCTTGACGAGACCCACGGTGATCCAGACCTGTCCGTCCGGAGCCGGGTAGACGCCGTCGGCGTTGGTCGTCGGAGCCTGCGCGACGATTTCACCATTCGTCAGCATGCGCGTGACGGCGCCGTCGATCGAATACCAACCGGCGTCCGGGAAGGGGTCTGTCTGCGCGGAGAGACCGGTGGTGAGGAGAGCGGTTGCGAGAAGGAGTTTGCGAGTCATGAGACCCTCCAGTTCCAATTCCGGGGCAGGGGCGACTGGCGAAGAGAATAGCAATCCGCTTGCGTGCATGTCGGCCTGGGACGACGGGGTGGTAATCTGCTCGACTTGGCTGAACCGCAAACTCGTGTGCCCGCCACCGACCGTTTCGTCGCGCTCGTCGCGATTGCAATCACGGTCCTCATCGTGTGGCTGCTGCTCGGAGTCGATCCGGACGCGCGAGGTCATGGCACGCACGAGCAGCTCGGCATGGCGCGATGCGCGTGGCCTTCGCAGTATGGCATCCCTTGTCCGACGTGCGGTTGCACGACGGCCGCGGCGCACCTGGTGCACCTGTCGCCCTGGCGCGCGTTCGTCACGCAGCCGTTCGGCGCGTTGCTGGCGCTGCTCGGGATCGCGTTCGGTGGTCTCGCGCTGCACAGCCTGGTCCGGGGCCGCTCGCTCGTCGAGCGTATCAGCATGTGGCCGTATCCGAAGATGCTGCTGATCGGCGTCGCGGTGTTCTTGCTGTCGTGGCTCTACAAATGGCTCACCTGGGCCGAGTAGCATCCGCCGCGTGACCGACCCTTACGATCCGACGCAGGCGCCTCCCCCGTCGTGGGCGATGCCGATCGCGGCTGGCGCCGCGCTGAGCTTCATCGCGACCAGCGTGTTGTTCCTCGTGTCGCACCTACACGGCGCGCTCAGCGTCGCGTCGTGCTGCTGCCTGCTGCCGATGTCCTGGTTGCCTTACGGCGGATTCACGGCGCTGGTCGCGCGTCAGCGAGATCCGTTCCTGACGCCGGGCCAGGGATTCACGGTGTCGTTCATCGGAGTGGGTCTCGGCACGATCCTCTTCGCCGCGATCGCATCGCAGACGATCGACCCGGGACTCGTCGAGGAGTCGGCGCGCGAAGCCGTGGAGCAGAGCATCGCGAGTTCCGGCACGCCGATGACGGACGAGGAGAAGGAGGCGATGATCGACACGGTCGTGGAGACCGCGCCGTTCGTGCCGATGATCTTCGCGGTTGTGGACACGGTCATGGCGGGGTTCGCGGGGATGTTGATCGTGCTGATGCTGCGGCGGAGGGAAGCTGGGCCGCCGATGCACATGGGGGATCCGAGCGGGTAGCGGGGGCGGCCCCCGTCTTAAGGCTCCTGGCCCGTGCCCGGCCTGGCCCGCGTCCGTCGCCCCCGCCCCTCAATCCCCCGACTTCGCCAGCCCGAGATACAGCTGCCGATACGACGCCCACCGACTCGGCGCCACCTCTCCCGCCTCCACCGCCGCCACCACGCCGCAATCCGGCTCATCCAAATGCGTGCAGTTGCGGAACGCGCACCGGTCGCGCAGCTCCTTCAGCTCGCGGAAGTAGAACGTCAGCTCCGTCGGGTCCGTGGCGAACAGCGTGAACGTGCGGATGCCCGGCGTATCGAGCACGTGGCCGCCGCCGGGTAGCGGGATGAGGCGCGTGTGCGTCGTCGTGTGCTTGCCCTGCCGCACGCGGCCGAGCGAGCCGACGCGGAGGTCGAGTCCTGGGATGATCGTGTTCAGCAGCGAGGACTTGCCGACGCCGGACAGTCCGGTCAGCACGGTCACGTTGGCGTGGATCGTGCGCTCGAGTGCGGCGAGCGACTCCGTCGTTTCGTGGCCGGGTGTCACGCTCGTCGGAAACACCTCGTAGCCGAGCCTGCGGTAGAGGTCGGTCCAGCGTTGGGCGATCCCCTTGCGGTCGCGGTCGACTTTCGTCAGCGCGATCGCCGCAGGAAGCTCTTGCCGTTCGGCCGCCGCCAAGACTCCGTCGACGAGCGACGGCTGGAACTCGGGCTCGCGCACCGCGGCGACGACGAGGACCAAGGACACGTTCGCAGCGATGACTTGTTCGCGCGCGTCTTCGCCGGCACCGCGGCGGGCGAGCTTGCTCGTGCGCGGTAGCACTTCGTCGATCGCGCCGTAGTCGCCGTCGCCCGAACGCGACAGGCGCACGCGATCTCCGACCGCGACGGGTCGTTTCTCGCGTCCACGATTCTCGAACAGCTTGCCCGCGAGCGGCACCTGGATCTCCTCGTCGCCGATGCCGACGTGGCAGATCTTCGCGTCGACGCGTAAGACTATTCCGGTGTCTTCAGCTAGTTCGGTCATCAGCAGATTGGCGCCGAGTCCGACGGGTGTCTTGCACCTCGGCAACGCGCGCACGTTCCTGTTGAACTGGTTGTCGGTCCGCGCGCGGGGTGGAACTCTACTCCTCCGCGTCGAAGACATCGATGGGCCGCGTGTGCGAGCCGGTGCAGAAGCCGCTGCGCTCGAGGATCTGCGCTGGCTGGGTCTCGACTGGGATGGTGAGGTCGTGCGGCAGTCCGAGCGCACGGATCGCTACCGAGACGCCGTCGACGCGCTGGTCGCGCAGGGTGTCGCCTACCCGTGCGTGTGCTCCCGCAAGGAGGTCGAAGAAGCGGCTTCCGCGCCGCACGAGTCGTGGCAGGACGCGACGCCGTATCCCGGCACCTGCCGCGGCAGGTGGGCCGACGTGGCGACGGCCGAAGCCGAGTCGGGCAAGGCTGCGGCGGTTCGGTTCCGCGTCGACGTCGAAGCCGTGGCGTTCGAAGACGGGTATCGAGGGTCGGAGCTCGGGCGGATCGGTGGAGACTTCGTGATCCAGAAGCGGGATGGCGGTGCGGCCTACCAGTGCGCCGTGGTCGTCGACGACGCGGCGACCGGCGTGACCGAGGTCTTTCGCGGCGACGACCTACTCGCGTCGACTCCGCGGCAGCTGCTGCTCTACGCGGCGCTCGATCTCGAGCCGCCGTCGTTCACGCACGTGCCATTGCTAGTTGGCGCGGATGGCAAGCGACTCGCGAAGCGGCACGGGGATACGTCGCTACGCTACTTCCGCGAGAGCGGGATCCCGCCGGAACGAGTCGTCGGATTCCTCGCGGAATGCTCCGGCCTCGTCGATGCCGGTGCGGCGTGCCGCGCGGAGGAGTTGGTCGACGGCTTCGATCTCGGCGTGGTGCCCCGCGACGCGGTGGTCGTGACGGAACCGTTCGGCGCGTAAGCGCTACGCGGCTTCCGTAATCGTCTCGACGGCCGGTTCGCGCCTGGTCGTTCCGTTCGCGATCGTCCAATAGCCCGTCAGGCACACCGTCGAGAGCAGAATCAGCGGCACCGAGATCAGCAGCGTCTCGGGCGTGGCAGCGGCCGCGAGGAACGGGAACAGATTGAAGCTCAGGTGTGAGCCGTGAACGATCGCCAGCCAGTAGGCCTGATCGTTGCTCCACATGTGATACGCGGCGTGGGTCGAGTCGAAGATCTCGACCGCAGCGACGAGCAGCAGCGCGTGCGCGGCGAACACGCGCAGCGTCGCGATCGGGTGCGCGATCGCGGTCGTCGCGCTCGCGAGGATCGCTTGGAAGGGGCGTCGCGGATATCGAGTCGCGGTGCCGATCACCGGGGCGAGCATGATCGCGGGGACCATGATGATCATCGCCTCTGGCCGCCAGTGCATCGGTGGATGGAAGCGGAACTGCGCGAACCAGCCAGCCAGCAGAACCTTGGCGAGGAAGATCGTGAAGAAGTGATCGCCGATGCCCCACAGAAACGCGTTGGAGTCGGGCTGCTTGCCGGCTTGGTGGGCCTCGAGCAGGCCGATCAGGCCGGCGATGCCTGCGGAGATCACGACGCTGATTCCCAGCAGCGTCGCCATAGTCGGGCCGTCGTCGGTCCGCAGCCAGAAGTTGTCACCAGCGATGTAGGTGGCGGCGACGATGATTCCGACGATCGTCGCCGTCATGGTTGCCGGCACCAGGAACGCCGGCTTGGAGAAGATCAGCCCCAGCGACCCCAGGATGCTGCCGCGGCCGTCGACCCGGGGGGATCCTTGGCGGACCGCCCAGACCACGGCGAAGGTGAGCGCGACGAGCGCAGCCAGGAACAGGAAGGAAACTTGGGTCGACACGGCAGCTCCGGGGCCTCGGTTCGAAGCCCCTCGGGGATTATTCTCGATCCGACATGGCTGTTCGGCAGGAAATCACCTCGACCAAGAATCCGGTCGTCAAACGCTTTCGCGACGCCGCACGAGGCGAGATCGACAGCGAGGTCGTCGTCGACGGGTTCCGGCTCGTATGGGACGTGGTTCGGGCCGACATCCCGATCCGGGCGGCGGCCGTGTCGCCACGGCTGCTCGGCGCCAAGAGCTCCCACGACCTGAAGAGCCGGCTCGCCACGCTGGCCGAAGAGTTCGTCGAATGCGCGGACCGCGTGCTCGAGCGCATGTCGTCGCTCGAGACGCCCCAGGGCGTGATCGCGATCGTCGATCGACCGAGCTACACGCTCGATTCGCTCTTGTCGGAGGAGGTAGTGCCTCTGCTCGCGGTCGCGGCGGGAGTGCGCGATCCCGGCAACTTGGGCGCGATCGCGCGCACCGCCGAGGCCGCGGGTGCGAGCGGGATGGTCGTGCTGAAAGGCAGCGCGGATCCGTTCCGCGACAAGGCGGTGCGTGGCTCGTCGGGCAGCGTGCTCCGCTTGCCGACCACGCGCGGAGTCTCCGCCGACGAACTCGTCGAGTTCACGGCGTCGCACGGCATGCAGCTCGTCGTCGCAGAAGGTGCGGCCGAGCTCGACTACACCGACCACGATTGGACGGCGCCGACTGCCGTCGTCCTCGGTGCCGAAGGCGCGGGTCTGCCGGCGGAACTGCGCGATGCGGCGACCGCGCGCGTTCGCATTCCGATCGCGGACGCGGTCGAGTCGTTGAACGTCGCGGTTGCGGCCGGCGTGCTGCTGTTCGAAGCCGGCCGACAGCGTCGCGGCGGATCGCGATGAGTCTGTTCGATGCGCAGACGCCGGAACCGCCACGACCGCTCGCCGAGCGCATGCGCCCGCGCACGCTCGACGAGCTGCTCGGTCAGGATGAACTCGTCGGATCGGACCGCGCGCTGCGCAGCGCGATCGAAGCGGGCACCGCCGGCTCGCTGATCCTGTGGGGGCCACCCGGTGTCGGCAAGACGACGCTCGCGCGCCTGATCGCGGATAGCTCGGGCTCGTTGTTCGAGCCCTTCTCGGCGGTGCTCTCCGGCGTGAAGGACGTGCGTGCCGCCGTCGAACGTGCCGAGCACGCCCGCCGTGTCGATCGCCAGACGACGCTCGTGTTCGTCGACGAGATCCATCGGTTCAACAAGGCGCAGCAGGATGCGTTCCTGCCGCACGTCGAATCCGGCAACATCGTGTTGGTCGGTGCCACGACGGAGAATCCGTCGTTCTCGGTGATCGGCGCGCTCTTGTCGCGATGCCGCGTCGTGCAGCTGCAGCCGCTCGATGACGAGGCGATCGCGGCGCTGTGTGATCGTGCGCTGAACGATCCTGAGCGTGGGCTCGGCGAGCGCGCGCTCTCGTTCGGTCCGGGCGCTCGTGACGCACTCGTCGCGTTCGCCGCCGGTGATGGCCGGCGCGCACTGACGGTGCTCGAGGCGGTCGCCACGACCGTCGATGACGGCGCGACGATCACGTTGGACGCGGTCGAAGAAGGCGTGCAGTCGCGGACGCTCGCGCACGACAAGTCGGGGGATCATCACTTCGATCTGCTCAGCGCGTTGCACAAGAGCCTGCGCAACTCCGACGTGCAGGCTTCGGTCTACTGGCTCGCGCGCATCCTCGAAGCGGGCGCCGACCCGATGCAGGCTGCTCGGCGGATGGTCGCGATGGCGGCCGAAGACATCGGTCTGGCGGATCCGATGGCGCTGCAGATCGCGACGAGCGCGCTCGTCGCGTTCCAGAACCTCGGTCTGCCCGAGGGGCGACTGCCGTTGACGCAGGCCGTCATCTATCTGGCGGGTGCACCCAAGAGCAATGCGGTCGCGAGCGCGATCGGTGAGGCGGCCCGCGAAGTGCGCGAGGGTAAGCAGCACGGCGTGCCGACGCGCTTGCGCAACGCGCCGACCAAGCTCAGCAAGGAGCTCGGCCATGGCGATGGGTATCGCTACGCCCACGACGAGCCAGGGGGCGTCGCGGACCTCGATTGCCTCCCCGACGATCTCGTCGGTCGTGAGTTCTACCGACCCGGCGAGTGGGGGTTCGAAGCCAAGATGCGTGAGCGTCTCGCGGAGATCGGGCGGCGTCGTGGCGTTCGGTAGCGTGCAGATCGGGATTGCCGGCTGGTCGTATCCCGACTGGCGAGGGCGCGTGTATCCTCGCGGTTGCAAGGACGAGCTGCGCTTCCTCGCGCGCTACGTCGACTTCATCGAGATCAACACGACCTTCTACCGCGTGCCGGAGGCCGAACTCGTCGCTGGGTGGTGCGAGCGAACGCAAGATCTCGGCACGCGCTTCACGGCCAAGGTGCCGCGATCGATCACGCACGAGCGCGTGGTCGATCGAGCGACGATCGATGCATTCCGGGCCTCCCTCGAGCCGTTGCGCGACGCGGACCGATTGATGGCCGTGCTCGCGCAGTTCAATTTTCGGTTTCGAGCGGACGAGCCGGCTTTCGAACTCCTGCATTCGATCGCGTCGGAACTCGGAGACTGCGCGCCGCTCGTGCTCGAAGTGCGCGACGGGTCGTGGCGCGATCCCGGGGCGCAACGTCGAGTCGCGGATCTCGGATTCGAGATCGCGCACCTAGACTACGCGGTCACCGAGTCGGGATACGACGGGCGTGACGTGCGGCCGTCTTCACTCGCCTACTTCCGCATCCACGGTCGGAACCGCGACGCGTGGTACTCCAAGGATGCGGACCGCGACGACGTCTACGACTACGCCTATTCCGGCAGCGAGCGTCGTGAGCTGGCCGAGCACATCGGGGTGCTCGCGCCGGTCGCCGACACGCTCGTGGTCACGAACAACCACTTCCACGGCAAGGCGCTGAAGCTGGCGCTCGAGCTGCGCGCGGACCTTTCGGGCGCGAAGGTCGACGTTCCCGACCCGCTTCTGGCGGCGTTTCCGGAGCTGCGGAACATCGCGCGCGGCGTCCTCTTCTGAGCCGGGAAGTGTCCCTCCAGGGCGACACCTTGCGGTGCTGGCGAAACACCGTAACTGACGTTCTCAAGGGAATTTGGGTTTACGCGAAACGCCGGCACGCGGGTTGAACTCAGCCGGTCACCATGTTGCGTAGACTCCTGATTCCTCTCCTTCTGATGACCCTCACCGCATGCGGCAGCCGTCGGACGACGACCGTCGTCGTGCAGGAGCAGCCGCCGGCCCCGCGCCCCGTGTCGATCGAGGTCGAGGTCTACGATCCCGAGTCCGGGTTCGTGTGGCAGGACGTCGGCGTGCGCGTCGTGCGTTCGTACAACGAATGGTCGGACTGCATCTGCGATGCACCGATCCAAGACCTCTGGATCTACACGGACGCCAATGGGCTCGTGCTGCTGACCGAGTTCGACATCGCGGATGCCGACGTCGGCTTCATCGAAGACTCGGACCAGCGTGCTTTGATCGAGCCCGCGCTCGATGCGGACGAAGCCGTCGTGACGATCGAAGTGTGGTCGCCGGACTTCGCGCCTGTCATCGTCGACGTGCCGCTCGACTGGGAGCAACCGGACGTGTTCGTGTCCGTGCCGTTCCTGGCGCCCTGACCCGCGCGGTGTCGGTCAGCCGCCGACGCGCCCGCTGCCGAGATTCGTCAGCGTGAGGTCGAGCGGATTCGCGGCCGGATCTGAGACGAAGAACTGATGGAAGAACTCGAAGCCGGTGGTCGACGGCTGCGTTGGCACGACGAACTGCTCGACCGCCTGCCCGGCGGCGTTCGCGTTCCCGCCGACGACGGCTTCGATGCTCGTGCGCAGGAAGCACCCCGGCGCGCCGATCAGGCCCAGGTCGATCGGTAGCGGGACGAGTCCACCGATGTTCTCGTCATCGACGCCGTAGAGCAGGAAGTAGATCGCGCCCGGCGGCGCGTCACGCAGCGTGATGTCGAACGTGTCGCCGAGCGCCAGCGAGCCGCCGAAGTCCAGCCGCGGCGCGATCGCGCCGGGCGTGGACGTGATCAGGCTCATCGCGGGCGCGATCGGCTCGATTTGGCCGGACCCGCCGAATGGCGGCGTGTCGACCTGGTCGACGACGCGCACGTGATTCACGAAGTCGGCCTTGGCGTCGAACCACAGACCGAACGAGCGGCTGCCGCGCGAGTGCCCGAACACCGAGATCTCGACCACGAGGTGGTTCATCGGGCTCGTCGCCGTGATGAACGGTGTGGTCAACGGCAGCACGTAGTCGAATTGACCGGGGCCGGCCGGAATCTGGCTGATCGCGGGCATCGACAGCGACGTGTCCCGCAGCACGACCTGAGGCGTGCCGGTGAAGTTGGTCGCGAAGACCGGACCGAGCTGGTTGGGCTGCGTCGACGTGTGCCCGAGCACGACTTCGACGTCGATCGTGTAGCTCGGAGCACCCGGGTGCTCTTCGTCGCGGCGGAACGCGATCGCGTCGATGCGGGTGCCGAACGGGATCGACGCGCCGTCGAAGGCCTGCTGGGTCTTGGTCGGCCTGTCGGCGAACGGGAGAGACGTGCGCTCGGGTTCGAATGCGGTCGCGCTGCTCGTCGGCAGCACGAGTCCCGCAGAGGCGTCGACGCCCGTGCCGGCGCATCCGGCGTCACCGAGGACGAAGTCGCCGGGCTCCCGTCCGCCGCCGAGGTTCTCGGCGAGCACCATCGACCAGGCCACGCCGGGTTCGCTCGTGTCGGTCGCGACGACCTCGATCGTGTAGTCCTGATCCGACTGTGGCGTGAACAGCACGCGCTCGTACAGGTTTCGCGGTGTCGCCGACTGCGCGACGATGACGCCGTTGGGGTCGAGGACGCGCAGGTCGAGATCGTTCCAGTCCGCGTTCGTCGTGTTCGTGCGGGCCCACACGAGCGTCGCCGCGTACGCGGTTCCGGCTCGGACGGACACCGCGAACGGCGTGACCGTGCCAGTCGGTTGTGCCGTTCCGCCGAACGTCGTACCGGTGTTCATCGCCTCGACCGCCAGGTCGGTGCGGAGCATGCCGAGCCCGTAGTCGTAGCGACCGGCAAGGGGGTTCTGTGGCTTCAGATCCGCGACCGAATTCAGGATCCAGGCCTTCGCGTCGAGCGCCGAGGCGCTCGGGGTCGCGCCACGAAGGAGCAATGCGGTCCCGGCGACGCAGGGTGCGGCGTAGCTCGTGCCGAAGAGTGGGAGCGTCGTGCCTACCGGCGTGTCGGGCTTCGGTGCGAACACGGACGTGCCCACGGCACAGAGGTCCGGCCAGAACCGCTCCGGGTCGCCCGGCAGCGGGCCTTCCGACGACTGGTTCCAGACTCGATGCGAATCGACCTCGACGGCGCCGACCGCCAGGCCGTTCGCGTTCGACTGCGAGAGGCCTGCAGCGGCGAGCGTGCCGCCGAGGTTCCCTGCAGAGCTCGCGACGAGAACGTCGCCGAAGTAGGCGACGATGTCGACGATGCGCTGGGTGGGGTGCGTGGGATCCGGATTGCCGCTGTAGCTCGCGACGGCGGCGGCGATGTTGAGCGCGACGCGGTCCTTCAGGACTTCGTGCCAGGCGGCGATCCAGGTCGACGCCCAGTAGTTGTCCTGCGGATCGATCGTGATCTTGTAGCTCGCGACCTTCGCGTCGAGCGCGAAGCCGTGGTCCGAGGTCGGCAGCACGCTCCAGTCGCGCGCGGTCGCGATGCCCGCGACAGCCGTGCCGTGACCCGTGGTGTCCTCGGTGTCGTTCGCGTCGTGGACGCCGACCGCGCGTGCGACGCGGGTCACTCCGAATGCGTCCTGGAACGCCGGATGCGGTTGCTGACCGGGCAGGGACATGTTGTCGATGCCGGAGTCGATCAGCGCGAGCGTCGTGCCGGATCCGTCGTAGCCGAGGATCTGCACTTGGTCGGCGCGATGGTTCAGTAGGCCCGTCTGGTTGCCGATGTTCGCCGACAGAAGAGTGTCGTCGGTGACCGAGTGCACGTCCGGATGGGACTCCAGCGTCGTCGCCGCGCTCGGCAGCATGCAGATCGCGGCGCCGCCGATCGCCCAGAACTCGTGGACGACCTGTCCGCCGAGCGACTCGGCCGTCCCGATGACGTTCGCGGCCACGTTCGCGTGCTTGGTCTGCAGTGCCGTGACCGTGTTCTTGTAGAGCTGCTGGCCGACGCCGTTGCGGATCGCGCTGCGCACCGACTCCAGGAGCGTGTCGCGTTGCGGGAACGCCGTGTCGGTCAGCTCGACCAGGTAGACCCGTGGCGTCTGCGCGGACGCCGATGAGGACAGACTCCACGCGAGCATCGAGAGCCAGAGGGCGATGCAACGGGGTGGTGGCATGGCGAGACCTCAAGTCTACCGGATCCCCTCGCCCCCAAGCCGGTCTGCCGAACCTCCGATGCGCAGGACGCTTCGACGACCGTCCGGGCCGCAGGATCACGAGCGGATCCGGATGCGCCGAGACCAGGAAACGGTAACGGCGTCCTCGAGCCACCTCAGGCGCCGCAGCGCGGCGTCCCTGGGCGAGCGAAAACGGACGTGGGGTGGTCCGTCCGGCTCGACAGTTCAGTAAGGTGCGCAGTCCACGCAGCGACACGTCCCGCCCGCATGGCCCTAACCCCCGAAGCCGCATTCGAACGCTACCGAGAGCGCTTGCTCTCGGTGATTTACCTCCGCATGGGGCCGGCGTTGCGTACGCGGATGGACCCCGAGGACGTCCTGCAGGAGGTCGCGATCCAGGCGATCCACTCGTGGCACACGCTCTCCGACGAGAAGAACGTCGGCGCGTGGCTCGTCACTCTCGCGCGGCGCAAGGTCGCGCGGATCCTGCGCGATCAGGTCGGGGTGGCGGCTCGCGATCCGCGTCGCGAGCGCAAGATGAAGACCGATCTGCCGGTGCAGGATCACCGCACGGGTCCGGTGACGGCCGCGGATCGGCAGGACCGACTCACCCTGTTGTCCGCGGCTCTCGAACGACTTTCACCCTCGCATCGAGAGGTGATCATCTTGAGCCGGATCGAGAACTGGCCGGCCAAGGACATCGCGAAACGACTCGGTCGCACCGAGAACGCCGTTCACCTGCTGCTCGGGCGCGCGTTGAAGCGGCTCGCCGAGGAACTCAAGTCGGAGCCGTGACCGACCAACCGGAAGTCCCGCGCGATGATGCCGAGACGGTCCACGAGGCCGAGCTCGACCAACGTATGGCCGACATTCTGTCGGGTGATCGGCGTTCGATCAGTCATGCGCGACGTGAGTTGCGCGAACAGGGCAGCGGCGAGTCGGACGACCTGATCGGCCGGCTCGATGCGCTCGACTACGTCGACTCGCTCGTCGGGCAGCCGGGCAGCGAACTCCCGGAGCGGCTCGGTGAGTATCGGATCACCGACCTGCTCGGGCGCGGTGGCATGGGCACGGTGTTCGAGGCATTCCAAGAGTCGCTCGAACGACCCGTCGCCCTCAAGGTGCTGTCGCCCGCGATGACGAGCGACCAGAAGATGCGCCGCCGCTTCCGCATCGAGGCGCGCGCGAGCGCGACGCTGCACCATCAGCACATCGTGCCGGTCTACGGTTTCGGTGAGACCGCGGGCTACCTCTACTTCACGATGGAGCGCGTCGACGGCGTGAGTCTCGACAAGCACATCAGCCGCAACATCACGACGGGTACGAGCCCGGACCCGCGCGAGACGGCGCGGCAGTTCGCGGGTGTCGCCGACGCGCTCGCGCACGCGCACCGCCGTGGCATCCTGCACCGCGACGTCAAGCCGGGCAACATCCTCGTGCACCCGGACAAGTCGCTGGCGCTCGCCGACTTCGGCTTGTCCAAGATGCTCAACGAGGTGTCGATGAGCATGTCGGCGGCGGGCGGTTTTCTCGGCACCCTGCACTACGCGGCCCCCGAGCAGGCGAAGGGCAAGGACGCGAGCTTCGCGAGCGACCTCTACAGTCTCGGCGTCACGATGTTCGAGACGCTGACCAACGAGCTGCCGGTCGAAGGGCGCACCACCGAGGCGATGCTCGATGCGGTTCTGCATGCGGAGCCGGCCAAGCTCCGCACCAAGCTGCCGAAGGCGCCGAAGGACCTCGAGGCGGTCATCCACAAGCTCTTGCAGAAGGAGCCCGAGGACCGCTACTCAGACGGCGAGGCGCTCGCGCGCGACCTGCTGCGCGTCGCGGACGACGAGCCGGTGCGCATTCGCCGGCTGCCGGCGTTCGTGCGCGCGTGGCGGACGATCCGCAAACACCCGGCGCTTTCGACCGCGATCGGCATCGCTTTGATCCTCGTCATCATCGTCCTGTGGCTGAGTGTCGAAGCGGCGAACGCCAGTCAGGAGCAGATGCTTACGCGTCACCGGGGACTACTCGACGAGGCCGCCAAGAAGGTTGCCGAGCGCGCCGGCGACGCGCGCGGGGCACCCGGTTTGCTCGCGTCGCTCACGGGTCTGACGATCGGAGAGATCGACGACGGCAACGATGTGAAGGCAGTGCTTCTGGAGGCCTCCAGTCTCCGTCCGGAGGACTTCGAGTGGAATCGGATCTGGATCGCCTTCAAGGAGGACCCCGAGTCCAAAGCGACGAAACAGCTCCGCGCCGGTCGCGGACGCGCCGCGCGCGACACGTTGCAGGTCCGTATCGACGAACTCGAGGACAACGCGGGCTTCGCGACCGGGGACGCGATCACGCTGATGAAGCTCTACCGGCTTTACCTCAGTCGCGCGATCGCGTACCTGACCCCGGCCGTCGCCGATCCGGTCATGGCCGGTAAGGACCTGCTGCGTGCGTCACTGATCCGACGCGGCGCGTTCTTTCCGCAGGTCCTGACAACCATCCTCGAGTGGCGGGTCATGGACGGACCCGACGCGCTGTTCACGAAGCTCGATCGGCTTCTCGCGGATGCGCCGGACGGCGGACGCAAGGCCGTCGGCGCGCTGTTGATCGCCTACGCGCACATCGATCCTCCGGCTGGGGCGAACATGATGAGCTTCCCGCTCGAGTTCGGCCTGCGTCGCCGCATCCACGAGCGTGGCGTCGAGATGTGGGGCGGCGACGAGGAGTTCCGACTCGCCCGCGATGGCGCGCCCGGCCTCGGCCTCGAGGGCCGGTTGCGTCAGCACGGGCGCGAGGTGAGGCGCGTGCTCGGTGTCGCCGACGAGATCGATCGATGGCTGAACGACGGCCGTGGAATCGTCGAGCGGGAAGTCGCACGAACCTCGCCACTGCGGTCGTGGCGCCTCACCTACGAGTTGTTCGCGAGTCCGGCCGAGGTGGAGTTCACCGATGCGCCGGACGCGCGGGACTACCAGATCCGCGGCCTGATCGAGTATCTGCGCCTCGGGCCGCAGCCCGGTGCGTTGAGCGAACTCGCACCGCGCATCCGCCTGTGGCTGTCGACGATGACCGCCCAGTCGATCGAGGCCGCCCAGCTGCGTGCGCTCTTCGCCGCGGTGACGACGTCGTCCGACGCGTTCGACCTCGCGGGCCAGTGGGTGCGCAGCGACCCCGAGGATCCCGAGGCCTATCTCTGCCGAATGCGGTGTCAGCTCGCCCGCGACGTGGACGAGGCCGTCTTCGACGCGACGATGGCCCTGCAGAAGGCCGTCGACAAGCCAGCCGTCCGGTCGCGGGTGATCGAGATCCTGCGCGAGGCGGAGGCTCGGAACGACGAGTTCACCGAGTATCGACGCATGTTCGACAGCGGCAATTGAGACGGCGGCTACTGAGACACACAAGCTGATGAACCGAACCTGGATCTTGATCGTCCTCGCCGTCGTCGGCGCCGCAGCCCTCTGGTGGGTCGGCTCGAAGGATCCCGAAGGCGGCACGCCGGTCGGACCCGGCAAGGGAGGCTCGAAGGGTGGCGACGCCAAGTCGCTCCAAGCCGTCGACGAGGGGCCGCAACGCGCGATCGTCGACAGCGAGTCCGGGCGAGTCGTGTCCGGCGTCGTCATCGGGCCCGACGGCGCGGCGCTCGCCGGAGCCGCCGTCTCGCTCTACGAGCAGGTCACGCCGTGGCCGGATCAAGAGCTGCGGAAGATCGGTAAGACGGTCTACACGCTGCGCGATGGGCGCTTCCAGTTCCGCCAGGCGCCGGGCGTCAACCTGTTGCCCGGCATGGATCTCGTCGCGGAAGCCGTGCTCGATGGCTACGCGCTGAATCGGTACACGGTGCCGCTCGCGTGTCGCGACGTCACGATCCAGCTCGCCCACGGCTTCGACGTCGTCGGGTTCGTGCGCACCTCGTTCGGCAACCCGGTGCCGAACTGCGAAGTGTTCCTCGAGCCGGGGGCGTGGCAGTGGGATCGCGCGCGCAAGACCCGGGCGAACGCGCAGGGCGAGTTCCGATTCTCGAACGTTTCCGCGCGACCGATGCGACTCACGGCGCGCAGCGACACGTACCAGCCCGTCTCGGAGTCGATCATCGCGGTCGGCACCGGCGAGCCGTATGCGCTGACATTCCCTGATGAGCGGGGCCACGAAGCGACGGGGCGCGTCGTCGAGGCGGCCGGCGATCACCGGCCGGTCGAGGGAGCCGAAGTGCGGGTGTATCCGGGCACCTGGAACGGCGGCTTGTTCGATCCCGCCGTCACGACGACGGACGCCGAGGGGCGCTTCGTCGTGCGCGGCCTCGGAGCGGGCAACCTGCGTGTCGAGGTGCATCACCCGAGTTTCTCGGTTGCGAGTCGTGGCGTCTCGATGCGCCGCGGTGAAGTCGACCTCGTGTTCGAACTCGTCGAGAGATCGCGATTGCGCGGCCAGCTGTCGGGTCCGCTCGCCGGGGGCGCCGTAGTTCGCATTCAGACGTCGGCGGACGAGAAGCTGCGGACGATCGCCGACGAAACGGGACGATTCGTGTTCGAGAATCTCTCGGCTGGTGCTGCCGAGCTCGAGATCGAACTCGGGGCCCTCGCGTTCAAGAAGACATCGAGCCGATTCGCGTCGGTCACCGTCGACGAATCCGAGGAGACCCGAGTCGAACTCGAAGTCGTCGCGCCGTCGTCGATCCGCGGTCGTGTGTTGGATGCGAAGGGCGAGCCGTTGTCGGGCGTGAACGTCTGGACACCCAAGACCGTGCAGCGCAGCCCCGAGCGGCTCACTGCCGTGACGGATGCCGAGGGCCGCTACGAGCTGCGAGGCCTCGGTCCGGGGCAATCGACGCTCACGTTCACCCACGATGAGTTCGCGCCGGCGTCGACATCGGCGACGGTATCGGCCGCGGGCGCGATTACGGACGTGCCGGACATGACTCTCGTGACGGCCGGTCGCATCGAGGGGCGGGTCACCCGTTCGGGCCGTGGCCTGCCGGGCGTCACGGTGCACATCGGTCGCCCGCGAACGGGGATGCAGACCGTGTCGGGTCCCGACGGCCGCTTCGTCATGCGCGGGCTGGCGCCGGGCAGCTACCGGGTGAAGGCGCGCTACTCGACGCTGCCGTTCGTCTCGACGCCGGACGCGGTCGCGGTCGGCTCCGGCCAGACCCGCACGATTCCGGATCTCGTGATCCGGTCGGGTCGACGAATCTCCGGGGTCGTGCAAGAGCGCAGCGGCGCGCCGATCGAGGAAGCGATCGTGTTCGTGCCGGGCACGCTCAGCACGCTGACGCGCACGGACAGCAGCGGCGCGTTCGAGCTGGAGATCGGCAAGAACGCGCGCGAGGTCGTCGTCTACTCACCGGACCTCGCGACGCACCGAAACGAGCACATCCCGACGGTGCGCGACGAGATGCGGATCGTCCTGCCGGTCGTGTTCCGCGCGCCGCTGACGATGCGCGTGCGTGGCCTGCCGTCACGCCAGCCGTTGACCCGTGGCGTGCTGCGGATCGAGGGCGATCCGCGCGGTGCAGCGTGGGATGCAGACACCGAGCGACAGCGCACCATTCCGTCGCTCGCGACCGAGATGTCCAATGGCTTGCTGACGACCTCGATCCCGCAGGGGTATTGCAAGCTGACGCTGCAGTGCCAGGGCTTCGCACCCTACGTCATCGAGGACCTGCACGTGCCGTCGCGCGGTCTCGATCTGGGCAACGTCCTGCTGGAGCCCGGAGCCGAGCTACACGGCGTTGTCACCGATGCCGACGGCAAGCCGATTCCCGGCGCGGACGTCTACGTCGGTGAGGAGTACGACGTTCGCGAAGGCTTCGCTTCGGCCTGGCAGAGCGACGAGAACGGCTGCTTCACGGCGCGCGGAATCACGCCGAACTCGCGTCGAATCGTCGTGCGGGCCAAGAGCTACGGCAACGAGGTCTACGACGTGCAGATCCCGCGTGACCTCTTACGGGGCGCCGAGGACGCCGTGCGGATCAAGTTGCGTCCCGCGCCGACGATCAAAGTCACCGTGCTCGACGCCTCGGGCAATCCGACCGACACGCGCGTGCTCCTGATCTCGAAGGGCGAATTCCTCGTGCAGGACAGCATCCCGCACAACGGCGTCGCACGGATCCAGACATCCGGCGCGGGTCTTTACCGGATCGAGCTGCTCGGCGAAGACGTCTACGAGGAAGTCGAGGTCGGCGAAGACGCGCTCTACGAGATCACGCTGCAGTCGAGTCAGTAGCGCGCTCAGGCGAGCGTCTGAATGATCGCGTCCGCGAACTCGCGGGTGCCGTGCGATCCCCCGAGATCGGCCGTCCGCGCTTCGCCGCTGTTGATGAGTCCGGCGGTCGCCGTCATCACGCGATCGGCCGCTTCGTCCTCGCCCAGATGCCGCAGCATCAGCACCGCGGCGAAGATCAGGGCGGTCGGGTTGGCCTTGTTCTGGCCCGCGATGTCCGGTGCCGTGCCATGCACCGCTTCGAACAGCGCCGCGCGTTCGCCGATGTTCGCGCTCGGCGTCAGGCCGAGTCCGCCGACGAGCCCCGCCGTCAGGTCGGAGATGATGTCGCCGAAGAGGTTTTCCATGACGAGGACATCGAACTGCGACGGGTCGAGCACGAGGCGCATCGCGGTCGCGTCGACGATGGCCTCGTCGAACTCGATCTCCGGGTAGTCCCGGGCGACGCGGCGCGCAACCTCGAGGAACAGCCCATCGCTGAGCTTGAGGATGTTCGCCTTGTGCACTGCGGTGACCTTCTTGCGGCCGCGTGCCTTGGCCGTCTCGAAGGCGAATCGCACGATGCGTTCGGAGCCGCGCTCGGTCACGACGCGCAGGCCTTCGACGACGCCGGGGACGACGACGTGCTCGAGTCCGCTGTAGAGGCCTTCGGTGTTCTCGCGCACCACGATGAGGTCGACGTTCTCGTAGCGACCGGGTAGCCCGTGCATCGACTGCACGGGCCGGTAGTTCGCGTAGAGATCGAGGGCTTTGCGCAGCCCGACGTTGACCGAGCGGAAGCCGTGGCCGATCGGCGTGGCGATCGGGCCCTTCAGTGCGACCTTCGCTTCTGACACCGCGTCGAGGGTTTCCTTGGGCAGCGGGTCGCCATAGCGGGCCACGACGTCGCCGCCGGCATCGTGCACGCGCCAGTCGATCGCGACGCCGGTCGCATCGAGGACGCGGCGGGTGGCGTCGGCGACTTCGGGGCCGATCCCGTCACCGGGAATGAGGACGATGGGGTGTGCCAAGACTCGAGCCTTTCGGGGCGGATGTGCGTGTGCGCGCAGGATTACAGAGGATTCGGATCGGAGGGATTCAGTCGAGGACCGCCACGACGGGAGCGTGGTCGCTCGGCCCCTTGCCCTTCCGCTGGTCGCGGTCGACCGTCACGCTCGAGCACGCTTCGAGGGCGGCGGGGCTCATCAGGAAGTGGTCGATGCGGAGGCCGTGATCCTTCCAGAAGGATCCGCCGCGCAGATCCCACCACGTGTAGATGCCCGGTTCCTCGTGGTGCTTGCGGAGCGCGTCGATGAACCCGAGGTCCATGACCTTGCCGAGCGCCTCGCGTTCGAGGGTCGAACACAGAATCTTCTCGTGCCAGCGCTCGGGGTCGTGCACGTCTCGATCGTCGAACGTGATGTTGAAGTCGCCGGTCACGACGATCTTCTCGCCGATGTCGTATTCGTCGCTCAGGAAGCGGTGCAGTCGCTCGAGCCAGTCGAGTTTGAATTCATACTTGTCGGAGCCGACCGTCGAGCCGTTCGGGACGTAGAGGTTCAAGAACACGACGTCGCCGACAACGCCGCCGATCACGCGCTTCTGCGCGTCCTCGTCATCGTCCGGGAAGCCGTAGACAGGGTTCTCGATCGGCTCCCGCGAGAGGATCGCGACGCCGTTGTAGGACTTCTGTCCCGAGATCACGAGGTTGTAGCCGAGCTCCTCGAACGGCTCGCGCGGGAACAGTTCGTCGACGACCTTGGTCTCTTGCAGGCAGACGACATCGGGTCGCACGTCTTCGAGCCACGGGGTGAGCCGGGGCAGGCGGGCGCGCACGGAATTGACGTTCCAGGTGACGATCTTCATCGGGGGCGGGGATTCTCGCGTGAACCGGGCTCAGATGCGATAGTGCCCGCATGCGTGCAAGTCTGATTCCTCTGATGTTGCTCGGTTCCTGTGGCTCGCTGCCGACGGCCGAAAACGCCATGCCCACGACGACGATCGGGGATGTCGTCGACGATGTCGCCGAAGCGGACGTCGTCTTCCTCGGCGAGCAGCACGGCAACCCCGTTGGGAACTTCCAGGAGCTCGAGTGGCTGCGGATGCTGCACGAGCGCCGCTCTCACGTCGTGCTGTCGATGGAGTTCTTCGAGCGTGACGTCCAGACGACGCTCGATGCCTACATCGCGGGCGAGATCGACGAAGAGCAATTCACCGACGAGGCGCGCGCTCCGAAGGGCTACCAACGCGAGCATCGGCCGCTGATCGAATACTGCAAGAAGCACGGCATCAAAGTCGTCGCCGCGAACGCTCCGATCGACATGGTACGCAAGGTGTCCCACGGGAAGCTCGACTCCGTCGTCGGGATGGACTTCGCTCCGCGCGAGACGTCGGCGCCCAAGGATGCCTACTGGGATGCGTTCGTCGCAGCGATGGAAGGGCACGCCGGCGTCGACGAGGCGACGATGATGCAGTTCTACCGCGCGCAGTGCCTGCGCGACGACGCGATGGCCGAGAGCATCATCGAGGCGATTGACTCCGGTGGTGAGCGACCGCTCGTCGTGCATGTCTCGGGCAACATGCACGTCGACGATCATCTCGGCACGGTCGCGCGCGTCCGGTCGCGGCGCCCGGACCTCCGCTGCGTCGTGATGGTCATGGAGACCGAACCGAGTTTGGTGAAGCGTGCGGACGACTACTACACGTTGATCGTGCCGCCGGAACCGCCGAAGCCGAAGAAGGCCGAATCGCACGAGGACGACGACGATGACGGCGCGCACGGGGATGGTCGGCCCGCCCTGGGCTTCATGCCGAACTACGACTCCGAAGGTGGCGTGGAGATCGAGATGCTCCGCGAGGGTGGGCCTGCGGAAGAGGCCGGTCTGCAGGATGGCGATCTCATCATCAGCGTCGACGGTGCGGAGATTGCCGACACGATGGGTTACATCGAGATCCTGGGCAGCCTCTCGGTCGGTGATACCGTCGAAGTGGTCGCGATGCGTGGCGACGAGAAGAAGACCTTCCAGGTGAAGGTCGGCTCGCGGAACAACTGAGCCGGCTACTTCGGCTCGACTTCGCGGAGGCGTTTCGCGAGCTCCCGCGGCGGCGCGAGGCGCGATTCCCCGCACCGCTCCAGGTGCTCGGCGAGGTCGACTCCGCTGCGCGCGGCGCGGATGCACGCCGTCGTGTGCGCGGCGATGCCGAAGCGATGGAGCGCCTCCGTCGGTTTCGAGCCGATCGCGATGTCGTAGCGTTCGATCGCGACCCGTAGATGGTCGAGCCAGTCGGTGTCGGTGATCCGCGTGCTCTCGGCCGCGGTGAGCAGGTCCTGGGCGGCCGCCGAAACGGATCTTGGCGCGTCGCTGTTGTGCATCGCCGCGTGGAAGTTGCGCAGTCGTGCCAGGGCAGCGGTTTCCCCGTCGGCGTCGTCATGCCAGGCCATCGCCGGCATGAGGTCGTCGGACAGTCGCTGCAGGTCGACCGACTTGGCGCTCACGAGCGTGGCCCAACCCCACGTGATGCTCGCGATGCCGAGGACGACCGCGGCCACGGCTCCGACCAAGCGGCCGGCGCGGCCCTCCGCTCGGCGGTGTCCTCGAGGTGGGCCCGAGCGTTCGCGCCATTCCGCGACGGTGCGGTGCGCGAGTTCTCGCTGCTCACCGCTCCATCCGCTCGCCGGGATCTGCATCGCGAGCGCGCTCGCGATCTGTTCGGCGACCTCGATCCTGGCGGCGTCGCTCTCGCACGCCTGCAGGCGCTCGTTCCCGATTTCTGCCGTGAGCTCGAAGCGCTCGAAGCGGACGGTGCCGAGATCGGATTCGTAGAGTCGGCTGCGGTGCTCGCCGACATTGCCGCACAAGAACGAAAGCACGCGCTCTCGCTCCTCGAGGAGTTCCGCGCGGCTCGCGGATGCGGCCGAGTCGTCGACGGCGGCGCGGTAGCGCGCGGCGAGTTCGTGGTTCGTGCGTTGCGCGTCCTCGATCTGTTCCTTGAGTCGCTTGGCCGCCGCGTATCTGTCGCTCATCGGCTGGCCGTGGGCCTGTGACGTCTCGTCGTCGAACTGGCGAGCGGCGCGCTCCATCTCGTAGAGCGCGGTCGTCAGGTGACCCTGATCCATCGCCTCCTCGGCGCCGCGGGCGATGCGGTCGCGCGTCGCCCGCGCCCGATCGACGTGCAGGCGGATGTTCTCGAGCGCGTCGAGCAAGTCGGTGCGCGTGCGGTTCTTCTGGTCGATGAGGCCGCCAGCCAGGTCGAGGCGGTCGAGGCGGTTGACCTCGGCTTGCAGCGGGCGGATCGGGACCGGCGATGCCTTCAGGAGCGACTCCGCTTCGTGGACCGCATCCCAGGCCGCGTCCGTCAGCGCGCTCAGCGCTTCCCGCAGACGGTTCGATGCGGGAGCGACGACCGGTGCGAGGTGGGGGAAGTCCTTCAGCAGCGAGTCGAGGCCGCGCAGCAACGCGCGGCACGGCGTCTGGCGCGGGCTCGAGGCGATCTCCGCGCAGCGCGCGACGAACTGCTGCACGGGCTCCATGTCGACGTGCACCCCGGTCAGGAGCATCAGTCGTCGGCATTCTTCGAGTGCGGACGCGCCGCCCGCGATCTGGCTCATCGCGAACTCGAAGCGGTGCGCGCGTTCTTTGAGGTTCGCGGTGATCTCGCTCGCTCCGCCGTGCGAATCCGCGACCGAGACTAGCACGGTCTGGATCGCGTCGAGGTCGAGCGCGCTCTCCGCCGACTCGACGCGGGCGAGGACGCGATCGTGGTCGGATGCGGCCGAGGTGATCTCGCGCTCTGCGAGGTCGATGACGCGTTCCGGAGCGCGCGCGATCTTCGGGATCGTGCCGTCGGCTGCGGTCGACGCAGGCAATTGCCCGAGCACCGCGCAGGCGTGGATCGCGGCGCGGGCGTCGTCGATCCACTGCTTGGCGGTTCCGAACGCGCCGTTCTTCGCGTGGGTCTTGATCTGTGTCGGCGCGTCGAGCAAGCGGTCGAGCAGCGCGTCGAGAACGGCATCACGCGCCGCGCGGCACTCGGCGTCGGCGGCGAATCGCTGCAGCGCCGCGTGCACGCGCTGGCCGTGCACGGCCAGGTGGGCGAGCGTCGCGGCGGCGACTTCCTGCGGTTCGGGGAGCGTGCGCGCGGCCGCACGTCGCAGTCTCTTGCTGCGCTCGATCCATCGCGTGAGCCGCGGTCCGAACTCCGTGGCCGCCTGCGAGTCGAGTGCGGCCACCGCCTTGGTAGCGCCGCTGAAGTCGCTGGCGATCACGGCCAGGCGCACGGCGTCGAGGGCTTGGGATCGATCCGATTCCTCGGCGCACGAGTCGAGGCGCGTCAGGATCTCGTCCCAGTCTGGGCGGTCGCGGGGGTCGCGCGCGGTGCAGTCCTCGAACAGGGTCCGCAACGTCAGGGGCACGGCGACGAGCGCGTGGCGGCGGTGTCGCGGCGCTTCGGCCTGCGCGGGCGGGGTCTCGCCGGTCAACATGGAGTGCAGGCAGCAACCGAACCCGAACACGTCGAACGCCCGGGTCGGCAGCGCACCGTCGTACGCCTCCGGCGGGGCGAAGCCGTGGGTGCCGCCCTGGAACGCGTCGGTGGGCCCGGCGGTCGCGGCCGGGTCCGCGGCGGGTGCGGAGTGCTCGAGGTCGATCAGGTGGACAGCGACATCGGCGGACCGATCCGGCGGTCCGCCGTCGACGAGCACGTTCGACGGTTTGACGTCACAGTGGACGACCCCGTGCGGGGCGAGATCGCTCGAGATGGCGTCCAGCCGGCGGAGAATCGTCGCGAGTCCGTGGGCGACCCGGAGCGCCGTGGCTGTCGGCAGGGGGCCCTCCGCCCGGATCAGGTGGCCGAGGTCCGTGCCGGGCAGATAGTCCAGTTCCAGCGCCGGCTTGCCCGAGGCCTCGTCGATCCGGGCCGCGTGGCAGCGGGCGATTCCAGCCCCTGCCAGGACTTCGGCGGCGCGCATTTCGCCCTCTGCGTCGGCCATCGAGCCGGTCTCGAAGACCTTCAGGAGGCGTACGACACCCCCCTCACGCTGCTCGCGGAAGAGCGTGCGGTTCGCCGAGTAGCCGATCAAACGACGTGAAGCCGGACCGGACCGGTGGCCGGGTTCGGTGGGCATGGACCGTGGGATGGTGGTGGAAAGCAGGGGCCAGGGAAGGCGCCTGCACACAGTCTACCAGGTATGTCGCGGGCGCCCGGTGACGGAATTCCGACGGCATACCCCTGGCGTATTCCGCAATGACCGGCGAAAATCCGACGGTATGTCGGTCAATCTGGAGATCACCGATCGGGACGGGCTGCGCACCACGACCGTGGACGAGACCGCGTTCTGGATCGGCTGTGACACCGAGTCTTCGGTGCCCATCGGGATTCCGGACTGCGCGAGCCGCGTCCTCGAGGTGAAAGTCGAGAAGGGTGGCCGGATTCTGATCCGCGCCGAGGCCGGGCTGCCGTTTCCCGTGCGGTGCGCGACCGGCAATATCGGCGACCGGTTCGACAGCCTGCTCGACGGCGATGTGGTCAACCTCGGCCCGGCGATGGTGAAGATCCGCTACGTCTCCGTCGAGGACGGGGCCGAAGTCGCCGAGGAGCTGGATCTGGCAGCCGTTCAGTCGCCGGGCACGCCGATCGGATCCTGGTATCGGACGTTCATGGAGGTCGCGGACCACCTCGAGGGTCTGAAGGATCCGTCCGAGATGATCGAAACCGCGCTCGGCGCGGTGCTGACCGCGACCAGCGCCGATCGGGTGCACCTATCGCTCGATCGCGGTGCGGTCGAACCGAGCGAGGCCGGGCAGCGCGCCGGCTACTTCCTCGCGCGCGGGGACGACCGGACGCCGTTCCGCGTCAGTAGCTCGCTGATCGAGCGCGTCCGGGAAGGCGGTCGCGTCGTGCACGTGCCCGTCGCCAGCGAGGATCCGGTCGCCTCGAAGTTCGTGTCGATCCGACGCGAGGGGATCTCCTCCGGCATCGCGTTGCCGATCGAAGCGCTCGGTCGCCGCAATGGCGTGCTCTACGCCGACTGCGTGCGCGAGGGCGTCGTGCTGTCCGCCGAAGACCTGCAGCGGGTCGTCTTCATCGGTCGCCTGCTGGCCTCGGCCCTCGGCAACCGCGACCTCGTCGCCGGTCTCGTCCGGGCCAAGCCGGACGCGAACAGCAGCGAACACCCCGCGCTGCAGTCCTCCAGCCCGGGCTGCGCCGAGATGATCGAACGCGTCAAGCTCTACGCGCCGACCGACTACACCGTGCTGCTGCGCGGCGAGACGGGCGTGGGCAAGGAGGTGCTCGCGCGCGCGTTGCACGATCTCTCGCGCCGAAGCGAGAAGGTGTTCGTCCCCGTGAACTGCGCGGCGATTCCCGAACAGCTGATGGAGTCGATGCTGTTCGGCCACGAGAAAGGTGCGTTCACCGGCGCGACCCAGTCGCGCCCCGGCCACTTCGAAGAAGCCCACGGCGGCACGCTGTTCCTCGACGAGATCGGGGACATGCCGATCGATCTGCAGGCAAAGATCTTGCGGGTGCTCCAAGACCGCGTCGTGACCCCGCTCGGCTCGCGGCGTCAGGTGAAGGTCGACGTGCGCATCATCGCGGCGACGCACCAGGACCTCGAGCAGATGATCGACGAGCGTCGCTTTCGCGAGGACCTCTACTTCCGGCTCAACGAACTCGAGATTCGGCTGCCGTCGCTACGCGAGCGCTCCGAAGACCTGCTGATGCTCTGCGTCCGGTTCCTCGAGGAGGCGGCCAGAGAGCTCAACCTCGACAAGGTGCAGGACCTGACCAAGGATGCCGTCGAAGCCCTGCAGCGCCGCAAGTGGCGGGGCAACATCCGCGAGCTGCGACATCTCATCAAGGGGGCGGCGCTCCGGGCTCAGGGTGGGCCGATTCGCGTTGAAGACCTCGGCAGCGCGTCCTCTCAGGACCTTGCCGAGCCGGCGCTCGCGAATCCGGTCAAGGACTCTTCGTCGACGTGGAAGGAGCGCCTCGACCACCAGGAGCTGCTCGCGCTACGGGAGACCCTCGACAAGTCCCAGGGCAACCTGACGAAGGGCGCAGAGCTCTTCGGCGTGCCGCGAACGACGTATCGGGAGAAACTCGTTCGGCACGGGCTGTTGAAGGTCGACTGAATATGCTACTTCCGATCGGATGAATCGGTCTCGGGCGGAGATCCTGGTCATCGGCGACATGCACGGCTTGTGGAGTCGGCACGACGTCGAGTTCCTCGAAGGGGGGACGCAGGACCTCGTCATGTTCGTCGGCGATCTCGGCGACGAGAACGTACGGCTCGTGACCGATGTCGCGAACCTCGACGCCGACAAGGTCGTCATCCTCGGCAACCACGACGCGTGGCAGAGCTTCTCCCTGAAGTTCCCGACGCAGAAGCTCGAGCAGAGCGTCGAGGCACTCGGTAACGATCATCTCGCGTATGCGACGCGTGACATCCCCGCGGCCGGCATCTCGATTGTCGGCGCACGCCCATTCTCCTGGGGCGGCCAGGACATCCGCAGTCCCGAAGTCTACGGGCACTTCTACGACGTCGAGTCGATGGAGGAGTCGGCGGACCTGATCGTCGAGACCGCGCTGCGCGCGCAGTTCGACGATCTGATCATCCTCGCGCACAACGGCCCGCACGGCATTTCGAGCCAGCCGAAGAGCATCTACGGCAAGGACTTTGGCAAGCGACCCGGCGGCGACTGGGGCGATCGTGACCTCAAGTGGGCGCTCGATCGCATCTCCGCGAGCGGTCGACGCGTGCGTGCTGTCGTCGCCGGTCACATGCACCACAAGCTGCACCCGCAGATCGGTGGCTTCCGTACGAGATTCGTGCGGCGGGAAGGCACGGCGTTCATCAATCCGGCGATCGTCCCGCGGATCCGGCGCACGCGCAGTGACGAGGAGCTGCGGCACTACCTCCGCATGGTGTGGTCGACCGGTCAGCTCGATTCGATCGAAGAGATCTGGGTCGATCGCAACGGCGATGTCCGCGAGAAGTTCGCGCCGCGGTGGAAGGACATGGCGTCGCGGGCGGAGCCGGGTCGCGACCAGGCGAGCGGCTTCAGCGGCTGAGCAGGTCGACGAGCACGCGCGCGAACACTTCCCTGCGATAGAGGGCGGTAGAACGCACATCGTCGACCGGTGCGCAGTCGAGTGCGGCCGACATGCGCGCCGCATGGGCAATTCTCTCGGGCGTGCACCGTCGGCCGAGGATCTCTCGTGTCAGCACCGGGAGGTCGATCGTGCGTGGGGCGACCGATCCGGCGCCTCCACGGCACGCGATAACGACTTCGCCCTCGATCCGGAAGGCTACGGCCACGACAAGCTTGCTGATGGATTGCGCGCGCCGCGTGCCGACCTTCCGAAAAGCACGCCGTTCGTCGTCCGGTCGATCCGGAATCCAGACCGAGTGGATCAGTTCGCTTGGTCGGAGTGCGTTACTCCGGTAGCCGGTGATGAACTGTCTTGCGGAGAGATCGCGGTCGCCGCGCCTGGCGCACAATCTGACCGTGGCGCCGAGCGCGAAGAGAACCGGCGTCAGGTCAGCCGCAGGTGAAGCCGTGCCAAGGTTGCCGCCGATCGTCGCGCGGTTGCGGATTTGCTCGGCGCCGACCTCCCACGCAGCGTCCCGCAAGATGTCCGGCGTGCGCGCATCGCGATAGAGCTCCGTGCAGGTCGTCAACGAACCGATACGAACGCCTTCGGCTTCGCGTTGGATGCCGTGCAACTCCGGGATTCCCCAGATGTCGACGACGTGTGGCGGCGCCGTTCGGCCGGTATCGATCTCGACGAGGAGGTCCGTGCCTCCGGCCAAGAGGTGCGGCTCGAGCTCGGCATCCGCGAGGATTGACAGGGCTTCTCCCAGCGATCTGGGCTTGTCGAATTTCACGCGTCGCCCTCCGTCCGTGCGGCGGCCAGTACGGCTGCGACGATCTTGCCGTAGCCGGTGCAGCGGCAGAGGTTGCCGGCGAGTGCCGCGCGCACGCTGTCTTCGTCGATGGCGGCGCCCGTTGCCTCCGCGTCCTCGAGAAAGGCTCTGGTCGCCATGATCATGCCGGGTGTGCAGATGCCACATTGCGTGCCTCCCTCTGCGAGGAAGTGATCTTGGATGTTCGCGTGCCCCGAGCCTTCGATGGTGAGGACTTCTGTCCCGTCGATCTGACTCATGGGGATGAGGCACGAGTTCACGACCTTGCCATCGACGACGACCGAGCACGCTCCGCATTCTCCCTCGCCGCAGCCTTCCTTGGTGCCAGTCAGGCGGAGGTCTCGACGGAGGACGCTTAGCAAGCGAGCCATCGGATGCGCGTCCACGGACACGGCTTCGCCGTTGAGTCGGAACTGGATCATCGCTTCGCCTCGAAGAAGGCGTCGTCCGGATGAGCCTCCAGCCATGCTTCCAGCAGGCGCTCCGGGGTTGCAGGGACGTGAGTGACGTGCACACCGATCGCATCCTCGATCGCCGAAGCGATCGCGGGGGCGCCGCCGTCCATTGGCAGTTCGCCGACGCCCTTCGCGCCGAACGGCCCGTTCGAGAACGGCTCTTCGACGAGCAGGACGTCGATCGGTGGCGTGTCGAGCGACGTCGGGATGATGCAGGTCGCGAGCCGGTCCTGCCGGAACCGCCCGTTCTCGGCCGTCATCACCTCGATGTGCGACCAGCCGATCGACTGCAGCGTCCCGCCTTCGATCTGGCCTTCGACGATCTGTGGCTGGATCGCGTGACCGACGTCGACGCATGTCACGAAGCGGACGATCTCGACGTCGAACGTCGTGAGGTCGACCTCGACCTCGGCGACGTCCGCGGCCCAGCCGAACACGGGATACGCGTCGCCGCGGTAGGCGTTTTGATCCCACTGCAGTCCCGGTGGCGAACCGTAGGTCTCGGTCGCGACCGCGTCGCCGCCACCGCGGACGAACGCGCTCGCGCGTTCGCGGAACGGAGTGTTCGGGTCGCCGCCGACGCGGTCCGCGAGCGTCCGACATGCCTTGTCGAGACAGCCGCCGACGATCATGCAGGTGCGCGACGCGACGGTCGGACCCGAATCGGGGACGGCCGCCGTGTCCGGATCGACGATCGTGATCGCGTCCGGTTCGGCGCCGAGCGCGTCCGCCGCGATCGCGGTGAACATCGCGTTCTTGCCTTGCCCGATCTCCGTCGATCCGGCGCGCACGAGAGCGCAGCCGTCGTCGTCGAGTTCGACCGTGACCTTGCCCTTGAGCATCTCTTCGCCCGAGCCGGTGAAGCCGGCGCCGTGGTAGAAGAACGAGAGGCCGACGCCGCGTCGCTTGTTGCCGCTGCGCTCCTTGCGCCACTCGTGTCGATCGAACCCCGTGTGCGCGAGGATGCGGCGCAGCACTTCTTCGGAACCGACGCTCTCTTTCAGGAGCTGGCTCGTCGCGGTGCGGTCGCCGAGACGAAGCATGTTGCGCTGCCGAATCACCACGGGGTGAATCCCCAGCGACGCGGCGATGCGATCCATCTGTCGCTCGATCGCGAAGCAGACCTGCGGCGCACCGAAGCCGCGAAACGCGCCGTACGGCACGTGATTCGTGCCCACGACACGGCCGCGAATGCGGATGTTGTCGCAGCGATACGCGCCCGCCGCGTGGATGACGCCACGCGACAGCACGACCGGCGAGAGCGTCGTGTAGGCGCCGCCGTCGAGCAGGACGTCGATGTCCATCGCGAGCAGCGTGCCGTCGTCGGCCACCACGGTGCGGTGTCGAACGCGAGACGGGTGTCGCTTGGGAGTCGCGAGCAGGTCTTCGTTGCGATCGTAGACCATCCGCACCCGGTGTCCGCTCGCGTGGGCGAGCAGCGCGGCGTGGCAGGCGACGACCGAGGGGTAGTCCTCTTTGCCGCCGAAGCCGCCGCCTGTCTCGCACTGCACGACGCGCGCCTTCTCAGGCGGAACGGCGAACGCCCGGCGCAGGGCCTTCTGCACGTAGTGCGGGCACTGCAGCGAGCCACGGACCGTGATCGTGCCGTCCGCGGTCGGTGGGTCGGCGATCATGCCCTGCGTCTCGATGTAGAGCTGTTCTTGTGAGTCGGTGTGGTACTCGCCCTCGACGATGCGTGTTGCGCCTTCGAAAGTTGCGTCGACGTCACCCTTGTCGATCGAGATCTCGGACTGCACGTCCTGCGATCGTTCGGCGTCGAACACCGGCTCGAGCGGGTCGATCCGCGGTTCGAGCGCGTCGAGGGCGGCGCATAGCGTCCCCTGGTCCGGCGCCGCGACCAGGGCGATCGGCTCCTCGACGTGGCGCACCGTGTCCGCGCACAGGATCGGCTGGTCGTCGACGATCAGCGCCTGCACGTTGTCGCCGGGAATGTCCTCGGCCGTGACGACGACGACGCGGGAGAAGTCGAAGTCGCCGCGTTCGATGCAGCGAAGTTTACCGTGCGCGACGGGTGAGCGGAGTGTTCCGCCGACCCATTCGTCTTTCGCGCGGGGAATGTCATCGACGTAGACCGCGCGCCCTTCGACCTTCGCAGGTCCTTCGGGGCGGGCTACGCGATTGCCGACGTGACGCATCGCTCCGTTGTAGCGATGACGTTCGGGCGATGCCATCGGCGCAACGGCGCTCGCACCGGACCGAGTCGCGGATCAGAGGGTATTCTGATTTGCGGCCGTCGCATGCGCGAACCCCCTCACCGGTCGCAAGTCTCCCCTCCCCAACCCCGCTTGCTCGACACCCCGGAGTTCCATATGTCGAACCCTCCCCAGCGCATCGTCTCTCTCGTCCCCAGTCTCACAGAGACCGTTTGCGAGTTTGGCGTTGGGTGTAGGTTGGTCGGGATCTCGCGATACTGCTCGCTTCCCGAAGAACCCCTCCTGTTCGTGCCCCGCGTCGGCGGCACCAAGAATCCCGATCTCGAGAAGATCGCGTCCCTCGATCCCGATCTCGTCCTGTTGAACGGCGAAGAGAACCGAGACGAGGACTTCGACTGGTTGCAGTCGCGTTTCGCGACCAAGCGGTTCACGCCGCGAAAGGTCGACGACGTCATCAGTGTTCTCGACGAACTCTCCGATGCTCTCGAACTCGAGCAAGAGGGGGAGGCGATCCAGCTCGAGATCAAGGCCCAGATGGTGCGCGCCGAGATCGAGTCCCTCGGCTTCGACAAGGTGCGCGTCTTCTATCCCATCTGGCGCCAGCCCTGGATCAGCGTCAACCGCGACACGTACATCCACGACATCCTCGAGCGCGCGGGCGCGGTCAACGTCTGCGCCAACCGCGAATCGCGCTATCCGGTCGTGACCGAGGAGCACTTCGCGCTTCTCGAGCCGGACCTCGTGCTGCTGCCGTCCGAACCGTTCGCGTTCACGCGCTCACACAGGCGCAATCTGGTCGAGACCGAGGCCTTCGGTCGCGGCGTCCCGGTGCTGCTCGTCGACGGCAAGAACTTCTGCTGGCACGGCTCCCGCAGTGGGCGGGGGCTCGGTCGCGCGACCGACCTGCTCAAGCCGTTCCGTCGCCGCTCGGCCTGAGGGACGGACGCGGTCTACGTGATCTTGATCACGGAGATCGAGACGTCGTCGTCGCACTTGTTGCCGTCCAAGAACTCGGACAGGCGCTGGCGCACGCACTCGAGGATTTCGTCCGGCGAGCCCTGCGCCGACTCGCGCAGCGCGGCGTGCAGGCGCTCGTCATCGAACATCTCGTCCTTCGGGTCGGTCGCTTCGACGATTCCGTCGGTGTAGAGCAGCACGACGTCACCCGCGTTGAGGGTGAGGTCGACGCAGCCGTAGTCCATGCCGGGGAACATCCCGAGCGACGGGCCGGTCGAGTCGAGTTCGTCGATCGTCTCGGTCGCGGCCCGGTAGACGAGCAGCGGGTTGTGACCGGCGCTCGCGTAGCACAACTGGCGACCATCCTTGCTGAAGTGCAGCGCGGCCGCCGTGATGAACATCCCGGTGTCGCCGACTTCCTGGTTGATCTCCGTGTTCAGCTTCGCGAGCACTTCGTCCGGGCGGGCCCGTTTGCACTCGGCGCGATATGCGGCTCGGCAGGACGCCATGAGCAGCGCCGAGTTGATGCCGTGCCCCGAGACGTCGGCGACGATCGCGTGGAAGCCGCTGTCCTCGTCGAGCAAGAGGTCGATGTAGTCGCCTCCGACGAACTGCGCCGGCACCGATTCGAACGCGCACTTCATCGTGTCGGAATCCGGAGCCGCAGCCGGGATGAGGCGTCCCTGGATCGTCGCGGCGATCGACAGCTGCGTCGAGATCTCCTGAGTCTTCAGCGCGTCGTGCTCCAGGCTGAGCCGGTGGAACAGCGCCGCCCCGAGTTCGCCGAGCCGGCGCGCCCGTTCGAGCTTGAGCTCGAGCGACTTGCCCGTGGCCTCGACGTTGAACGCCAGCGCGACTCCGACGCACACGCCGTGATAGCGCAAGGCGCAATGGACGACGTTGGTCATCGCCGGCGGCAGGCCGTCGGCGGAGAGCCCGTCGAACTCACCGGTCTCGGGGTTGCGAGCCAGGATGCCCGCGGAGTGTTGGACCATCGAAGGCGGCCACCAGTCGCCGTCCGCGGTGCGCAGTTCCTCGAGCATCGCTTCCGGCAGGCCCTGCAGCTGCTGGAGCTGGAGCTCGGAACTCGGGTCGCCGATGTTCTGAAGCACGTAGAGCGCCCCGAACTGGGTGCCCAGCAGCGAGTTCAGCAGCGAGAGGAAGCGCGCACCGACCGCGAACGGGTCCCGTTCCTGGAACAGCACGACGCCTTCTTCGAAGGCCTGCAGACTCGCGCAGTAGTGCTCGGTCGTGCTCAGGGCCTCGGAGTTCAGCTTCAGGTTGACGAGCGCGATCGTGTAGTGCGAGAGGAACTCGCTCAGGTGGTTCGTCGCGGTCTCGTCGAGATCCGCGTCGTGCAGCAGCTCGCCGACCTGCGCCCCGCGGTAGTACATCGGCAGCGACTTGGCGTCAGCCCATGCATCGCGCGCGATGGTCGTCCCGCGCGACAGCGGGCAGCCGTCGCCGATCGTGAGTTCGACTTCGCAGCCGTCGCCCGTGTGCGTGACGACCGCGGCGTTCGCGTCTCCGAGAATCCGGAGGAAGTGGCACGATGCGTCGGACTGCAGTCCGTCGACGTCGCGCGGGAGGTGGACTCCCGCGACGTCGAGCGTGCTCTGCTTCGCGTCCGTGGGCAGGGTGTTGGTGTCCGCAGACAAGACTGGCACTCGCTATGAACAGATGTCCTTGAGACTGTCGAGGGCGGACTCGACGTGCACGTCGATTCGTTCCTTGATCTCGTCCCACGTGTCCGGGTCGATGCCGACCGCCTCGAAGTCCTGCTGCTGATAGGTTGCCTTAGGCGTGCGCTCGGGATCGTAGCCGTGGCCGACCTCGTGGGCATACGCGTCTGCGAGGCGCACGATTGCGGTCTCGCGTTCGAGCCCATCCGGCAGGTCCGAGGAGTGGTTGTTCTTGATGATGATCTGCAGGTCGTCAGTCAGGTTCCACTTTGCGCAGACGAGCGCGCCCGCTTCGGTGTGGTCGACCCCGACGGTGTTCCGTTCGATCTCCGGGAAGTCCTGGTCCGGCTGGCAGGGCGGGACGTTGGCCTCCAAGAGGTAGGGGAGCACGAGCATCTTGCCGACGTCGTGCAGCAGGCCGGCGACGAAGAGCTCCTCGGCGACGGAGGACCCGAGCTGCGCTTCCTTCGCGAGCGTGCGAGCCGCGGTCGCGGTCGTCAGGGCGTGGAGCCACAGGCCGCGATCGTTGTGCCCGTAGGTGCTGAAGTCTCGCGCCATGAACTGCGAGGTGCTCGAGGCGAGGACGAGGCTGCGCAGGCCGCGGAAGCCGAGCACCATGATGGCGCCGGACACGGTCGTGATCTTGCGGTTGACGGCGTAGAAGGGGGAGTTGACCAGCCCGAGCAGCTTGGCGACGAGCACCTGGTCGTACTGAATGTGTCGTTCGAGTTCCTGCGGCTCGGTGTCCCCGCGGTTCAGGAGGTCGATCACGCGCAACACGAGATCCGGAAGCGTCGGAATTAGATCGCTCTTGTTCAGGATCTCGCGGCGGGTCCTCTCTTGCCGCGCAATGTTGTCGATCGTCGTGTGATTCATGGGTGTCGCTAGCGATTCGGTTGAGGTGTGTTCGGCCCGAATTCTCCGTGTATGGTTCTTCGGCGCCGTCTGGCTCGCACCCTGACTCCGATTTGGCGGTTCCTGCCGAATCCGCGTTGGTGTCGCGCAATAATCAGCGGCAGTTTCCTCGGCCCCAGCGACCGATTCGCAAATGCACCTCAGCCAAGTACTGATCAGCACTCTCCGAGAGGATCCCGCGGACGCGGAGATCCCTAGCCACCGGCTGCTCGCGCGCGCGGGCTACATCGTCAAGACCGCCGCGGGGATCTACACCTACTCGCCGCTGATGTGGCGCACGCTCAAGAAGATCATGCAGATCGTGCGCGACGAGCTGGACCGGGAGGGTGCCCAAGAACTCATGATGCCGATCCTTCAACCGCGCGAGCTGTGGGAGTCGTCGGGTCGGTGGGAGCGCTATGTCGCTGACGGGATCATGTACACCCTGCAGGATCGCAAGGGTGCGGACATGTGCCTCGGGCCGACGCACGAGGAGGTGATCACCGCGTTCGCCAATGCCGCGGTCAACAGCTACAAGCAGCTGCCGATCAATCTCTATCAGATTCAGGACAAGTTCCGCGACGAGATCCGTCCGCGGTTCGGGCTGATGCGTGGACGCGAGTTCATCATGATGGACGCGTATTCGTTCGACGCGGATCAAGAGGCGCTCGACGAGGCCTACGCGAAGATGTCGCGCGCTTACCACCGGATCTTCGAGCGCTGTGGTCTCGAGTTCGGGGCGGTGCAAGCGGACGCCGGCGCCATCGGTGGCAGCGGCAGCGAGGAGTTCATGGTCTTCGCGGACGCTGGCGAGGACGCGATCCTTCGGTGTCCTGCGACCGGCTACGCGGCCAACGTCGAACGCGCGGGGTCGATCCCGCCGGAGGCGCCGGCCGCGACCGACCCCGCCGCGCTGGAGAAGCACGAGACGCCGGACATCCGCACCGTCGAGCAGCTCGAGGGGTTCTTCTCGATGCCCGCGGCTGCGATGGCAAAGACCGTGCTGTACGAGGCGACGTGGTCCGACCGCGACGAGGTCGTCGCGGTCATGATGCGCGGCGATCTCGAGATCAACGAGGTCAAGCTCGTGAACGCACTCGACTGCCTCGCCCTCAAGCTCGCGGACGACGAGAAGATCAAGGCGACGACGGGTGCCGAGGTCGGTTTTGCCGGCCCGGTCGGCTTGTCCGAGGACGTTCGCCTGTTCGCGGACGAGACGCTGCGCGGTCGCACGAACCTGCTCACGGGCTGCAACGAGACCGGCTACCACTGCCTCAACGTCAACCTCGGGCGGGACTGCCGCGAGCCGGAGTTCGCCGATCTGCGCAAGGCCCGGGCCGGTGAGACGGAGCCGGGCGGCGGCGGTGTCCTCGAAGAGGTGCGCGGCATCGAGGTCGGCCACATCTTCAAGCTCGGCACGAAGTATTCGTCCGCGATGAATGCGACGTTCAGTTCGCAAGAAGGCAAGCCTGCCCCGTTCGTCATGGGCTGCTACGGGATCGGCGTCAGCCGTACCGCGCAGTCCGCGGTCGAGCAGAACCACGACGACGCGGGCATCATCTGGCCCGCGCCGATCGCGCCGTTCGAGGTCGTGGTCGCGGTGCTCGACTACAAAAAAGACGACGTGATGGCCATCGGCACGAAGATCTACGAAGACCTGCGCGCGGCGGGTGTCGACGCATGCCTCGACGATCGACCCGTGCGACCGGGACCGAAGTTCAAGGACCTCGAGTTGCTCGGTTTCCCGCTGCAGATCACGGTCGGTCGGAAGGCCGGCGAGGGCATCGTCGAGTTCAGCGAACGCCGCAATCGTGAGAAGGTCGACCTGTCGATCGATGACGCGATCGCGCGCTGCCGGGAGCTGCTCGCCGACCGGTGACCGAGACACGCGCAGCCGAGACCGAGAGCGACGAGCCCCGTCTCGTCGCGCTGCTCACCGACCTCGAGCGTGAGCCGATCGAGCTGATCTCCGCGCTGCGTGAAGAGCGCCAGAAGGTCGTCGACGACGAGTCGCTCGAGCGGGACCTGATGCGGGCGGAGCTCGGGTTCCTCAACACCTGCGTGCAGAGCCGAGTGTACGGAGACGGCTTCCGGAGCCAGGTGCAGGACGCGCGTCGTTCGGCGCTGATCTCGGAGTTCGAGTGCTTGCGCGAATCGCCGCTCGACTCGGCCGCGGCTCTCTTCGACCTCGCCGAGCTGCGCGCGAGCGTGCTCCTGGAAGGGGATGACGCGCAGGCGGAGCTCCTGAAGCGGGAGATCGACCGCCGCCTCGACGGGTTCGACGAGGTCGACGACGAACTCCGCGAAGAGGCGCGTGAGCGATTCGTTTCGCTCTCGACCGAGCAAGAAGACCTCGACCTCGACGAGAAGATCGCGCTGCTCCGAGAATCCCGGCGGGTCTTCGTCGAGCTCGCCCAGCGGCTCGGCGACCGCAAGATGAAGTCGCTCGCTCGGCGCCTCGGCAACGTCGCGTGTGACCGCGTGCTCGCGCAGCGGCTCGAGCGCGCCCTGACGCCGAGAGGCGCCACGATCCTCGAGAACACGAGTCTCGGGATGCTGCTCGTCGTGGTCGTGTTGCTCACGGTCGAGACGATGGTCGATCTCGAGCCCCGCACGCTGAACTCGCTGCTCCTCGTGGACGCGACGATCTGCGCGTTCTTCATCGCGGAGTTCCTGTTCAAGCTCGCGCTGGCACCCGCGCGCATGTCGTGGTTCTTGCGGAACGCGATCACGGACTTGCTCCCCGCGATTCCCGCCGCGCTCTACTTCGCGATCCCCGAGCCGGGCACGGCCGAGACCGTCTTCGTGCGCATGGCGCGCTTCCTGCGCTTCGCCTGGTTCGCGCGCTACGTGCAGGCGCTGCGGCCGCTGCTGCGACTGTTCCGGCTGCTGCTGTTCATGGCCAAGGGCATGGACGCGCTCGTCTATCGATTCCGGTCGCTGTTGAATCGCAACTTCGTCTTCTTCGAAGAGGCGGTTCTGCCCCGGGGGCCGCGCGAGGTCGTGCGCGATGCTCGCGCGCTGTCGTTCCGTGCGCTTCGTCGGGAGCACATCCTGATCCGGGATTTGCCACCCGACGTCGCGTCGCCGATCCTGCACGCGCGCGCCGAGGCTGTCGCGCAGAAGTTCGACGACCTGCCGCCGCGGGCGCGTGGCACCGGGACAATTCGACGCAGCGCGAACGAGCGCGACGTGCCGGTCGAGCACGCGATCGAGGAGCTCTACGCGCTGCGCCCCGAACAGGTCGTCACGTGGCTGCCGCGCAACGACGTGCTCGCGATCGATCGAGTGGTCCGCATCCTCAACGCGCCGCTCGTGCGTGCCCTGCCGATCATTCGTTGGTTCCGCAGCTCGAAGAAGCTCGACCAGCCCGAAGCGCGCGTCGTCGAGTTCGGTAAGCGCATCGCGGCGGTGTTCGAGAAGTGGCGTGAGCGCGCGCTCTACGTCGCCGACCTGCAGGGCATCATCACCGGGCCGCAGATTCTCGACCGCCTCGCGACCGCGATGGTCAAGGTGTCGTTCCGCCCGGCGCGCAACCTGCTGCTGTTCGGTCTGTTCTTCGTGATCGTGCAGCTGTTGATCGGCAAGGGCGCGCTGCAGGCCTTCCTCGCGAAGTTCGTGGCCACGCCGGTGCTGATCCTCGGTGCGGTTTGTGCCGTCGTGCTCGCGCTCGGGTTCTGGTTCAAGAAGCTCGCGGGCGAAGCCGCCGACCAGTTCAAGCTCACGAGTGAAGCGAGCTTCATCGGCCTACTGGAGCTCGTGAAGCGGCGGTCGCAGGACGACGACCTCGAGTTTCTCGGCAAGCGCGTGTTCCGCTGGGACATCGAATCCTGGGGCGCCGCGGCGTTCATGGCGAAGTACCTGCGCGCGGCCCGCACGGGCATCGTGCAGGAGCCGTTCGGCGCGCCGCCGCAGCTGCAGGACGAGCTCTACCGCGTATCGCTGCTCTATCTGCACTTCCTCGACGGCGCCGTCCTGCACGGCAACGACGTCAAGACCAACCAGCAGCTGCTCGCGAACCTCTCGCTCAAGAACATCCGCGGCGACTACCTCGGCTACGGGCGGCGCGAGCGCAAGCGCCTTCGCAAGCTGTCGCTGCAGGGCGGACCGCTCTTCGGTGGGCCCTATGTGTGGTTCCGCTGCATCACGGAGAGCGTCGCCGTCGAAGCTGCCAAGCGCGTGACCGACTACAACCGCCACTGCTTGTCGATCCGGCAGCGCGAGATCGCGCTCCCGGAGACGCGGAAGGCGTACGCCCAGTGGCTGCGCAAGCGCCGCCGCCGCGAGGCCGGGAGGCTCGAGCGCGTCGGCACTCCGCTCGGCCGCAGCCGGTTCGTGACGACGGAGTTCAACGCGCTCGACTTCCTGTCCGTCGATCCGCTGCGGGAGGAGCACATCGAGCGTGTGTTCGGTCGGCACGTGCTGCAGATCATGCGGCAGGATCGCAAGGCGATGATCCGCGAGATCTTCGGCACGCGTCCGCTGCACGAGCTGCCACGCGCCGAGCGGTCGCTCAACTTCTATTCGTTCTACCAGCACAACCTGTCGAACGGGCGCGTGTTCCTCGCGCCGCTGTTCGTGCTGCGCCTGTTCGGGCGGAGCGTGTGGATGGTCGTCCGCAAGACGCACGAAATCGTCAACGAGATTCTGTCGCCGCAGGCCGCGCTCGCGCGGCGCCGCAGCGCGCGAGCTCCGTTCGCCGTGGCGCTGCGCAAGATCCACCGGATGAAGGCGCCCAACCTGCTCGAGGCCATGCGACTTCGCGTGGAGTTCGATCCCGCGTACTGTGGCGCGCCTCCCGGCTGGACGAGTCGACTCGGCTTCGAGGAGCAGTCGGAGCTCGAGCGCGACATGGGTTTCCTCGACATGCACGAGCGCGATCGCGACGAGATGCGCGAAAAGTCCGAGCGGAGTCGACGCCGTGTCGAAGAGCTGCACGCGCTCGTGCGCAACCACCTCGATCTGTTCCTCGAGGAAGACGCTGACCTGGCGCGTCGCGGCGAGCGTGCGGTGACGATCGCCTACGTGACGGATCGAGCTCACCTGCGCACGCTGATGCGCGCCGAGCAGTGGTTCGAGGAGACGCTCCTCGAGATGGAGGCGCGGGAGACGCGGCTGCCGGCGCGCACGTTCCGTCGACTGTTCGCCTTCCTGTTCCGCTTCGGGGCCAAGCATCCGATCGACAAGTGGCTGAGCCGCTGGTTGCCGGGGCGCCGCGTGAGTCGACGCGGCCGCCGCAACTTCAAGCGAGCCTGGCACGACGGGGACGAGACGGTCCGTCGCACGGTGAAGGCGTGGATGACGCTGCCGCTCGACCGTGCGCCACACGCGTTCGCGCTCGAGCAGGCGCAGCGGATCTATCGCGCTCGTGACGAGGTCAGCCGTGAGATCGCCGCGCTTCGCGCCGTGCAGTCGCTCTCGGTTCTCGACGTGCGCAACTACCGGAGACTCGTCTACGAGCTCGGCGGATACGCCGAGGACGGAGAGTCGAACAGATTGGCCGAAGCGCTGCCCTGATCGGAGAAGAATCGCGGCGCCGAGCGTTGCTGTGGTCGCGTCGCGGATCCTATCGTGAGTTCGTGGTGCCGAACTCGAAGCTCGCTTGGTTCGCGCTGATGGCTCTCGCCTGGCGTGCAGCGATCGGCGTGCTCACGCCGATCCCGTCCGAGGATGGCGTGAACTACCTGTGGATGGCCGAGCGGTTTGCGGACGCGCGTCCGGACCTCGCCCTCACCGAGGTCTTTCCGCCGCTGTTCTCGCTGGCGATCTCTCCGTTCGTCTGGCTCGGGTTGGATCCGTTTCGCGCCGGGCAGCTGGCCGCGGGGCTCGTCGGTGCGCTCGCGGTGTTCCCGATCGTGCGGATCGTCGAGCACTTCGAGCCCGACGCGGGCAAGATCGCGGCGTGGTTCGTCGCGTTCGCCCCGATGCCGACGCGGCTCGCGGCCGAGGTCTACAGCGAGCCGGCGTTCCACCTCATGGCCGCCGCTGCGATCCTCAGCGCGTTGCGGAAGCGTTCGTTCGAGTCGGGTCTCTGGAGTGGCATGGCCTGCTGGGCGCGTCCCGAAGGGCTGCTCGTCGGGCTGGCGTTCGCGGTCACGCGGCCGCGGCAGGCGCCGGCGATTCTGCTCGGAGCCGCGCTACCGATCCTGTTGCTCGCCGGCTGGCGGTCGAGCGCGACGGGCGAACCGTTCGCGCTGTTCCCGAAGGCCGGGTTCAACGCGGACCGGTTATGGGAGGAGGCTCCAGGTGTGTTCGAGTTCCTGGGGCATTTCGCGGGCAACCTGATCGCGATCCCGTGGCTCTGGTGCGAGGCGTTCGCGATCTTGGCCGTGCTCGCCGCGATCGGATTGTTCACGCGCCGTCGCGAGCTCTGGCCTCTGCGCTGGATGCTGGTGTTCGGTATCGTCGTGATCTGCGCGTTCCTCGCGCGACGGCGATTTCTCGTGACTTGGTTCGTCGCCGTGATCCCGCTCGCGGTGATCGGGCTGCGCTGGCTGCCGGCGCGTGCGCGCGACGCTGCGTTCATCGCGACGTTGATCCTCAACATTCTGCTGAGTCTCCGCGTGCAGGACGCGAACCGCATCACCGAGCGTGAGGTCGGCGAATATCTCGCCGAGAAGCTCGGACCGGACGATTTGGTCAGCGGCGACATGACGCGCGTAATCTACTTCGCGGGTCGGAGGCCTCTGCCGCCGAAACACTTCACGATCGACGAGTTGGTCGATCGCGCGCGCGGGCGACGCGTGCGATTCGTCGTCTTGGGCTCGTTCCGTAAGACGACCGGGGCGGTCGTGGAACGCCTCGAGAAGCTCGGTTTCGAGGACTATCGCCTACCCGCGGAAAATCGCCGGGACGCGAATGCACGGGGCATTCGCGTCCTCGGACGACAGAATCGGTAGTGCCGGGCCGGGCACCCTACACACCCGTCTCGGCATCACCTGCTCTCAATTTCCATAGATTAGCGTCATCGCGTCACTGAAAGACAGTGGCAGCGAATACGGCGCTCCGTGATCCACGATCATCCATTGGAACTCGACAGCCACCCCGAATAGGCCGGGGTCGTTCGCGATCAAGACACTGATACTCGCCATTCCGAAAGAGTCGGTCGGCACGATCACGGTCGTGAACGGTTCGGTGTAGACGGTGCAGCCGGTGAGACCGAGGAAATCGAGCGGTAGCTCGGTGGCGTGTCCGACCGCGAGACCGGCGACCGGAGTGCTGATCGCAGCGCCGCGCAACGTGATCTGGATCACGGTGCCAATTTGCGCGTGACCGATGTAGCCGATGCGTGGAAGTCGCCCATCCGCGCCGACGCAGGCTGTTCCGTGGATGTTCTCGACCGCGGGCACGTGTGGCAGTCGGTCGAACACATAGGCGCTTCCGGAGTCGATGTCCGCGCGGTCCACGCCCGGCGCGCCGACGATCACGTCGTAAACGCCGTCGGCGTCGATGTCACCGGCATTGCTGACGCACGCGCCGAACGTGTCTCCGACGGCATCGCCGTGCAGCACGCGCAACAGGGATCCGTCGAGTCCGGAGTGGATGCGCGCGGCGCCGGAGCCGGGACCGTTGTGGGTGGCGCCCGGAGTGCCGACGATGACGTCGGCGAACCAGTCGCCATTGACGTCCCCGGCGCTGCTCACGGACAGGCCGGCTCCGTCCTCGGGGGAGTCGCCGTAGACCGTGAAGAGCGGGGCGCCGTCCAGTCCCGAGAAGACCTTGGCCGAGCCCGCGTTGGCGCCGTTGCCGTCGTCGCCGACCGCGCCGACGATCAGATCGTCGAAGCCGTCGAGGTTGGTGTCGCCCGCACCGCTGACCGAGATCCCGAACTGGTCGCCTGCGCCGCCGCCGGTGAAGGTGTGCAGCACGGTGCCGTCGACTCCCGAGTAGACGCGCGCCATGCCGACCGAGTCGCCATGACCCGGCATGCCGGCGATCACGTCGTCGAAGCCGTCGCCGTTCACGTCGCCGGCCTTGCTCACGGACCAGCCGAGCAGATCACCGGCCGAGTCTCCGTAGAAGGTGTAGAGCACGGAACCGTCCGCGCCCGACACGACGCGCGCCGATCCACAGGATAGACCCTGGTCGTCGTCTTCGATCGCGCCGATGATTACGTCTTCGTGCCCATCGCCGTTGACGTCGCCGGCGCCGTCGACGCAGAAGCCGAAGCTGTCGTTCGGGCCGTCGCCGTTCAGCGTGTAGAGCGTGGCTCCATCGAAGCCCGAAACGACGCGGGCTTCGCCGTTGCCGCTCCCCGGGATCAACGGCTGCTGCGGCGCGCCGACGATCACGTCCGCGTAGCCATCGTCGTCTACGTCACCGGCACCCGCGACCGAGTAGCCGAAGTTGTCGCCGGCGTTCGTGCCGTCGAGCACGCGGAGTTGGACGCCGTCCCGTCCGGAGAAGACCCACGCGGTACCGGTGTTGGTTCCGGTGCGGTCTTCGCCGTACGCGCCGACGATCAGGTCGTCGTAGCCGTCGCCGTTGACATCACCGGCCCCGTCTACGCAGTAGCCGAGAAAGTCGCTGTTCGAGTCGCCGTCGAATCGAAAGCCTGTGCCCTGGGCGTGTGTGGCGCCGGCGAGCAGGCTGATGGCGAGTAGGGTCGATCGGATCAGCTGGTCACTCATGGTGTTCTGAGGCGTGAAACGCGAGCGGATCGGACCCGGACGTCAGGTCCGAAGCGAAGGGACGGCAGCAAATGGCATGCCGCTGTGGCGCCTGAGGATAGCGGCTCCCGGCTAAGGGGTGGGGAGGTAGGCGCTTGCGCAGATTGCGTGGGGGTGGTGTCTATCGGTGTACTCGTCGGAATCCCGACGAGTCGTCGGGAGTCGTCGGGAGTCGTCGGTTACGCGGGAACGGGTCGCGCGGGAACGTGTCGTGGACGGGGCAGGGGTCACCATCGCGCAGGCGCACGCGCAGCACGGGAGGGGCGGAGCATGGTTGGCTTCTCTCCTCGATTAGGGTCGCTCCTGGTAGCGCGCGCGGCTGATCGAGGGGGCCCGGGTCGGACCCGTGCTGCGCTTGCGCTTGCGCCTGCGCCTGCGCGGTGGTGACCCGTGACACCCGTGCCCGCCGTGCCCGTGTGTGTCGACGAGGTGGGGCGGCGGGTTTGCAGTGGTTCGGGTCGCTCAGTTGCTGCAGCATTGGCTGCTGCGCAGCCATGCTTCAGCGACTTCGCGCCGCTCAGTTGCCTAGGCATTGGCTGCTTTGCAGCCATGCCTCGCCGACTGCGCGTCGCTCAGTTGCCAGAGCATTGGCTGCTTCGCAGCCATGCTTCGGCGACTTCGCATCGCTTCGCGCTGCTCAGTTTCCAATCAGGAAGTGGCAGATGTCGCCGTCTTGCAGGATGTAGTCCTTGCCCTCGGCGCGCAGCTTGCCGGCGGCCTTGATCGCGTTCTCGTCGTGCAGCTCGCAGAGGTCGTCGAACGTGTAGACCTGCGCGCGGATGAACTTCTTCGTGAAGTCCGTGTGGATCGCGCCGGCGCCGACCGGTGCGGAGTCGCCCTGCTGGATGACCCACGCGCGGACTTCCTTCTCGCCGGCCGTGAAGAACGTCTGCAGACCGAGCAGGTCGAAGCCCGCGTGGATCAGGCGGACGAGGCCGGAGTCGGTCAGGCCGAAGTCTTCCATGAAGGTCGCGCGCTCGTCGTCCTCCATGCGGATGAACTCGGCCTCGAGGTCGCCGCACAGATGCATGCAGCTGGCCTTGGTGCGCTCGGCGTACGCGCGCAGCTCGGCGACTCTGTCGGAGGTGCCGTCGACGTCGTCGTCGCCGACGTTCGCGACGAAGAGCACCGGCTTGTTCGTCATCAGGAAGAGCGGGTAGAGCAGCTCCATCTCCTGCGGCGAGAACTCGAGCATGCGCAGCGGCTGGTCGGTTTCGAGGTGTGCCTTCGCGCGCTCGAACACTTCCTTCTGCGCGACCGACTCCTTGTCGCCGACGCGCGCCTTCTTGGTGACGCGCTCGATGTTTCGTTCGAGGGTCTGCAGGTCGGCCTGCGCGAGTTCGAGCTCGACGATCTCCGCGTCCGCCGCCGGATCGATCGAGCCGCTGACGTGCTGCACGTCCGCCGACTCGAAGCAGCGCACGACGTGGAGCAGGCAGTCGCTCTCCTTGATCGCACCGAGGAAGCCGATGCCCATGCCTTCACCCTGACTCGCGCCGGACACGAGACCGGGAATGTCGACGACGGTCATCTGCGCCGGGATGATCTTCTCGGTCGGAATGAACTCGGCGATCTTCGCCAGCCGGTCGTCCGGAACGTCGACCGTGCCGCGGACCGGCTCGGTCGTCGAGAACATGTAGTTCGACCGATCGCCGCTCTCGGAGAGCGTGATCGCGTTGTAAATCGTGCTCTTGCCGACGTTCGGCAGGCCGACCATGCCACAGGCGAGTCCCATAGGGCGGCGGACGTTACCAATCGAGGAGGGCGAAATCCCTCCCTGCTGCGGGATCTCCGACGCCGAACGGCAAACGCGGGCGTGGCCTCAGCGAGTGGCCGCGTACGCCTCGGACCGCAGCACCTTGACGAGCTGGCCGTCCTCGAGGACGGCACCTTCCTCGAGCCCGTTGAGGGCCGCGGTCAGCGGGAGAGAGCCGGACGCCGACGTGCGCGCACGAAGCTCTGGCAGCCGCTCGCCTGCGCGTGCCGCGACCACGCGCACCCGCGTGACCATGATTGATTCGCGCTCGTCGCTCGTGAGCGCGCGAAGGCTCTTCACTGTTGCGCGCAGCGCGTCCCCGGCTTCCGAGGGGCCGATCGCGACGATCGAGCCGAGGACCGGACCGAGGCGTATCCAGCCCTGCACGAGCCGCAGCGACTGGCCCGGATTCACGGACTCCAGGATGCGAATCTCGATTCCGCCGTTCCGCACCGTGCTGTCTCCGGCCGAAGTGAAGCCCTCGGCGCGCAGTTCGCGACTCGAGGTTTCCACGAGAGCGTCGAGGTCCTGCATCGGCTCGAGGCGAAAGATCGCGATTGCGGACTCGTCGCTCGAGGTCGCGCCGGCGGCGCTCGCCGTGTTGAACGGGCGCCACGACTCCGGGAAGGCGATCGCGAGGTCGAGATCGGCGTGGAGGAACGTGCTGTCCCGGAACTCGCCGTGGGCCGGGTTCTCGCCCCAGACGAGGCCGTCGAGCACGCGCACGAAGTCGTCCTTGGATCGCGACTCCGACGAGCGCGGCGCGCGTTCGATCTGTGCCGCGTAGTCCTGCGTCTCTTGAACGCGCGTCGGGGTCGGCGGATGCGAGTCGAAGAACGTCGGGCGCAGCTCGTGGCCGACGATCAAGGCCACGACGCGTTCCATGCGCGCGAGAATGTCACCGAGCGCAGCCGGTTCGTAGCCTGCTGCGGCGGCCAGGTCCTGTCCGCTGCGATCGGCTTCGCTCTCGTGGCCGCGGCTGTATCGCGCCTGTGTCAGAGCCGTGATGCCGTCGAGAGGTGCGTTGACGAGGCCGCCGACGTTGGGTGCGATGGCACCGACGACGCGTCCGGGGAGCGTCAGTAAGCCGGGGATGATGCGGCGTCGCATCTGCTGCGCCGTGTGCCGCAACTCGACGTGGGACATCTCGTGGCCGAGTACGCCGGCGAGTTCGTCCTCGGACTGGGCGAGTGCGAGCAGGCCGCGCGAGATGTAGACGAAGCCGCCCGGCGCGGCGAAGGCGTTGGGTTCCGGCTGGTCGAGGATGCCGAACTCGTATTCGAACGGGCTATCCTCGACGGCCGACTGGACGCGTCGCGCTACCGACTCGACGTAGGCTGCGAGTTCTCGATCCTGGTAGCGACCGACGTCGGCTTCGATCGAGGCCGCGACCTCGACGCCGAGCGCGACGTCTTCCTCGGGGGGCGGCAGCGCGCAGCCGGCGAGGAACGCGAGAACGGAAACCGGCAGGGTGGAGTGTCTCATCGTGCGTCTCTGTCTCGTAGCGGGCGACTTCTTGCGACAGAAGGTCCGGCTTTTCGATGGCATGCTGTACGCCGGACGGTCGGTAGTCTAGAACCGCGACACGAACTGAATCCCGCCGCCGCCGAATCCCGGCTCGTCCAGCTGCACCCCGATCTGGAACACGATGCTCGCGCTCGGCGAGAAGTCGTAGCGCCCGTTCATCGCGATCTTGCCTTCGAAGTCGTCGACGTGGAAGTCCTCGTTCGAGTCCTGCACCGTGCGGCGCACCGTGCCCGCCAGCACCGTGGGTTCGAACGAGAACTGCTCGGACAGCGGCACCTGGACGCGGCCGATCGCCATCCACTCGCTGCGTCGTCCACGCAGGCTGTTGATCAGGGGACCCGGGGCGATGCCGTCTTCGACGAGATGGATATGGGAAACCCCGACCGACCACGGCACGTCGCCGTCGCGCCACCACTCGATGCGGAGGTCGCGGAAGTCGCGACGGAAGTCCTCGTTCTGGAAGCCGCCGCCGAAGCCGCGCTGCTCCTTCTCGGTCCACTCGATGTCTGCCGCGCCGACGATCCAGTCGCGCTCGTTGAGGCGTAGGTGCGTCTGCGCGCGCACGATCCATCGGTGAATCTCGAACTCCCGATCCACGACGTCGTCCTCGTCGACGTCGTCGCGGAACTCGAGCGGTAGCTGCCCGCCGATGTCGAACGCGACGCGGTGGCCGTCGGGCTTGCCGAATGCTCCCGCGAGCTGGAGCGCGTACGGGTCGCGAGTGTATTCGATGCGCTCGCCCTTCCGGCTCGGCGCATCGACGCTCGTCAGCATGATGCGCAGTGCCTGCGCCTCACGACGGAACAGCCACGCGCCGACCGACAGATCGACGACGCTCTTCTCCGCAAAGAGCTCGGCCTGCACGAACGCCGCGCTCTCGTCGTCGAGCTCGTACTCCATCTCGATCGCGGTGCGGAGGAAGCGCGTGTCACGGTTCTCGCTCTGCAGCATGTGGTAGCCGAACGTGAACCCGGAGCCGAGCGCGTGCCGGTAGTCGACCGAGCCCTCGAGGGAGAGCTCGGAGGTGCTCGTCGAACCGCCGGTGTACTGGATCTTGTTGTCGAACCAAGCCAGCCCGCGATTCCACCACGGCGGCAGCACGACGTAGCCTTGCCGGTCCAAGAAGTACTCGGCGCCGCGCTTGAAGTCGGTGCGGATGCTCTCCTCTTCGACTCCGAGCCACGTGGCGCGGTTGACGAATTGGGATGTCGCCGGGGCGGCGGTGGTGGCGGCGACGAACAGTACGGCGAGAGGGGATGGGTGCTTCATCCGTCAGGTCGGTCGGTGCAGGGGTGAGACCCCTTAGGCTGAGGATACCGAACTCCGCAATCGTGTTTGGGAGCGAATCGTCGGCGAGGACTCTTGGCGCCCTGGGCGATTGTCCTGGTCCTCGGTTCCCGACGAGTTGCGTGCGCGCTACTCTGCACGACGAAGGACGCCACACGCTCACCGGATTCGAACCATGCCCGCTCCACGCTACGTGCGCCTGCTCGCTGCCCTCGGCCCGCTTCTGCTGGTCCCGTCGTGCATCTTCCCGTCCGAACTCGAAGCCGGCGTACAAGCGCCGATCGTCTTCGGCGAGCTCGGGGTCGCGAGCCAGAGCAACCACCGTGGGATGCCGCAGAACGAACGCGGTGTGTTCGAGACCCGCTTCGGCATCACCGCACAGACGGTCGACGGCGGTGCGGTGAACTTCGAGAACCGCGGCTACATGGACCTCAGGGACAGCACCGGCAACGCGTGGTTGCCTGACGGTCACGCCGGCAAGTTCCAGCAGATCGACTTCGACGCCAGCTACTCCCGCACGGTCGGGCCCGTGTCGTTCCGGGGCGGCGTCGTGAACTACAACCTCCCGAACGGCGAGATCTTCCCGAACGGCGTGCGCGGCGCGACGAGCGAACTCTATCTCGACACGTCGGTCGAGGTGCTCGAGGCGTCGGCGTTCGTGCGCGTGCACTACGACATCGAAGAAGTGCGCGACTACTACGTCGTGGCGGGCGTGCGTGAGGGCTTCGAGATCAACGAGGAGCTCACGCTCGACTCGACGCTCCAGCTCGGACTGTCCTCGGACGGCCAGACCTTCTGGAATTACGGGCTCGCGAACGAGGAGGTGTTCTCCGACCTGCTGCTGCGCGTCGGCGCGACCTACAAGCTGACGCCGTCGGGCAACACCTACATCCGCGCAGTCGGCGCCGGTTCGTTGATCCTCGACCAGACGCTGCAGCAGTGGTTCGACACGATCAACATCGACGACCGGAACCTGTGGGCCGAGCTGTGGATCGGCTGGACGTTCTGAGTTCTCGAGAGTCGCCGGTCAGTGGATCTGGAGGCCGCGGAACACGCCCGAGCCCGCTCCGACCACGACCAGCGACATCGATGCCGTCGCGTTCGGTGTGACGTCGAGCGGTTCCCAGCGCAGGGGCTCGTCCTCACCGGCGACGTGGCACGACACTTCGAGCTTGCCGTCCGAGTGGATCGCTTGGAAGGCGACCTCGCGGTCGTCGAGCAGCTTCCACTCGTGCCGCTTCGGCGGCTCGAACGGCTTGGGTTCGCCGTCCACGATCTGCATGACTTCGAGCCACGCGCGTTCCGCGTCGCCGCGCATGAGTAGCGCGATCTCGCCGAGCGGCTCCACGTTGAGGCTGGCCCCGACCTGCGGGTACCGATTACCCCGATTCCGCACCTGGAACGAACCGCGCAGCCGCCACGGTGGCGCGGGGAGTTCGCGCGTCGCGTAGGCGAGCTTGCGGCGCGGGTTGTCGTGCATGTTCACGCCGCCCTCGAACTCGCTCCACTTGCCGGATCGGATCTGCCAACCGGCGAGCATGTCCTCCGCGTTGCCGAACAGTGACTTCTCGGGCACGGCTTCGACCACGACGTCGACCGTGTCCGCGACGTAGGCGTTGATCCCGTCGTCGACCTGGACCTCGAAGCGACAGGGAGTCGGTTCGTCGACGAAGCTCGTGACCTTGAACGTCGCCGTCGCGAGTTCCGCGTTGTCCAGTTGGACGGTCGGGTATTCGCCGACCTGACGCCAGCGGATCGTCAGCGCGTCGCCCTCGGGATCGTCGGGCTCCACCGTGAGTGTCGTGCGTGCGAGCGGGCGCACGCTTGTCGGGCCTCGCACCGTGATCTTCGGCGGCAGGTTGGGCGGAGGAGGATCCTCGCCGAAGACGCCGGCCGCTACGGCGCCGACGACGAGCAAGGTGGCGATCGCGGCACCGATGAGGATCGACGTCCGCTTCGATTGAGGCGATGGGGTCGGCGCGTCGGGGTCGAGCTTGCGCAGCAGCTCTTCGAGGCTCGCGACGAGTTCACCGTAGCTCTGCGGGCGGTCCTTTGCGTCGCCCGCGAGCATCTTGCGGATCAGCTTCGACACGTCGGCCGGCACGTCCGCGTTCTTCTGGCGCGCGTCGGGTCCGAGCGGCACGCGCTTCTCGTCGATGACGGCGGTGAGCTCGGTTCGCACGAACGCGCGATGTCCCGTCAGTGCCGCGTAGAACACGCAGCCGAGGCCGTAGATGTCGGCCCGGAAGTCGACGTTGTCCGGATCGTCGAACTGCTCTGGCGCCATTGTCGACATCGTGCCCATCATCATGCCGGGCATGCTGAGACCGTCGCTCGCGGCGCTGTTCTGGCGCGCGAGGCCGAGGTCGGCGAGCTTCGCGACGAACGGGAACGGCGAGTCGTCCGGCGCGCTGTCGTCGGGCTGCAACAGCACGTTGTCCGGCTTGACGTCGCGATGGATGATGCTCTTGCCGTGCGCGTACTGGAGTGCGACCGCGAGATCCCGCGCGACCCGGACGCCCTCCAGCACCGGCAGCGGACCGGTCTTCTCGATGTGCTGGCGCAGGTCGGGGCCGTCGATGAACTCCATCGCCATGAACGGCTTGCCGCACTGCGTGCGACCCGCGAGGTGACACGTGACGATCGACGGGTGCTGGATCGTCGCGAGGATGCGGGCCTCCCGTTCGAACCGAGCCTGGAAGCTGTCGTCGCGCAGTCGATCTGACAGCACCTTGACCGCGACGCGGCGGTCGAGCGTGTCCTGCACGCCGAGGTAGACCTTGGCCATGCCGCCAGCGCCGAGGCGGCGCTCGAGGCAGATCGAGTCGATCTGCGGCAGGTCCGGATCGGATTCTGGCTCGGCGGGCTGTGCGCCGGTTCCCGTGCTCGTGCCGCTCGCGATCGTCGCGTCGGGGTTCTGCGCGATCGTCGGCTCCTCTGCGGGCAGCGAGTCCTCGACCGGCGGGGTCTCCTGGATCAGCGTCTGGTCCGGGTTCGCCGCAGGCTCGGCAGCCTCCGCATTCTGTACGAGCGTCGGATCCGGGTTCTCGACCGGGGCAGCGTCGGGGTTCTGTGGGATCGTGCGGTCCGCGTCACCGATCGGCGACGGGTCGGAATCGGGCTGCGTCCGCTCGTTGTCGTTCGTCACCGCTTCGGGGGTCCCCAGGACTTCAATTCGTTGATCAGGTCGGCCATCGCGGGCCGGTCGGCTTCGTTCTCGCCGGTGTAGGCCCACCGGACGAGACCGTCTTCATCGACCAGAAGCGTAGTCGGATATGCGAGCTTCCCGCCCTGAATGTTCAGTTCCTGACACAGCTCGAGACCGATGTCGTAGTAGATGTCGAACTCGGGTTGCTCGTTGGGATACATGCGCCGGTAGCCGGCGAGGTAGGCTTCCTTCGAGCCCTCCGGTCCGGGATAGACGACGACCAGCGACTCGACGCCGTATTCGCGGAGCTTCGGCATCATGTCGTGGAGCGCCTTGGCCTGCGCGACGCAGTAGACGCACACCTGGCCGAGGTAGCCGCGCATCACGACGACGAGCGTGCGAATGCCCTTGTATTCGCGGATGCAAACCTCGCCGCCCTCGGCTGCGGAGAGGCGGCACTCGGAGGGCAGCTTGCCGATCAGGTCCGAGCGCACCTTCGGCACCTCCGAAGCGTTCGGCCGCGGCGCGTAGAGACCGGCGACGCCGGCCCCGGACGAGCCGAACTTGTACTGCGTCAGGACTTCGTCGTAGATCTCGCGCTCACGGTGCGTGAATTCGCCCTGGAACTCGGGCTGGAGTGCCGGCTTCGGCGCCGCCTCCGCGAGCTGATCGGGAGAAGGTTCGACCGCGGGAGCGGCGTTGGGCGGCGGCGCGGCCTGCGGCTCGAGAGGGCTCTTCGCTTCCGCGATCCACGTCGCGACGACGCGGTACTCGTCGCTCTCGGTCTCCGCGAGGCTCGGATCGCTCCACTCGCCGGGAATCGCGGACACGCGCGGCAGCATTCGGCTGTCGCCGTTCGGCATCACGAGGTCGCCGCCGCGGACGTTGCCCTCGACCAGCACCTCGGAGTCGGCGCGGTACGCGTAGGTCTGGCCGGTACCTTCGAGCTGGTAGGACAAGCGTGCGCTGCCGTCTTCGTTCCAGGTGGACCAGCAGCCGACGCGGGCGTTGTCGCGCACGACGCCACAGCGCTTGCGCCCGCCGTTGTCCCAGCACTCGAATACGACGTTGCAGCCGGCCGGCGTCGGGTAGGTCTTCTCGCTCGCTTCGCCGGTGGTCTTCCAGAAGCGCCAGCGCCCGATACTCTGGCCCTGGGCACACATGCCCTCGCACTTCTTGCTGCCGTCGGGGTGCCAACCGAGCACAAGCCCGGCGAGCATCGCGTCGACATACTCGGTGCGTTCGACGAGCGTGCCGTCCTCGGACCACCGCTTCCACTCGCCCTGCTCCTGGTCATTCGAGAACGCGCCGCGCGCCGCGAGCTTGCCGTTGTCGTGGTACTCCTCCCATATGCCGGTGCGCGCGCCGTTGCGGTCGAAGTAGCGGGAGGCCTTGAGTTGGCCGTTCTGGTACCAGTACTGCCAGTGACCGAACTTGTGGTCGGCGCGGTATTGCCCCTCGGAGTACTTCTCGCCGGTTTCGTAGAACTCGGTCGCGGATCCCTCCTGGATGCCGTTCTCGAGGGTCAGCACCTGCTTGCGGCCGGTGAGTTCGGAGAGGTACTCGCGCAGTCCCGAGACTTCCCACGCGGCACGGAGGAGCGCCTTGCAGCCGAAGAGGACGGCCACGAGGACGACGACGGTTGTGAGTCTTCGCATGTCAGTTGTTGGGAGCGCCCGAGTCGATCCAGCTGCGCATGATCGCGAATTCGACCGAGCCTGGCGGCCACGGGTCCGGCGCGCCGCCGCCCGGCGGCGGCATCTGCGTTCCGGCGCACGGAGTTGTCTGCTCGAGCTTCTGCACTACGTAGCTCGCGTTGGCGTTCCCGTCCACGACGTAGTCGCCGCACGCGCCTGCGTTCCCCGTGGTGAGCTGCGTGAACGACAGTGGCTGCGTGTTGAGCAGGATCGCCGTGTTCTGCCCGCCGGTGATGTGGCAGCTGCCGCAGGCGCCGCCGAGGATCACCTCGTCGTAGACGTTCTGGAACGTCGCGACGATGTTCGGCGTTTGCGTCGACGTGGCGATGTTCGACGGGCCGGCCCCGGTGACGCGGAGGCGCACGATGTTCGAGCCCGGCTCGAACGTGAAGTTGCTGACCGTCTGGGTCGTCGCGGAGATCGAATTGAACGCCACTCCGTCCCCGTCGAGATCCCACTCGTAGGACGCGCCGGCCTGGGTGGCCGTCATCGTGCGCGTGATGCCGGTTCCGGTGATCGAGAACGTGCCGACGACCTGCGTAAAGACCGTGACGTTCTGTGTGTCGGTGTCGTCCTGGACCGCGACCAGGTCCTCCGCGGTCACCGAACACGTGAACGGACCGCTCGCCGTGTAGGCGTGGGTGACCGAGTTGAACGTCGGGCCGACGCCGACGACGCCGCCCTGGCCCGTGCCGAAGTTCCAGGTGTAGCGGACCTGGTTGAGGTCCTGCGGGGGAGTCGCCGGGAACGTCGCGGTGAACGTGATGTCGGCAGTGCCACCCGAGGGACGCAGCACCTGCGTCGCGGACGGTGAGATCGAAACGACCAGCGCGCCGATCACGAGCACGTTGTTCATGACCGGGGTCGACGTGTTGCCGACGCCCGGTCCGGTCACGGTCAGCGTCACGTCGAAGCTGCCCGCGCCGCTGAACGTGTGCTGAGGTGCGGCGAGAGCGGAGTTCGCACCGCCATCGTCGAAGTCCCAGTTGTGGCTGACGATCGTGCCCACGACCGACGTCGTCGAGAAGTTCACCTGTGGGTTCGTGACCGAGGCCGGGTTGCCCGAAGGCGTCGCGAACGTGAAGTTCGCCGACACGCGCTGGTGTACGGTCAGCGTGAACTGCTCCGTGTCGACCGCGCCGTCCGTGTCTTCGACGCGGAGCTGGATCACGAACGTGCCGGGATCGGCGAAGGTCCGATCCAGATTGCGTGTCGTCGCGACCTGCACGCCGTCGATCGACCACGCGTAGCTCGCGTTGCTCGGGTCGATGACTCCGGTCGACGAGTCCGCGAACGTCAGCGCGAGGTCTTCGACGACGTCGGTTCCACCTGCCAGTGTCGCCGCGGCGAAGTTGGCGTCGACGGCTTGGCGAACGGTGATCGTGACTTCGTCCGTTGCCTCGAGACCGTCGCTGAACGTCGTCTCCAGTCGGATTGTGTAGGTGCCGACCGCGTTGAACGTGTGCTTGGGGGCGCGCTCCGTCGAGGAGTTGGCGTTGCCGCTGCTCGGGTCGCCGAAGCTCCACTTGATGGAGGAGATCGAGTCGGAGTCGGTCGAGTCGATCGAGAACGACAGCTCGGTGCCGACGCGTGGCGGCCCGGACACTTCGATGTCGGCGACCTTGCCACGCACGATTTCATCAACGAACACGATGACGTTGTCGTCGTTGTCCGACCTGCCGACGTTGTCCGTGTCGGTGTTGTAGAGGAGGAAGCCACGCGCGTCGGTCGAACCCGAGAAAGTTCCGATCAGCGGCATCGTCGAGCCGCGCCGAGTCGCGGCCGTCGCGGCGTCGGTCTGACCGTCGTAGTCCGCGGATCCGCTATTCGGCGAGACGCTGACGTAGAGGTGGTTGAGGGAAGCCGTGTCCGGACTCGCATCGAGCCAGGCGCCGATGTTCGCGATCAGCACGTCGGCGACGCCGTTGTGATCGGCGAAGGCCTCGCTTCCGTTGTCGGTAGTCGTGCTGCCGTCGATGAGGTTGTCAGCGTGCGTGACGAACGCGAGCCGGTTGCCATTGGCGCTGAGACGCGGCGCGAACGAGGATGCCGGCGCCTTGCCGTCGTCCTGATCGCCGAGCGTCGCGGTGCCATTCTCGATCCGTTGGTTGACGAGCAGGGTCGTGGACTCGGCTGCGTTGGCGCGGACGACGCGCACGTAGGCGTTCGTCGTCGACATCGCCGGGACAGCGGCGACGAGGTCGGATTTGTCCGACTCGAACGCGACGAGCAGGTCCGCACCGCGCACCACGACGCTGGGGCTGCGGCTCGCGCCGCCCGAGGCTCGATCGCCGCTTGCCGAGAGGCTCGCGAGTTCGATCGCCTGCAGGCTGTCGTCCGGATTGCGGCGACGGAAGAACACGTCTCGCACCTCGTTGGCGTCGCCAGCCACGAGATCGTTCGCGTCGGATTCGAACGCGAACGCATTCCCCGCTGGGTCGACGGTCGGCGCGAACGAGCCGCCGTTGCCGTTGGTGAGGGCTTGGGTCGTCGTGTTGTTCAGGTTGCGCACGAACAGGTCGGGCGCGTTCGCGCCGTTGCCGTCGGTGAAGCCTGCGACTAGATCGCCGGCGAGCGACTCGAATGCGACGAGCTCACCGTTGCTACCGCCGAGTGCCGGGGCGCTCGATCCGCCGGCGGGGTTGCCACCGGTGTTCATGCTCACGAGCTGCATCGTGCCGAAGTCGATCTGCAGATCGAGCGGCGTCGTCGTGTCGGAAGCGGGTGCGACGGTGGCGCCTGCGCGCACGACGAATACGTCCGGGCTCGCCGCGTCGTCGTTCGGCGCGAAGTCCGGGGCCGTCGACGTGAACGCGATCCGGAGATCGCCGATGCTGCCGCCGACCGCCGGGTCGAAGCCGGTGTTCGGCGCGAAGCTCAGGGATGGTTGCGTGGACGCGCCGTTTGCCGCGGTCGTGCCGACTCGGCTCACGAGAACGATGTCGTGCACGGCCGAGTCCGCCGAGTTGAACCGGGTGCCGCCCTCGATCCACTTGAGGATCGCCTGGCGGAAGAACGCGAAACCACCCGGCACCGTGCGGTTCGTCCCGTCGGTGTCCGCCGTCTCGGCGAGGCCGTCTCGGTCGTCATCCGCGAACGACGGCGTCGGCGTCGTCGGCAGTCGACCGTCGTCGAGCGCCCAGTTGATACGCGGGTCTTCGAGGAAGTGCTTCTCGAGGGACTGGCCGGGCGGCGCGACGATCGCGCCTTCGTAGAGCGCCCGGTTCGACTTGCCGCGAAAGTCGAACGGTGCCGGCGGCGTGCGCCAGTCGTTGTCGGCGAACGGGCCGTGACAGGTCGCGCAGGCGCCGGCGTCGTTCGCGGCGAGTGGCGGTGTGCCGCCGGGGTGACCTGCTTCGCCGAACGCCGTCGTCGCAGGAGCAACCGCCATGCTGTGGCAGGTCTGGCAGCGTGGGTGGCGCATCGTCTGCACGACACCCTCGGTGAACGTGAACGGGTCGACGCCGTCGCTGACGATCGCGGCGACGAACACGTCCGACTGACCGTTCGTATCCGTCGAGCCGTCGCGGTCGAGCGTGACCGGCGTGTTCGTGGTGCCGACCGTGCCCTGCGAACTCGCGGGGGTCGGAGTCGCGAATGCGAAGAACACCACATGGCGGTCGTCGCCGTTGACCCCCGGGATCACGCCGCCGGCGACCGCGACCGCGTGGTCGTTGGCGTCGTCGGAGATTTCGACGGTCATACCCGGATCGAACCCGAAGCTCAGCTTGCGCTGGTTGGAGATGTCGGGTGACTGCGGTGGCGGTTGGTCGAGTCCGCCGCGACGGTTCTCGAGCGCGCTGTTGCACGCGGTGATGCTCAGGATGCCCAGCACGCTGGCGAGCAGTAGCGTGCGTAGCGGGGTCCGGTCCGACTCCCTTCTCGGGGCGGCGGTCGCGGCGGGGGTGTGCATGGGTGAATTGGAGCCGGGTCGCCGGATTCCGTCAACTCGAGCCGAACCGATCGACGTCGACGCGTCCGTGGCGTCGGTCGATCGTGAAGGTGCCGATTGCGTCTCATTGCACCGCATCGCCGAATGGGCGGCGGGCGAGGCAAGCGATCCACAGCGCGATCGTGCCGAACGTCACGAAGTACCAGCTCTGCTGCACGTTCTTGAACTGCTTGCCGACGAGTTCCTCGCCGGCCACGCAGGAGACCGCGTAGATCCCCGCGAACGCCCATGCCCACAGGCGGCCGCGCATCGCATGGATTGCGACGAAGAAGAGCGCGGGCAGCAACGCGACGTGGTGTGCCTTCCACGAGATCGGGGACAGGAGTAGCGACGCGGCGAAGAGCGCGGCGATCGTCATGGGGCGTCGCGTTTCGTCGTCGCGGTGTCGCCACGCGACCCAGAACGTCGCGCCGAGGATCGACACCGTCAGCGCGTGCCGGATCCAGGTCGTCGCCGCGTGTCCGAGTCCGAGTCCCGGGACGAAGCCGGGCACCTGCTCCACGAAGTGCGGTGGCACTTCGCCGAAGAAGCGGACGACCGCGCAGCGCATGCACTGGTTCATCCAGCTGAACGGCGGGAAGCCTCCCTCCGGCGCCGCGAACAGGTCGGTCATCCGCCCGTACGCCAGCGTGCCGTGGAGCCACGTTTCGAGCGGCGCGATCCCGTTGCCGTGGATGCCCAGCGCGAGCCCGAGGAGCGATCCCGCGACGACGAGGGAGAGGACCGCCGCGCGGCGGTAGCCGAACATCCACAGCAGCGGTACGAACAGGACGCCGGTCGGCTTCGTCGCGAGCGAGGCGCCGAGCACGCACGCCGCGAACAGGTCTCGTTGTCGCGACGCGAGATGAAGCGCTCCGAGGACGAGCGCGAGGTTGATCACGTTGCCGCCGCCGCCGTGCGTGTCGCGCAGCACGTAGCGCGACGCGAGCAGCGCGGTCGCGAACAGGGTTACGTGCACTCGCGGTGCGAGGTCGGGCCAGTGCTTGACGAGCAGTCGCGCGAGCCACACGCCGATCCCCGCGAGCGCCGCGACCTGGAGCACGGCCCACAGCGTGCGCGCGACCTCGTCCGGAAGCCACGTGAACGGCCACGTCATCAGCCCGAACGACGGCGGGTAGACCGGGTGCAGGGGCCGCGGCGCGTCGAGAAACGGCGCGTAGAGATCCGCGCCCGAGAACAGGCGCCGACCGAACTCGAGGTGGTCGTAGATCACTCCGCGGTCGCGCACGGCGGTGCGCACGACGAGGCCGAGGCCCAGGATGCCCCATACCCACGGCCAGATTCGCTTGGTCCGATTCACGACGTCGACAGAGCGTAGCCCTCATGCTCGCGGCGGGAAGGCAGCGCCGGTCAGAGCGTGACGAGTTCGATTGCCACTCACCCTTCCGAGTCGCAGAATGAGGCGGTGTCTGACAAGCGATTGCTCGGCGTGGTGCACCTCGACGCGCTGCCGTCCTCGGCGGCGTTCCGCGGCTCGTTCGACGCCGTGCTCGAGGCAGCTCTCGAGGATGCGCGCGCCCTCGCGGCCGGCGGGGTCGATGGCGTGGTCGTCGAAAACTTCGGGGACGCACCGTTCCATCGCGGGGACCGCGACGATCCGGTGTGGCCCGACGTGCCAGCTGCGCTTGCCGTCATCGGGCGTGAGGTGCGCAACGCGACGAGGCTCCCGCTCGGGATCAACTGTCTGCGCAATGATGGCATCGCTGCGATCGGTGCCGCCGTCATCGCCGGCGCGCAGTGGGTGCGTATCAACGTGCTGACCGGCAGCTACGTGACGGACCAAGGGCGGATCGACGGGGACGCCGCGCGCGTCGCCGAATACCGGCGGGCGTGCGGTGCCGAGATCGAGTTGCTCGCCGACGTTCTCGTGAAGCACGCGGCGCCGCTCGCGCCGATCGACCCGGCCACGGCCGCGCGCGACGTCGCCAGTCGGTCGGGCGCCGACGGCCTGATCGTCAGCGGCGCGCGGACCGGTGAGGCGGTCGACGCCGGGTTCTTGCGCGAAATCGGCGCTGCGGTCGGCGACTTCCCCGTGTGGATCGGCTCCGGCTTGACGGTCGCCAACGCCGCCGAGCTCTGGCCCTGTTGCGCCGGTGCCATCGTCGGGACGGCGTTCAAGCGCGGCGGCCGCGTCGTCGAATCGGCCGTCGCACAGTTGCGTTCCGAGATCGACCGGCTCGACGCACTGCATTGAGGAGTGCCAATGTTCCGAAACAAGATCCGTGAAGGTCATGCTGATGACACCGGGTCCTTCGGACCTGTATCCGGGAGCTGCCGGAACCGTGCTGCGCTACCGCGAGGGGCTGCAGCGGCGTGGCAGCCTTTGTGAGCTGTTCGGCGAGAAGAGCGACGGCGATCTCAAGACGTCGCTCGAAGGGATGATCGCGCGCTTCAAGCCCGACATTGTGCACGCGCACGATGCGCGGCGGAGCGGGATCCACCTGCTTGGTCTGCGCGTTCCGTGGGTCGTGTCGGTGAGTGGAGAGGATCTCTACGTCGACATGGCCGAGGGGGCGCTGGCGCCGCTGGTGTGTGAGGTCTACCGACGCGCGCACCGCGTGCTCGTGCCGTCGGCCAACGCGGCGCGTCTCGTCGAAGAGCGGATTCCCGAGGCGATCGGTCGGATCGACGTCGTGCCGCGGGCCGTGAAGCCGCTGCCGACGACGGGCACCGACCTGCGACGCTCGCTCGGTGTCCCGCGCAATCGCCTGCTGATCCTGCTGCCCGGTGGTCTGCGTCCGATCAAAGGGCAGCACCGTGCGCTCTCGCTGATCCGCATCCTGCGCCGCAAGGGTGTCGACGCCGAGATGGTGATCGTCGGCCCTGTGCAGGATACCGAATACGCGAACGAACTGCGCGCGCTCGTCGAGGAGGAGCCGGCGGTGCGCATCATGTCGTCACTGTCCGCGGAGCGGATGGGTGCGACCTACATGGATGCCGACGTCGTGCTCAACACGTCGCTCGAGGAGGGCATGAGCCCGATCATCCTCGAGGCGGGCATCCTCGGTCGCCCCGTCGTCGCCAGCAAGACGCGCGGCAACGAGGAGCTCGTGCGCCACCTCGAGACGGGACTCTTGTTCGAGACCGAAGAAGAGATGGCGAAGTGCGTGCTCGCGCTGGTGCGCAACCGCTCGTCCGCAGGCGCTTTCGGCGTCCGGATGCGCGAGGACTTCAAGCGGCGGTTCGATCCGGAGGTCGAAATCGATCGCCTGCTATCGTCCTACGCGGCGGCGTAGGCCAGCCCCGTGCTGCGCGTGCGCCTGCGCATGCCCCTGCGCGATGGTGACCCGTGACGCGCCCGGATCCGGACTGCGCGCCCGCGACACGCGCCCGAACCCGCCGAGACCCAAACTTCTGCGTGTCCCGGGCCCCCGCGCACGCTACCGTCGCCGCGATGAGAGCTGCCTCCAGCGTCCTGGCCGCACTCGGTCTCGCAACCACGATTTCGGCACAGACGTACGACGACCTCACGCTCGTGCGCGGGCGGCCGTCCCCGTTCCAGTCGGTGTTCCAGGTGAAGGCCGGCGTGTCGGGCTCGTTCGCGGACGACGATGACACGTCGATTGGCATGGAGAGCGAGACTGCGCTCGACGGTCACGTGTACTACCGGAACGGTCGCTTCACGGCGCAGGAGGCGATGTTCGAGGCCTATGCGGGGCGTGACGGCGCGGTGCTGTCGATCGTCGAGAACGATCCCGGGTCGAACGGGGGGCGGCTGGAGCTGACCGCGCGCTACGCGCCGTTCTTCCGCGACGGCTTCTACCGCAGTGGTGATTTCATCCCGACGGGCCGGTTCGAAGGCACGGACTACGGCGCGTTCCTCGGCTTCGGTGGCGCGGCCGGCGAAGGCCTGACGGTCGAGATCGGCCCGTACATTCGCAAATTCTCGTTCGACGCGAACCGCACGACCGATCCGACCTACGTGCTGCCGGACGACTTTCTCGCGTACGGCGTGCGCGCGTTCGCCGAGCACAACACGCTGATGCTCGATCGGCGGACCGGGCGGCCGTCGGCGGGCTTCATCCTGACGATCCGGTTCGAAGCCGAGCGCAACGACAGCGACCGCACGTTCGGGTCGCCGAACTTCCTGACGCGCCTGCCGTCCGGTCTTTGGCGCGGTCGGGCCCACCTCGAGTGGTACATCCCGCAGTCGGACCTCGGCACGTGGTCGATCCGCGTCGACGGTGAGGTCGCCGACGACGAGGACCGCATCTCGAACATCGACGCGCAGCAGCCGATCGGGCACCAGTGGGCCGACGGCGAGCTCGGCCTACGGCTGAACTTCGGTCCGATCGCCGTCACGCCGTTCGCATCCGGGCAATACGTCAAGGCGCTCGAAGAGAGCGGCGCCGGTTCGAGCGAAGACTTCTTCTACGGTGGAGGCGTGCGGGGTCGCTACGACTTTGCCGACTCGCTCGCGGCGTACGCCGAGTACTCGTATCTCAACAACTACTCGCGCCTGCCGGTGTCGACGAACGAAGACGTGTTCGGGGAGCACCAGTTCTTCGTCGGTGTCGAGGTGCGCATCGGCGCGGTACGCCTGTAGCCGCTATCGAGTGCGCCGCGTCGGTCGCTGCCGCACGGGCGCGTTCGGCATGCGGTGCTCGGGCCGCGCGGTGCCCGAGTCGAATTTCACGCCGTCGAGGTTGACCGGCGCCCAGTGCTGAGGGCTCGCGCCGTATTCCCCGGTCCGCAGATCGCGGATCAGTTGGGTCGTCGTCACCGCGCCGTCTTCGTGCTCGTAGTAGTCGAACTTGTCGCCGTGCACGAGGCGCTTGATCGGCGCCTTCGAGCGGGACGCCGACCACGCGAGCTTCTCGGTGTTCTTGCAGCCGTTGAGAGCCCAGACGCGCCAGCCGTTGCCGAGCACGATCGTGTCGGCCCTCTGCTCCGGAGTCAGCGAGGACTCGTCGATCGCGAACTCGTTGAGGTACTTCACACCGGATCGCGGATCCGGCTTCGCCTCGTCCGGGTTCGTATCGCCCCCGGCGACCTGCTGTGGAGGCGCGTCCGCTCCTGGCCCGGACCCCACAGTTGCGGGATCCGTCCATGCCATCGCGGCTCCGAATGCGATCAGGAGCAGTAGGCCGAGCAGTGCGAGAATGCGGGTCATCGTTTGGAAGTCTATCACGCGATGGCCGGCTCGGAGGCCCACCCGGGCACCCGACTACTTCGCGGCCAGCATCATGCGTGCAATGTCGACGAACGAGCCGGCGGTCAGGTCCGCGCGCAGCTCCTGCCACGTCTCCTCGGCCGCGTCGATCTCGTCGATGAGCGCGCGCTGCACGATCGTTCGTTCGATCAGCAGCTCGCCGGCGATCTGGAACCAGCCGAACTCCATGTCCTGGCCGTCCGTGCCGAGCATGCGCAGCTCGAACTCGCTCGGGTCACGGATGTCGTCCTCGGACTCCCGAATCAGGATGATCTTCGCGATCTCGACGCTCGCGTCGTTCAGTCCGGCGCCCTGGATCACGAGCTTCTCGTGGAAGGCTTCCCAGCCGAACACGAGCCGCGGCGACAGGTCGTCGAAGCCTGCGACCCCGAACGTGCGATCGAACGTCTCGCGCGACTCGGTTTCGAGGCTCGACCAATCAGCGAGGCGTGACGAGGGATAGACCGCGATCCAGAGGCCGGCCCCGGTTTCGACGTAGCTGAACTCCGGGTCGACGCGGAACTTCGTGCCGCACGACGGGCACGCTTCCTCTTGGAACGTGCGGGCGAGGACTTCGTCGCGAAGATCGGGGCGGCGGTCCGCGTTGATGCTGTCGCTCAGATCGAACGCCACGGCGACGTTGCACGAAGGGCAGGGGAGCTCGACGCTTCGGAACAGGGACATGTCGGTTCTCTCTACGGGGTTGGGTTACTTCGCGAGGTCTTTCAGCCAGCGGCTCGCCGGGTGCGAGCTCTTGAGCTGGCCGATGTGGAACGCCGCATAGAGCTCGGCGAACCATTCGCCGGGTGCGCGGAACTGGTAGCCGGTGATCGCTTTCTTGCGAGCCGACAGCGAGTAGCTGACCCACGTGCGGGAGTAGGCCTGTTGGTAGACACGCCCGCCGATCGCGATGCTCTCGCTCGTCGAGTTGTCCCACCAGATGCCGTTGGCCGGCGCGCTGCGCGTCGCCTTCTCGTGCCAGTCGTCGACCTTGGTCTTGGATGCGTCCCAGGTCGCCTCCTTGCCCGGTTCGGGGTCGGGAGCGCTCGGCGACTTGCCGAGGATCAGGTCCGCGACGTACTGCTTCGAGTAGTCGAACTTCTCGGCGACGGCCTTCGCGATCGGCTGGATGTTGCCGCCGTGGTTCTGCCAGCCGCCGAACGAGTCGTTGCCGAGGCGGGAGTTCATGAAGCCGAGGCGGTCGTCGACCGCGTGGCCGACTTCGTGCAGCGTCGCGAAGTCGAAGTACTTGACCTTCTTCGACGGATCGACGGGTTCGCAGTCGGGGTCGACGGTGACCTTGCCGGTATCCGGATCGACGGTGTGCGGCAGTTCGCGCTTGATGTCCGTGCCGAACCCTTGGTCCGAGCTCGGACGGCCCGTCATCACCATGAGGTCGTCGCTGCCCTGGTAGTAGCCGCCCTGGCTGCCACCCTCGCGCCGCACCGTCTTTAGGCTCGGGTTGTTGCGCACGTCGTCGGGGACCTTCGCGAGCATGCCCCAGATGCGGACGCCGGTCTGGACGGCTTCCTTGCGGCGGTCGTCGAGCGTGTCGCCGTAGCCGGCCTTGAGCTTCATCTCGACGCCGAAGCGCGCCTTCGCGAGCTTCTGGAACATCGCGATGTCGCCTTCGAGTGGAAGGGTCTTGATGAGGTCGTCGACGATCGCGCCGTTGCCGCGCTCGGTGATCTCGCGGACCTTGGCGAGGATCACGGCTTCGGAAGGCGTGGCCTTCGCGAACTCGGCCGCGACTGCCGCCGCCTCGACGTTGTCCTCGCCTCGCGCCAAGGCCTTGTTGGCGCGATCGAACACGAAGTTGTCCGCGTGCTTGCGGCCCTGCTCGAGCATCCGCCCGATCTGGGTCTTGTGCTTGCCGTCGGCCAGCGGCGTGTGCTTCGCCTGCAGAGCGGCTTCGCGCGTGTCGTACGCCTGGCGATCGCGGGAGGCCGTCTCGGCGATCGTGACCGCAGCTGCGGCTCGGAACAGCGCGTCGCGGGCGTTGCCGTGTTCGAGCTTCTCGCTGCACGCCTTCGCCGCGTCGAGTTCTGCCTTTACCGGGTCGAGCTTGGCCTTGACCTTGTCGGGGACCAGTACGGCGGTGCGGCGCGCTTCGATCGCGGCGTGGGTCTTCGCGAACTCAGCCAGTTCGAGGTAGGTCGCTTCGACTTCGATCAGGGACTTGCTGACGGAGACGAGCGCGGACTGGGCGAGGGTCGGATTGGGTCCCTTCGCGCGCGCTTCGGCCTCGGCGAACTTCTCCTTCGCCGGGTCGAGCTGCGGCTTGGCCTTCGCCGCGTGCTGATGCGTCGACGCGGCTTGGAGCCGGCCGCGCATCTGCTCGACGAGCGGGCCGACTGCGGCGTCGTCGGTCAGCGATTCTGCGGCGCTCTGCGCCGCGAGTGCATCGCCGAGGCCTTCCGCGACCGCCTTGGCCGCGTTGAGGGCGCCGGTGGCGGAGACGACCAAGTCGCGAGCACGACGCCATTCGTTCGGTGCTTCGTCTGCGGCGCCCGCGGCTAGCCCGGCCTGTTCGAGTCGTTCGCGCGCGACCGACCGAGTCTTCTCGATGTGATCCTTCGCGGCGTGCTCGCCGAGGTTCTTCAGCTCGAGGTCCGCCGCGGCTCGCTTGGTCTTGTAGTCGGTGATGACGATCTCGAGCGCGGCGAGCCTGTCGCATGTTGCGGTGATCAGGGTCAGCGCGGTGCGGCCCTTCTCGATGCGCATCGCCTGGCGGCTCGCGTAGTAGTCCGCGGTGCGCAGGTCGATGTTCATCGACGTCAGGCTGCTCTCGAACTCGGGAATGGCGCTGAGTGGCGCCATCTTCGCGACGATGGCCGCACGATCCGCGTCGTAGGCTTCGCGGCGCGCGATGAACTTCTTGGCTGACGACAACAGTCCCTGGGAGCGCGCCCATCCTTCGAAGATCGCGCGGCTCCACTTGCCCGCGGCGAGGTCCGCCTTCGAGCGGTCGAGGGCGGCCTTGATCGCTTCGCGGTCCGGGCGGATGAACTCCGCGGTCATCGGCTTGCCGGACGTCCGCGCGGCGAGATCTTGCAGGCCGTCTTCGAGCGGCTTCACGTACCACTTCTCGATCTGCTCCTTCAGGCGCCGAACGATGTCGAGGACTTCGGCCTTGGCCTCGGCATACTTACGCTGCGTCTTCGCCTTGTTGTCCGCGGCGTTGAGCTCGGTTTGGTAGGCCTGCCAGGTCGCGTCGACCGCGAATACGCCCTTCGTCGCAGCGACGATCGAGCCGCCCTTCGCGAACTCCTTCTTGAACGCGGCGAACTTGTTCGCGAAGTCCTCGCCTTCGGTGCACGCGACTTCGGCCTTTCCGACGGCGGAGATCGCCTTCGGGAAGTCGCCGTTCGTGGCTTCTCGTTCGCCGGTCTCCAGTTCGGTCTTCGCGGTTTGGATCTCGTTGTTGACGTGGACCTTCTGCGCGTGCTTCTTGAGCGCCTCGTGCAGCGCGACGACGCGCGTGCGATCGGCCGCGTAGGTCTCGGACAGCAGCTTGGCCTGTTTCGCGTCGGCCGCTTGCTGGGCGAGGTTCCCGGTCTTGATCAGGCGGACGGCTTCGACGAAGTCGCGCTGGTCGGCGGCCGCCTTGGCCGCCGCGAAGTCGGTGCGCAGCTTCGTCTGGAGGCCCGTCATCGCGGGGTGGAGCGCGCCCGTCCAGGCGAGCACTTCCGCGATCTCGGTCTGCAGCGTCGGATACTCCACGGCCGCGGCGTCGAAGTCGATCTTGCGCTGCGCGGCGTTCAGCAGCTTCGCGACGATGCCGCTCGTGCGGATCTGCTGCACGGCGTCTTCGAATTCGAAGCGTGCCGCGAGCGGGTCCACGACCGTGCGAATCGCGGTGGTGTCCTGCTTGAGCGTGTTGAGCTCGGGGGAGAGATCGTCCGGCCAGCCGAGCACCGGATCGAACGTCGGTCGCGTCGCGTCGTATTCCGCCTTCGCGTCGTCGAAGTCTTGCTTCTTGGCCTGCGCGGTCTGCAGCTTCGGCTTGAGAACACCGACGAGCCCGGTCGCGGTGGAGTAGTCACCGAGGTCCATCTTCTCGATGACCGCGAAGTTCGCGGTCTGCAGCTCGGCTTGCGCGGCCTTGACGGTTTCGGACACGTCCTTCCACGCGAGCGCGGCCTCGACGTCGTCTTCGATCGGGCCGTAGGTCGCGTCGAAGTTGTGCCGTGCCGCCGCGTCGATCGCGTCGCCCGACTCGGTGTGGCGGTCCTCGGCGCGTTTCCGCGCCTTGCCGAGCTGGCGCTCTTCGCTGCGTGAACGGTGGTCCTTCGCTTCGAGTAGCGCGACGCGGATCTCCTTCTTCAAGTTGCTGAGCGCGAGCGCCTCTTGGTCGACGAGTGTGGCGTCGCCATCGGCGGCAGCCTGCTTCAGACCCTGCGCGATCGCGGTGAAGCGCTGCACGAACTGCGCGAACAGGTCCGGTCGCTTCGTCTTGAGACTTTGGCTGAGCGTCGTCAGCTGCTTGACGATTTCCTTGACCCGCTTGTCGATGTCCTTGCTCTTGGCGGTCGGCTTGGCCGCGCCGTTCCTCGGCAGCTGCAGCAACTCGCGGGCTTGCCGACACCATTCGGCGGCGGCGGTAATGTCATTGGTCAGGTCGGTCACGTGACACTCCTCAACAGCGAACGCGCGCTATCCTAGCGTCGGCCGCGCCTCTGCTTGGTGAAGATCCGACGCGGTTCTGCTAGTCGAATTGATCGTGGCCGAGCAGGAGCCGGTCATATGCGAACAGCAACGACCAGAGCTCCGCGAGTTCGCCAGCGGAGAGACGCTCTGCGTGGTTCGGATCGACGGCGCGTGCGAATTCACGGGCGCGATCGCGCTCGCGCGCCGCGAGCGGCCAGTCGGACCAGGAGTCGACGGTCGCTACCTCGGACGAAAAATACCGCTCCAGCTCGTCCCGCCGGCGCAGGAAGGTCGCGAACGCCGTCAGTCCGAATGGACGAGTGCCGTCTTCGAGCGGATCGGCGTGGCTGCCCCAGCGTTCGACCTGGTCGAGGAGGTCGACCAGTGCGCCGTGCGAGTTCTCCGGCCCGGTGGCCCAAGCCTCGAAGAGGTGCGCGTAGAACGGGTTGGCCGCGAGCGGACCGAGTTCCAGCCGCGGCTCCGCGCGGTGCGAGATCTCGCCGCCGTAGGGGGGCAGCGTCGGGCTTCGGTACTCCCCACCGAGGAGTGCGCCGGTCGCGCGCAGGCGCGTGGTCGCCTCGGCCTCGCTCTGGGGTGCTGCGACGCAGCGCGGAAGTCGGCGAACGTCGGGCGCGGACACTCTTTGCGTCGCGTCGCCGGTGCGGCTCGGCAGATGGACGCCGACGACGCGGTGGCTGACGCGGTTGAGCCAGTCCGTCGGTCCGGCGCTCGATCCGAGCTCGAGCATCGGGTGGGGGCGCAGCGTGCTGCTCGCGACGGGCTCCGCGTCCGCGCGGACGAGGCACACGACGTAGTTACCGCGCAGCTCCTGCCACAGATCGAGGTAGTGGAGAACGAAGAATTGGCTCGTCCGGTCGAGCCCGAGCTTCGCCGCCATCGCCGTCGGGTCAGCCCAGGGGCGGTGGAACCAGAACGCCGGACGGAGCCCTGCGCCCTCGCACAGAGCGCCGAATTCGAGCCCGCGGAAGCCGCGATCGCCGGCGTGCAGGAACCCGTCGACGAGCCCTTCGTCGTTGCGCGCGTCGCTGTAGTTGTCGAACGCGTAGCGGAGCGGGTGGGGGATCGGCAGCCCCTCGATGACCGTGCGCAGCACTCGTGGGTGGGTGGGCTCGTCGAATCGCAGCCCGAGCAGCTGCGCGATGCGCTGGATCTGGAAGATCCGGCGCCGGCTGTAGTGCGGGTAGACCATGACCCGCAGCACGCCTCGTTCGCTCAGGCGCGAGGCGATCGCGCGCAGCGCCGAAAGTGGATCCTCGAGGTTCATGAGGACGCCGTAGCACTCGATGGCGTCGAACGGTCCTTCGGGCATCTGCGACTCGTCGGTCAGGTCGACCTGGCCGAAGGCGATCCCGTACGCGCCGTGCCAGTCACAGCGGCGTTCGGCGATCCGCAGGCTGTGGGACGAGAGATCGGTAGCGAGGATGTCGGCGTGCGGGTTGGCGAGCCGAAAGACGTAGGGCTGCATGGTGCCGCAGCCGGCGATCCAGATGTTCGGCGTCTTTGGCGCGCGACCCTGGCCGCAGCGATCCCACCAGTAGTCCGCGTTCAGCTGCCACGTGTCGTGGCGGCGGACGCCTCCGAACATCGACACGCGCGGGTACGGCCAGCGTTCGTACTGCCTGCGTACCTCGATTGCGTGCGCCACGGATCCCGAGTGTGGGGATCCGGGCGTTTCGATGCAATCAGCGCGCGACGCGCACCTGCAGCTCGATCATCGATTCGATGAGTCGGCGCAGACCTTGCCAGGTGCGGGTTTCCTTCGCGGCGTGGACGACGCCACTGATCCAAAGGCGGTGGGGAACGCCGCTCGCGGCGCGCCGGGCGGTCCAGCGGGCGGCGTGCACGGCGCGGCCGAACGGTTCGAGCGCCTCGGCGGCCCGCGCCGCCGTCTCGGCGTCACGGATCTCGTCGAGCTGCCGCACCGTCTCTGCGGCCTCGAGCTGCCCGTTGGCGGCCAGTGCCGAGGACGCGAAGAATCGCACGGCGCAGTCGAGCGCGAGATAGGCGCGGCGCTCGCGCAACTCCGAGGTCGACTCCGTGTGGATCAGACGGGGCACCAGCGTGCGCACGTAGCGATTGCGCGTCTCGACGTCCGGGACGACGTCGTTGAACGTGCGGACGATCGAGGCGAGCGTCGGGCACACGCATTCGGGCTCGTCGCTGTGCTGTTCGCCAGCGAGCCAGGCCACCATTTCCATCGCGCACATGCCGTGTTCGCGGGTCGGGTGGCTGCCGGGGAGGAGGGGAAAGCGTTCGTGGAGGGGTTGGCCCATAGGAACTGCGCGGTCGGGGACCGTTGCCCTCGATGATCATGGGTCGCGCGGATTCGGCAAGCCGCTCGCGGGTTCGCGATCCGCGTGTCGCGCGTCGCCTTCGCCGCATTCTCTCGGTCGCATGGCGCGGTCCGAGGCGTGAGGTTTTCTCGCGTTTGGATATGATTCGCGGTGACGTTCCACCCCGCATCGCGAGAAAGACCCTTCATGGCAGAACCTGCCCTCGGTGACGCGCAGCGACCCCTGCGCGTCGCGATCGTCGGCTCCGGGCCCTCGGCGTTCTACGCAGCCGAGGCGCTGTTCAAGGCCGACGGGTCGAACGTGCGTGTCGACATGTTCGATCGCCTACCGACGCCGTACGGATTGGTGCGCGGCGGAGTCGCACCCGACCACCAGAAGATCAAGAGCGTCGTCAAGGTCTACGAGAAGATCAGTGCGAACGAAGGATTCCGTTTCTTCGGCAACGTGAAGCTCGGTCGCGATATCGCCGTCACCGATCTGCAGGCGCACTACGACCAGATCGTCTACGCGGTGGGCAACGAGAGCGATCGCAAGATGGGGGTCGATGGCGAGGATCTCGAAGGGGTGCATTCCGCGACGGAGTTCGTCGGCTGGTACAACGGGCACCCCGACTACCGCGATCTCGAGTTCAAGCTCGCGACCGCGCAGCGCGTCGCGGTCGTCGGCAACGGCAACGTCGCGATCGACGTCGCGCGGATCCTCGTGCGCAAGCCGGACGAGCTCGCGGAGACCGACATCGCGGACTACGCCCTCTCGCAGCTCCGCGCGAGTTCGGTCGAGGAGGTCATGTTGCTCGGTCGCCGTGGTCCGGCGCAGGCGGCGTTTTCGCCCAAGGAGATCCAGGAGCTCGCGGACCTCGATGGCGTCGACGTCGTCGTCTCCACGGACGAAGCGCAGCTCGACGAGCTCAGCGCGACCTGGCTCGAAGATCAGCCGCGCTCCGCGAAACGCAACGTCGAGTTCCTCCAAGAGCAGGCCGGGGAAGGTGCCGGTTCGAACGCCCGCCGCGTGGTCTGTCGCTTCCTCGTCTCGCCGACGGAGTTCGGTGGCGACGGCAGTGCCGTGTCGTCGGTCAAGGTCGAACGCGGCGAGCTGCACGCGGATTCGCGCGGCACGCCGCGTCCCAAAGGAACTGGCGAGTTCGAAGACCTCGACGTCCAGCTCGTGTTCAAGGCCGTCGGCTACCGCGGCGTGCCGATCGAAGGCGTCCCGTTCGACGACGGTTGGGGTGTGATTCCCAACGACGAAGGTCGCGTGCTCGACGCGCGCGACGGCAATCGCGTGGACGGGCAGTACGTCGTCGGCTGGGCGAAGCGCGGTCCCACGGGACTGATCGGGACGAACAGTCCGGATGCCAAGGAGACCGTGGCGCGCATGCTCGAAGACATCGCCGGCAAGACCGCGGCGGCACTGGCTGCGGACGACGCGGACGCGATGCCGTCTCTCCTCGCCGAGCGCGGCGTCGAGTTCGTGACGCTCGAAGACTGGCAGCGGCTCGACGCGTTCGAACGCGATCAGGGGCAGAAGGCCGGCAAGGTCCGCGCCAAGCTGACGTCGATCGACGAGATGATGAAGGTCGTCCGCGATCTTCGATCGACGGTGTCGTGAGCGACGGCGAGTTCGCGGGGCGCACCGTCGTCGTGACCGGCGGCGGCTGGAACGTCGGGCGCGCGATCGCCGAGGCGTTTGCGGCCCATGGCGCGAACGTCGTGATCGCGGCACGCAACGTCGATCGGCTTCGCGAGACCGCGGACGCGATCGAGGCTTCCGGCGGCGTGGTGCGGGCGATCCCGACCGACGTGACCGTTTGGTCCGAAGTCGAAGCGCTCGTGAACCGCACGCTCGACGAGTTCGGTGGGATCGACTGCTTCGCGGCGATCGCCGGTGGCGGATGCGTGCACGAACCCATCGACGCGATGCAGCCGGACGCGTGGGATCGCGTCATGCGGCAGAACGCGACCGCGACGTTCTACTGCCTCCGCGCGCTGCTGCCGCACTACCGCGAGAAGGGGCGCGGCGAGTTCATCGCATGCTCGGGCGGCGGGGCGTACTACCCGCTTCTCGGTCCTCACCTCAACGCGTACGCGTGCGCCAAGGCGGCGATCTGTCGCTTCACCGACCAGATGACCGCGGAGCTGTGGGAGACGGACATCCGGATTCACTGTCTGGATCCGGGGCTGGTTTGGAGTCCCGACACGCTTGCGGAGATCGAGGCCGAGGAGGCGCGGACCGGCGAGCGTCACCCGAACCGCGACGTGAACCGGCCGCCGACGGATGCAGCGGAGCTGGCGCTTTGGTTGGCGTCGGAGAAGAGCAAGCCGCTGCGGGGGCGGTTGGTGTCGGTAGAGGACTCGTGGTGGCGGGATTCCGAGCAGGTGAAGCGGGTGCACGAGACGGTGCATCTGTATCGGATGCGGAGGGTGGAGGAGTAGGGGGATGAGGGTGCTGGTCGTTTTCGGGCCCGGACCCGGGCGCGTTGCCGCCGTCACGTCGGAAGAAGCGTCGATCCGCTTCGCGGATTCACGTTCCACGGGTGAATCGCGCGAATCTGAATCTGCGCCGTGTCCCGAGTCCCGACCCGCGGAACGTGAACGGGTCCGGGTCCGGGCCCGAAAACGACCAGCCCTTGCCCACTCCCTCTCACCCTTGACCAAAATCCCCAAAAATCCCCAACCGCCCCACCCCCAAACAGCGCAGGTAGTTATCCCCCCAACCACGACAGGGAGCCTCGCGATGAATCAGAACTGCCTACCGCTGCGTGATTTCATGCAGCTGGCCCAGCTCTTGGGCGGAGTGTCGATCGAAACCGACGTCCCGGATGCGGGCGACCGCCTCGTCGATCCGATCGGACAGGTGCAGATGAGTCAGCGTCAGTTCGTGCAGGTGTTCGAGGCGTTGGCCCATCGGGTCGGCCTCGCGTGTGTCCATCCCGATGGTGACGAGTTTCGGATCCGACTCGTCGAACTCGCGGCGGACGAGCCGCGGCTGCCCGAGGAGGAGGCGCAGTTCTTGTGGCCCGAGGCGATCGAGGAAGGCGACGAGTCGATGGTCTTCACGTCGTTCGAGCCCTTGTCGATCGACGCGGCTCACGTCGCCGAGATCCTCGGGGCGCGTCGATTCGACTGCGCGGTTGCGCATACCGAGACCGCGCTGTTGCTGCAGGGGCGCGGGCGCGACGTGCTCGAAGCCGTGCGCTTCCTGATCGAGATCGACACGAGCTCGATGGCCGGCTGACGCCGGCGCATCAAGGGGATCTCGGCCCGAGCGATCAGCCCTGGTAGCGGAGGGTGAACTCTTCGACGGTCGGCATGTCGACGACGCTGCGATCGAAGAAGACGATGAATCGGAACCCGTTGGGATTCGTCGCGCCGAGTGCGGCGGTCGAGTCGACCCAGGCGCCCGGCGTGGCGATCGGTTCGCCGCCTGCGCCGAGCGTCGCGCCTTGCAGCAGCAGGCGCACCGGACCCGCCGGATCATCGGCCGGGTTCGGGCCTTGCGGATCGTCGGTGAAGATCTGCAGGACGCCGTCGAGGCGGACGCGCAGCTCGTAGCTCTGGATCGAGGGCGTGCCCAGCGCCGGCATCGGATACCAGCCGGAGCGGGCGACCGTGCGCGTGTCGCGGCTCTGCAGCATGCCGACGTTCTGCGCGCCGAGGCTCGCGGGACCTTCGACGTTGCCGAGATCGCCGGCGACCGGTCCGTTCGGTTGCTCGAGGCGCACGAAGCCCGGCGCGCCGTCACCGCCGAGTGCCACGCCGTCGGCGCCGCCCGGAGCGAAGCACTCGTGCACACCGCCTTGGCCGCCGGCGACGCGGAGCGTGCCGTTCTGGGTGAAGTCACCGGTCACCTGGAAGAACAGCGTGCCGCCGGAGCCGCCGCCGCTGCAGTTCGTGCCGCGGGACGAGAACGTGTTGCCGAGGCTGCTGTGCGGCGTGCCGCCCGAGGCGCTGATCGTCGAGCCGTTCGCGATCTCGAGGCCCGCGCCGACGAGCATGCCGAGCGCGCCGCCGCCGCCCGCGCCACCGAAGCCGTGGATCCAACGCATCCACGTCGGCGAGAGGATCGTCGGCCGGACGAGGGTGCACACCGTGCCGGCGCCGCCACCGCCCGAGCCACCGACTTGGAAGTGCTCGAGTGCGTCGACGCCCGGGGGCGCATCCTGGAACGGCGTCGCGATGCCGCCGGGAACCACCGGCGCGACATCGGGCGAGCCCGGGATCAGGAGGTTCGGGACCGAGCCGTCTTCGCCCGCCGTCAGGTAGCCGCCGCCGCCGGCGCCCGGCATCTGCTGACTGCTGTAGAAATTCGCGACCGCGGTGTTCACGTCCTCGTGAAGACCGGAAGCCGGGAACCAGGCCTGGCCCGAACCGCCCGTCCCCGCAACGGCGCCGGCGTAGCCGGAGGACGCGGAGACGCGCAGGTCTTCCCCGTCTCGACCCATGTGGATGTTCGGGTCAGGGGTGTTGACCCCCGGCGGTACCGCGGGCAGGAAACCGGTCGCGCCGTCGCCGCCGCTGCCGCCGCCCGCGCCGCCGGATCCGCCCGTCCCCCCGTTCGGAGTCGACGGGACGTCTCCGGCCTGGCCATCCAGGTTGATGTCGCCCTGGATGAACGCGATGCCACTCACGCGAATGACCGGCGCCTTCGATCCGACGAAGCGGATGTTCTGCGGGGCGAGCAGCGAGAACTCGGAGAACTCGGCCTGCCCGTCGGTGATCGTCAGGTCACCCTGATCGAGGAGCGTCGACGAGCTGGGCACGACGAGCGGCACGTCGGTATCCCAGATGAACGCCTGGTCGTCCTGGTCGAATGGCAGCAGGTTGATGTCGAACTTGCCGTGGATGCCGGAGCCACCGACCATGCCGGGGACGAGGTTACCCGCGCCCCAGCGCGCCGATGACACTTCCAGGTCGAACTGGTCCTGGGTGTCGAACGACTCGACGATTTCACGATCCTCGACCGCGCCGCCGACTACGCCGGATCCCGAATTCGAGACCGTCGCGCCGAATGCGTTCGGCCAGTTCGCGGGATTCGTCGGGCGATCGAACGCGAACACCTGGTTGAAGAACGTGTTGCCGACGACGTTCGGATCATCCGGGATCGTCAGCGACCAGGTCGCGTTGCCGAACGCGTCCTTCGCGAGCACCGAGATGACCGCGGGCGACACCTCGAGAACGCAGCCGGTCATGCCGATCGCGTCGAGTGGGGTCGGAGCCGACGAGAGGATCCGCGTGAACATGAACGCGGGGTCGGCCTGGCTCGTCGACAGGTTGGAGATCGCGAGCTGGAACGTCGCGCCGATCATCGGCACGTTGCCCGCAGTTTGGAGGAACGGGGTTCCGTTGGTGCCGGGGCACCCGGTGTTGTTGAACGAATACAGCCCGGACTGTTGCGCATGAGCGAGCCCGGACAGGAGTGCGACGGTTGCGAGCGTCGCGAGAGGGGCAGACGGAGTCATGTGGGGTCTTCTTCCTTCGTTGCCTCGGCGTGCGCAGGGAGGTCGGCGGGACGAGCCGACGGGCACGAGCGAGGACGACCCCGTGATTGTCGCCGGAGGGGGATGCGGAGCGCAACCCGCGGAGGGGGTGCTGGGGATGCGTACGCCGGTTGGCGTTTTCGGACCCGGGCCCGGGCCCGTTCACGTACCGCGGGTCGGGACTCGGGACTCGGGACTCGGGACACGGCGCAGATGCAGTCTCGCGCGATTCTCCCGCGGAACGTGTCCCGACCCGCGGTACGTGAACGGGTCCGGGTCCGAGCCCGATAACGCCGCCAACGGAAAAAACGCGCGGATTGTTACTCCGCTTTCTACTTCCCCGCTCGGCTAGTACCCGAATCAGGCTTCCGCGGCGCCGGCAGGTAGTGAATGCCGTTCTCCGACCGCGTCGTGTCCACCGCGAACGCGTCGCGATTGCGCAGGAAGTCGATCACGTACTTGCTCGGGATCGCGAAGTTCAACCCCTGCAGTCCGGTGTAGCCCGAACTGTTCACGCCGATGACTTCGCCGCGCAGGTTGAAGAGCGGGCCGCCCGAGTTGCCGGGGTTGATCGGCGTCGTGATCTGCAGGTTCGTGCGGCCGGCGAACGCGCGGTTGTCGACGCTGACGATGCCGGAGCTGACCGTGCGCTCGAGTCCGATCGGCGTGCCGATCGCGTAGACGCGCGTGCCGACTGCGACCTCTTCGCTGTCGCCCATGTAGACGAACGGCAGCTCGAGATCGTCCGGTGGATCGATCTTGAGGAGCGCGAGGTCGGCGTCGGGGTTCGCGGCCACGACCTTCACTTTGCGCAGCGTGCGCTGTTCGAGTGCGCCGTCCTTGCGCAAGAACAGCTTGACGTCGACTTCGGTCTCGCCGTCGACGACGTGAAAGTTCGTCACGACGTGGCCGGCCGAGTTCACGATGAAGCCGGAGCCTTGACCGCCGGGGCTCTCGATTTTCACGACGGCCGGGCCGACTTCGGCGGAGCCTTCGGCGATCGACTTCTCGGGACGCTCTGCACGCAAGAAGATGCCTTCGTCGTGAACGGTCTTGTCCGACGTATCGGACTTGGCGACGCGACGCACGATCGCGGATTGCGGCACGCGGACGACGTCGAAGCCGAGGTCGACGAACAGGGCGTCCGGCGTCTCCTTGAGGATCGCCCCGGTCATGCTCTTGCTGCCGCCGAGCTCGATCCTCTCGATCGACTTCTTCGTGGTGTCAGCGGGAGCCTCGGACTTCTTCGGAGCCGAGGACGGGGCGTCCTGGACGGGAACCTGCGCTGCCAACGCGGCCGTGAGGATTGCGGCGATCATCGGCGGAAGGATAGAGTCTGCCGCCCGCTATGTCAGGATCCCTGCAACTTCTCGCCATGTGTCTCGCGATCGGCGCGGCACTCCCCGCGCAGTCGAGTCCGCCGATGGTCGACTCGGCACTGCGCAACCGATTCGGGTTCCTCGGACCGAAGGTCCACAAGATCGGCGACGGCATCAACCTGATGCAGTTGGTCGATCTCGACGGGGACGGACGCGACGAGATCGTCGTCAATCACGGCGAACGCGGGCGGCTGACGATTCTGCGGCGCAAGGATCACGACGCGATCGAGTCGGAGTTCTTCGACACGGACGGCACGATCTACGGCCTCGGGATTGCGGACGTCGACGGCGACAAGGTACCGGACTTCGTCATGCACAACCGGCGCGGGCGCATGGTCGTCAAGCTGCGGGGTGAGAACGCGCCTCGTGTGCCCGAGGTCGAACTCGGCTCGGCAGGGAGCTACGACACGCTCCGTCTCGGTGACGTCGATTCGGACGGCGTCGTCGACGCGGTCGTGCTGCTGCGATCCGGGGTTCGTGTCGTGACGAATCTCAAGGACGGGCAGCCGCGTCTCGGCTCCGTGATGCCGATCGACTTCGAGAGGACGAACTCGTTCCTGCTCGAGGACGTCGATGGCGATTCGCATCTCGACATCGTCCTCTTGACGTCACGCAACAGCATGCCGCTGCACGTCAAGCGCGGGAACGGCAAAGGAGGCTTCGGGCCGTGGATCATGTTTCGCACGCCGAAGATGCACCGCGTCTTCGACGGGCCGGGATCCGGCGGCAAGCCGACGCTGTCCGCCGTGCAGGATCGACGCGCGCGCATCGTCGACTACCGGATCGATCAGGGTGCGATCGACGGCGCGATCGCGCCGCAGCTGACGAGCCTGAAAGCGCTCAAGCGCGGCGCCTTCCCGTTTGCGCACGGGGACGTCGACGGGGATGGCGATGCCGACCTGGTGCTCGCGCATCCCGAACGCGCGGAGCTCGTCTACTTGATCGAGGACGGCGGTCAGTTCCGCGTGCGCGCGGTGCCGAGCCTCGCACGCATCAGCTCGATCGCGCTCGGGGATCACGATGCGGATGGCAAAATCGACGTCGTCGTCACGAGCCCCGAGGAAGAAGTCGTCGCGTGGAAGAGCGGCGCGCGCCCGATGGACGCGTTTCCCCAGCGCCTACCGAGCGGAGAGAAGCCGATCGCGGCCACCGTCGACGCCGATGGATCGATTCTCTTCATCACCAAGGACAAGAAGCGGCAGGGCAAGCTGCATCGCCTCGCGCACGGCGCGGAGCCGGTCGAGCTCGGCGCGATCGGTCGCCTGAGTGGTGACCCGCAGCGTCTCGTGCTCGCGGACGTGGATCCGACGCCGGGCCGTGACCTCGTCTGCGTGGTTCCGAGCGACGGTCTCCGCGTCGTGCAGCTCGTCGACGGCAAGGCCAAGGTCAAGGAGAGCGGCACGTCGGCCGGCTTCAGCAAGAAGGTCGAGGACGGCGCGCTGACGATGACCCGCACCGAAGCCGGGGACGCGATGATGATCGTGCGCAATCGCTTCGCACGGATCTTCCGGATCGACGCGGCTGGCGAGGTCGAGGTCGCGCGGCAGGTCAACGCGCCGGCCGATGCGGGCGAGCTGTCGTTCGGCGCGGTCTTCTCGGACGGTCGTCAGGTGCTCGTCGATCGCAAGTCCAACAAGCTCTACGTCGTCGCGGACGACAAGGCGCCGACTTCGTTCGATCTGCCGCCGATCGGCGCGACGCACCTGATCGAGCACGAGGGCGCCGCCGTCCTGATCGGCCGCTCCGGCGTCCTGCGGGTGCCGTTCGGCACGTCTTGGCGGCTCAGTCCGCTACGCAACCACGAGCCGCCGACCGAGGACACGAACTACTGGCTGGGTCTCAGTGCGGACCTCGATGGCGATGGCGTGACCGACGTCGCCCTCCTCGATGAAGATATCAACGGAGTTCAGCTGCTGACCGCGACAGACGGGCGGCTGGACCGGGCACTGGGATTTCCGGTGTTCGAACTCCCGGAGAAGCGCGATCAGGTCTACGAGCCTCGAGCTATCGCCGTCGGCGACTGGAACGGTGACGACCGAGACGACCTCGTGCTCATTTCGCACGACCGCGTGCTGATCTACCGACAAGAGAAGTGATGACGATGATGTTCCGAAGTGCCCTCGCCGCTGCGCTGGCGGCAACCTGCGCGGTCGGCCAGGCCGACCGCTTCCTCCCCGAGAAGCCGATGTTCCGCATCGAGATGAACGGGGTCTCGAAACTCGCCGAGAAGTTCGCGGGTACGAACCTCGGTTCGATGCTCGCGAGCGAGGAGATGGACGAGATCTGGAAGACCGTCGTCAGCTCGCTCGGGGAGGAGATGGAGAGCGATACGCCTCCCGAGGTCATGAGCCTGCTCGAAGGCATGAAGTCGAGCCTAGAGGACTACGCCGGCCGCATGACGATCGGCGGGCGCATCTCGATGGACGAGGAGACGCAGGAGCCCAGCTTGATCGTCGTGCTGACGATGTCGCCTTCCGAGGGCACCGACCTCTCCGAAGTCGCGACGATGATCAACGAGAAGATCTCCGAGCGAGATGACGCCGAGATCGTCGAGAAGAACATCGCGGACGGGAGCCCGGTCGACGTCGTGGCGATGGACGACGGCCTCTCGATGATGATGCCCAAGGTGATCGACGGGCACTTCGTCATGGCTGCCGGTCACCTCGGGGACTTCATCTCCAAGCTGGGCGAGCGGGAGTCGGCCGAGACCGACGCGGATCGCGCCGACGTGCACATCGAGCTCAACCGCGAGCTGTGGAGCCAGCTGCCGGCGATGATGCGATCGGCCGAGGACTTCGAAGTGCAGATGGCCGCGATGGCGATGGGGCCGGTCTTCGACTTGCTCGAGAGCCTCGACAAGATCGACATGGCGATCGCGCCTTCCGGCCAGTTCGTCGAGATGATCACCGAGCTCGCATTCGACGCGTCGCAGCCGAACATCGGTGAGCTGCTCGCTCCCTCCGAGAACCAGTCGGTGGGTCTGATCGATCTCGCCCCGCGCTCCGGCGCGAACTCCGGCACGTTCTCTCTGAACATCGACAAGTTCCTCGAGATCGTCGACGGTATCGCACAGGGCTTCGGGGAGAGCCTCGAGGACGCGGAGGACCAGTTCGAAGACCAGACCGGCCTGCGTCTGCGCGCCGACCTGTTGGATCACATCGACGGCTCGATGCTCGTCGTCTCGAAGGGCAACGCGATGGACGAGGAGTCGATCGGCTACACGATCGCGTTCGGCATCAAGAACACCGAGGCGCTCGAGAAGTCGGTCGAGTCGCTTCTCGAGGACCAGGGCTTCATGTCGTTGCGCAAGAAGGAGGAGTATCGCGGCATCACGGTGTCGAAGATCAACTTCTTCGGCGCGGTCGACATCAGCTGGGCGTTCACGGACGGCGCGTTGGTGTTCGGATTCAGTCCGGGCGAAGCCGGTGCCGGCGTGCGCGAACTGCTCGACGCGTCCGCGGATCGCAAGAGCGGCAAGGATCCCGAGAAGTGGCCGGACCCGGTGCGCGCCCGCCTCGCGAAGGCCGGGCAGGGCTACCAGTGGCTTTCGGTCACCGACGAGAGCGAGAACGTCGAGGAACTCGCGGAGGGCCTTCAGGTTCTCGCCGAGGACGAGGGCGCGCCGGAAGAGCTCGCCGACGCGGTCGTGTCGTGGATCCGCCTCATGGGTCGCTTCGACCTGCTGACCTACGTCTCGACGACGAAGTTCGAGCGCGGTCGGATCCTGGCGCGCTCGATCTGGTAGCGCGCTACGCCATCTCGGCGACGAGCTGGCCGAGAACCTCGACGCCATTCGCCGGTGCGGCGTCCGCAACCTCGTCGAGGCGCTGCCGGTGGTTGGGCGGGATCAGCCCCGCTTTTTCGCCCTGCGCGAGCGCCTTGAGCTGACGCTTGCGGCTCGGCATCGTGTCTTCGAACGCGCCGAACAGAGTGATCGTGGTCATGTCCTGCTTCTTCTCGCGGGCGAGCAGCGTGCGCAGCCGGGTTTGCAGGTCGGCCGGCGTCAGGACACCGGTCGAGATGAGGCTGCGCAGGGCGCTGTATTCCTCCATCAGCGTCGGCTGGAGGAGCTCCGTGCTGCCGAACATCGTCAGCACGGTGTTGCGGCTCGGGTCGGTCAGTCGCGTCCACCAGCCGTCGCTCGAAGGCTCTTCGTCCTCGAGAGTGAGGACCCGCTGCGCGAGCGTGGGGCGCTTCAGTTCCGCGCCGCCGAACAGGGTTACGGCTGTGAACCCTTTCGGGGACATCTGGGCTTCGGAGCCCGCGAAGATGGTGTAGTGGAACATGCGTGGGCAGGCTTACGGGAGGGATGCGGATTATCCCGGAAAAGTCGGTTTCGGCTAGGGCACCAACACCCGATGCCCCGCGATCCGGCTCCACTTCGCGCTCGCCCCGAACTTCCGCGCCAGCGGCCGGATGACTGCGGCGCGGGTCAGCGCGGCGCCGTCCGGGATGTCGTGGATGTCCACGCCGAGCATCTTCTCGAGGACCCCGGCGACGGCGACGTTGCGGCAGCAGTTGGATTCGAGCTCCTCGACCCAGCCGGGGAGCGTGGCCGGGTCGTAGTCGAGCGTGAGGGAGCGGTCCGTGGCCGAGTCGAGCCAGCCGTAGTGGCCGGCCCGGACCGCGGCCCGGACCTCCGTTCGGGCGTCCGGGTCGCCGGCGATCGCGAGTTCTCCGATCGCGTCGTAGCGAGAGCCGGAAGCCGCGCGTCGGGCTCGCCCGCGAAGGAAGTCGAGCACGCGCGGGTCTCGCACCAGCCCGAGGCCGGGGAAGTAGCTGCGATCGCGCGGCATCGTCGCGAGACATGCGACCAGCGCTTCGAATGGCTTGCCGGCGCGGATCTTCGCGCTCCACTCGGCGAATCCGGGGGCGACGCCTTTGGCGTCATCCCCCCAGATGGCGGCGATCCAGCCGCTGGCCGCGCCTTCGGGGAGCCCGTCGTGAGCGGCGACTGCGAACAGCGGCGCAAGTGCCTTCCCGACGACCTCGCCGCTCTCCGGCAGCTCGTATTCGCTCGCCGCTCGTAGCAGGTGCTGTCGCACCGCGGGGTGCTGCGTGCGCGCGAGCACGAGCCAGTCTTCGCGCTTCTGCTCCTGGAAGAACTCGACGAGTCGCGCCGCGCTCTGCGCGTCGCCGATCTTGAGCGAGAGATCGAGCGCGGCGTCGCGGACCGTGGGATCCTGATCGTCGTGAAAGTCGCGCAGCCGACGACGTAGCCCGTTCGCGTCGACGACTTCGCAGTACTCGGCGCGGAACTGCGGCACGTGCTCGGCTTCGAGCTTGGCCAGATACCGGCCCAACAAGCGGGGCGTCCGACACCCGGGGAAGTGGCGCACCAACCCGTGGAGACGCGCGAAGTCGAGATCTTCGTTGGCGTTCGCCGCGAGCTCGAGACGGTTCCCGAGGGTGTCCGGCAGGCGCACGCCGGTCATCAGCGTGACTTCGAACGTCGCGCCGAGTGTTTCGATCAGCTGGAAGCCGCGGTGGTAGTCGCGACCGCACGCGATCGCACACACCTCGCGAATCGCTGTGGCGCCGCGGTTTTCCGTCCACATCACGAGTGCTTCCGGATCGTGCTCCGCGTTCTCCCGCAGGGCGAGGGCGGACGGCTCGTGGCCGCGGTATGCCAAGGATGCGCGTGCGTGCAGGCGGGCGATCGCGTCGACTTCGCTGACCGGGAGGGCGCTCCGCTCGAGAAGCTCCTGAGTCACCGGATCGGCGAGGTGCCGCATGCCGCGCGTGGCGATCTGCTGCGCTTCGGGAATCTCCGACTCGAGGAGACGCGAGAGAAGACGGCGATCCGAGTCGTCGGCTTCACTCTGCTGGGCCCATCGCCTCGCCCAAGGTCGGAGGGTTTGAAGCGGCTCGTCGGTGGGCTCGAGGAACAGCCGTTCAAGTACCGCATGCAGCACGGGGGCGTAGCCACCCGTTTTCTTCGGCAGCTCGTAGTCCCGCGGCGTGTACGGCGCGGGCACCTCGTCTTCCGGGCTGACGACTTCGTCCATCGTCCAGCCGAGCAGGGTGCGGCCGATCAGCTCCCGCTGGCGGTCGGTGTACCACGACAGCACGCCGAGCGTCCCCACGGCGTCGTGCCGCAGCATCGACTGCGCGCTGCGGGCGTACCGGCACAGCAACGGGATGTGCGTCGCACGCATGTTGCGGTGCAGCTGCGGCAGGATGTTGTAGACGTCGCGATCGCGCGGCGGCTCCTCGCGCAACAGCGTGTCGACGTCTTCGCTCGAGAGCACGTAGCGATACGCGTAGAAGTCGATCGTCGGCCGGGGCCGGAACACGTCCGCAAGGCCGACTTCCGTGAATCGCGCGTGCCCGGCGAGATCGAGTCTTGGAAAGGTCAGCTTGGAGGCGGCGCCGGTGGCCACGCGACGATCCGACGACCACAGCGCGGCCTGCAGGAGTCGACTCGTGTCGACAGGGTGACGTTCGGCGATCTGCTCCCAGCGCTCGTGTGCAGCCTCGCGCACGTCCGGGTCGTCCGCGAGGAACTCGGTCAGGACCGCGTGCGGGTCGTCCACGCCGAAGATCGCGCGCAGGCGGGCAGCCGTCGCGCCATCCAGTTCGTGCTGCGCGATCGCGTTCGTCGCGAGCCAGCAGGCGAATGCGAGCAGAGGAGTCGTTCGCATGCGCGGCATCCTAGTGGGGCGTCGCCGATGTTCGCCACATATGTCGCTGCCCCTGCGGTCCGCCCGCTGCGTTGCTGCTCCTCAACTTGTCCACTGACAAGCCATGTCGTCGCAGCGCCTTGCGAGCGAACCCCAGGAACACCGACATACGCGA
>JANQJF010000103.1 GCA_028281765.1 Planctomycetota bacterium | reverse complement strand
TCCGTGGTCTGGTGCTACGAAGCGGAACTCATCCTTCGGATCGTTGCCGTAGCCGATGTAATCTCGAACCACGGCCCCTGGCTCGAGGTCGATGACTCCTGGAGTGTCCGCAGCAACAGGAGGCCCTTTCTCGAATTCCATGGTCAATCGGTAGGGGGCGGACTCGTTGCTAATGGCGTCGACGGTCACTCGGATGTCCTCGCCCTTCTCGACGACATAGTCAGTGGTCACGTGCTTGCCGAGTGGATCAAGTCGGGTGGGGCCGCCGGCGTGATGTCCGACGAGAGTCGCGTGGAAGCGGCCGTAGAGAACTGTCTGCGTGTGGCCGTTCTCGACTCGCAACCGAATGCGTCCATGGTCGGGCGCGACAAATCGGAACTCGTCCCTCGGGTCGTTGCCGTAGCCGATGCGCTCTCGAACTACGGCGCCTGCCTCGAGGTTGACGATGCCGTTTGAGTCGATGTGTTCCGCACCGATAGGTTCTGCCTCGGCGAGAATTCGATAGTGTCCAACGGACCGAGTAGACTCCACCGACGCGAAGATGGCATCGCCCTCGCTCACAGAGAATCGGTGGCTCGCGATCTCCGCTCCCGAACGCACGTTCCATGGACCACCGCCACGCCGCGACAAGATGCGCAGTCGGATAGGGTCGCCGTCCAGGCCCTGGGCCCGAAGCAGAAAAGTCCCATCGAACGGTGATACAAACCTGAAGAAGTCCTCCTTGTCTTTGTCGAGGCCGACAGACCCGTCCGTAGGTGACCCGACCGTCAGCGTGATGGCGCTGTCCTGATTCGTGTTGCTGTCTCGGAACAAGAAGGTCGCAAGCCTGAGCATCTCCAAGTCATCCTTAGAAGACGGAGTCGGTTTGGCCGGGAGCGATTCCATCCGCCTCGCGGAAGCTGGAATCGCCCATCCTCGTCCGACTGCGCCCATGCGTAGACCGCCTTGAGCGATTCCAACGAGTTCTCCCCGCACGTTCACGATTGCCGCACCGGAGTGACCGGGCGCCAGATTGCCCTGGATGTTCAGTACTGGGAGTTGGAGGTCGATGTGAAGCGCTTTGAAGGCGCTGACCTCCCGTTCCTCGGGGCGGCCCAGCAGGCCATGCAGCGGCGGATGGTCTTGACTGCTGCTCTTCGCCAACACTCTTTCTGGGTCAGTCCAAGCGACCCCCAACGGGGCTCCGCAAAGATAGAGCTCCTCCATCACCTCGACTCGCTTGCTCACCGCTTCGAGCGGCCGTCCCTGGACGATTGGGCTGCTCAACTTCAGCATCGCGAGATCCGCTTCGCGGTCGGCAGAGAGAATAGTCGCGCGAGCCCGTTCCTTCTTCGCGTCGTTTCGCAGCAGCCACACAACGGGTTGCTGTGATCCCGCTACGAGATGCCATGAGGTCACCACAGTGTCGTTGGATGACCAAAGGAAGCCGGAACCGCGGCGATCTCCAGCCTCGACAACTACCGCTGCCGAGATGGCTCGAGCGATTCCAGATTCCGGATCATTAACGTTCTGCCCACTCAACAAGGAACTAGCAAGAGCAGCTGCGAGAAGTGTGGCCCAGAGTAGGCTGTTGCGTGTCATTGTCATCTTGGATTCGAGAGTGCGTGGATGCACTCCAGCACGAGGCGTTGAGTGCTCTCGTCGTGCGAAGCTAGTTTGGATGCGAGTGTCGCCCACGGCTCGCCCGCGTCCTCGAGCGCTTCGACGAGCTGGCTGATACGCGACCAGGCATCGGGGTCCGTATCGATTGGAGGCTCTTCGGTCTCCGTGTCCGAGAACAGCATGGTGGTGAGTGCGCGGCGATCGACATCCCCTCCTTGGAGTTTCCGCTGCATCAAGAACGCGGTTGCCAGCCGCTTCTCCTTACTTCGATCGCGGAGCAGGTCGGCCCATTCATCTCGTTGGCTGCGTATCGAGGGTGCGAGTGCGTTGTTCGTTCGCAGATACAAGCCTGCGAGGACGCCACCGGCGCACGCGAGACCGAAGCAACCCATGCGCATGGATATCGAGCGGCGGGCAAGCAACTTGGTGGCAGGATCGGAATCCTCGAGTCCCGCTTTTCGCACCTCCTCGAATCCCAGCCAGAGCACGCCGAGAGTCAGGATGCCCCCAAGAACCGTGCCGACGATGGGCGAAGTCGACAGACCGACGAGTAGACCTGTGAGTAGACCGATCCCTGTGCCGCCGAACACGTCGAGTCGTTGCGAACTAAGGGCGCTCATCGCTTGAGACTCCGATGGGCGTGCGAGGGTGGTTCACGCGGTGGCAGACGACCCACGCGAGAGACAGACTTAGCGTCACGGACTCCTCCTAATGTGCCCGATCCTCAAGGGTCCGGATCGTATCCTCACGACCAGCGTCGGCAAGGGTTCGAAGTCCATCCGTGCGAGCGGCGTGGAGTCCTGTTCCGCGCGTACGGCGAGGATTGAACGCGATCAAGTGTGACGCGCACAGCGCATCGCCGCCGTTCACGCCCAACCTCCTTTTGACAACGAAACGCCTCGAGCTGACCCCCTTCCAACCGAGACTCTTGAGCTCCGACCATTCAAGTGGTTTTTGGAGAAGGGGTTGCGACGTTTTCGAATCTTCGAGGGTTCCAGGATTTGGCCCTGGAACAGTCGCTAAAAAAAGGTCGCGTCGGTCCTTGGACCTACGCGGTCAAGCCGGCGCACTAGTTGCGCTTCCTGCCGGAGCAGCTGCGTACGAGAGTCGCATGTGACCTCCCCGGTCAAGAAGGTATGGCTTGGTGACGATGTTTCGCAGTTCGACTTCTACGACCGGGCGGATGTCGTTCGCGCTTTGGTGGAAGCAGTGTCCGAGTTCTTCAAGAACGACTAGGGATTCAAATCCTCTCGCTCCGACGATTTCAACTGGCTAGTGCGCAAGCGGGGAAGGGGTTCGAAGGTTCATGGTTCGACGACCAGGATTGGTGCCGCGATCGATCCAATGGGGACGGGGTCAGAACGGGATGCCGGGCGGTGGTTCGAGACCGTCGTCGAAGAGCGGCGCGGACTCGAGCTCGGAAGACCAATTTGCGACCGCTCGCGCGCTGTGTCGCCGCTCGTCGCGTTGACGACCGATGCGCTCCTTCTCCTGCATGGTCGCGCGGACTCGAGCGGCGTATGTCGGGTCGACGTGGACGTCGACGTCGAGCATCCACAGCTCGAGCAGGGCGCAACCCAGGTCGACCCCGAACCAACGCGCGTAGCCTCGGACGACGTTCTTGCCGGTGTATCCGCGTAGGGACGACACCGCCGCCATGATTCGACGCTGCCGATTCATCCGCGGGCGACGAGGAGGGAGCCTGGTCTTCTTGGTCTGGCGTCTTGCGGCCAGCGCTCATGCGGGAACAAGCGGAACGAACGATCAATCTCAGTTTACTGCTCGAGCAGCAGCGCACGGACCTTCCATTAACAGGACTTCGCGTGCGCCGCGCATCGGGTCGTCGGCGATGGCTTCACGCGTGCGAAAGGAACTCGTGCTCACCGTCAGAGCGGACGCCCGAGCGCCACGATCCGGGTGACGCCGATGCCCTCAGCCGCGTGGCGTTGGTCGCTGCAGATGAGGTGGAACTCTGACATCGTGCGGCGATGCTACTGGGACAGACTTCAGAGATCCGACCAGGCCACCGAAACCTCGCAGGAACGCCAAGAGGTACTCGAGCGCGAAGCGCCCGCCACGCGAATCGCGGCGAGGCTCGGACACGGCCACGAATCCAACGTTGGTGGGCATCCAGTCCATCGACTGGGAAGATCTCGCCAGGTTCTTCGGATCGCGGGCGGTCGCTCGCGGCGAGAAGTATCACGATCAAGGTCGGGTTTCGAACTTCCCAAGGGGCGCACCATGATGTTCCCCGCTATCACGGCCCAACGCATCCACCCGATCAAACTCGGCGAACCCCTCCCCGGTCACCCAACCGGCCTTCGCTCCCTCTTCGATCGGGTCCATGCAGTCCAAGACCGTCTTCGTTGCGATTCTCTTCTTACTTTGCGCCGGAATCATCGGCTTCACTCTCCTCGACGCTTCGGGTCCCGCATCGCCGTCCGATTGGTCCACTGGCGACGAAGAGTCCCTCGGTGAGCAGGCCATCCAGAGCGAGATCAGCGGGCGCGCCACTGAGGAACCGGAGAGTCCCACGGAGCCCAGTCGATCGTCTGTGGCCACGGATGCCGGGGCCGTCGCCGGAGCTTCTCGAGTGGTTCGCGGCCGGGTCGTGGACAAGAACCGCGCGCCGGTCGAGGGCGCGCAGGTCCTCCTGACCGCAGGAGAGCGACTTCGCGGAGGCCGGAGCCGGCAGCGCGTCGAGAAGGAGGCGGTCACCGCGGGTGACGGGACGTTCGCGTTCGCTGGGTTGAGCTTCGACAGGATCTGGGTGTCTGTCGAGGTTCGCCATGCGGACTTCGCGGTGTCGACGGTCACGAAATCCTACGACGACGATGGCGAGCGTGACGTCGGGGATGTTGCTCTCGTTGTCGGTGGGGCGATTGAGGGCCGCGTGGTCGACGCGGGCGGTGCGCCGATTGCGAACGCGACGCTCGCGCTTTCGGCAGAAGGGTTCGACTGGCGTCGGATGATGGGCATGCGCAGGGGCGCGCCGGAAACCACGACCGACGCGAGTGGTGTATTCCGAATCGAGAAGATCGCGCCGGGGAGCTACCGCATTCGTGCTCGGGCGCCGGGTCACCAGCGCAACACTACCGAAGCGATCACGGTGGTGGATACGCAGCAGGTGCAACTCGACCCTATCGAGCTCGGGCCTGGGTTCGCGCTCGCGGGGGTGGTCTTCGGTTCGAACGGCGCACCCATCAAGAAGGCCTTGGTCGAGATCCGCGGCGAAACGCGAGAGCGCGGCAAGCGCACGAACGCGAAGGGTGAGTTCCGCTTCGATCACCTCGCTGCGGGCAAATACGACATCGAGGTCGAGGCGGAGGGCTACCTGCGCAACGTGGACGGCAAGGGCATCGCCGTGCCGGCGGGCTCGGGGAGCCTGACGATCTCGATGCGGTCCGGGCTGTCGATCGAAGGCGCCGTCACGGATGCGACGACCGGCATGCCGGTGCCGCGCTTTGCGGCCCGCGTGCGGCGACTCGGGGACCTGCCGGATCCCGCTGCCGAGCAAGACCGTGCTCGTCGAGACAAGGCCATGGCCGAGATGGGGCAGCTCTGGCGTTTGGGAGACAAGCGGACGGCTGCGCAGCAGAAGAAGCTCGATGAGCTGACGGCGTCGATGCGCGATGCGCGGGGGCGTCGCGGCACCGGACGTCGCGGCACCGGACGTCGCGGCACTGGGGGTCGGGGTTGGGGCGGATCCCGCCGCGATCCGAAGCTGCCCGAGGACCCCGGTGACGTCGAAGCCCGCGCGGACGGTCGGTTCCGTTTCGAAGGACTCGAAGAGGGAATCTACGTCGTCGACATCGGGTCTCCCGATCACCAGAGGGTTCGTACGGCCAAGTTGGAGGTCCGTCAGGGCAGCACCGTGGCGCCGCTCTCCGTCGTCGTGCGGAGTGGCTTGATGGTCGATGGCAAGGTGTCGTCGAGTGGTCGGTCTCCCGTGTCCGACGCGAGAGTCGAGCTCCGGCTCGTTCTGGACGAGTCGAGCGACGCCGTGGACGGGGTCAGCTCCGCGACGTGGGTGAGTTCGGGTCCCAAGACGACGCGGGTCATGGAGACGCGGTCCGAGCCGGATGGCTCGTTCTCGCTCGCGCATGCCCCCGCGGGGCGCTATCTGCTTCGTGTGTCGGCGGACGAGTTCGCGACGTATTCGACGGAGCCCTTCGACCTGGCGCGCGACCGAAGCGGCATCGCCCTCGAGGTGGGTGGATTGGGCGTCATCGAGGGTCGCGTCTCCGGGCTCGCTGCGGACAGCGCGAGTACCGCCAAGGTCTTGGTGCACATGGGACCCCGCACCTGGCGCGACGTCTCCATCGCGGAAGATGGCAGCTATCGGATCGCCGACCTCGAGCCCGGAGACTACCTGGTTCGCACCTACGCGAGAGAAGGCGCGCGCCAAGCCGTGATCCGGGAGATCTACACAGCTGCGCGGGATCCCGAGGGAGCGAAGGTCGATGTCCAAGTCGAGGAAGGCGGCGTCCATCGCTTCGACTTGACCATGCCCGAAGAGGTCGCCGGTGAGGTGGTGGGCCGCGTGTTCGTGAACGGCGAAGCGGCCGCGGGCTATCGCGTGTCGCTTCGGAAAGCCGGCGAAGAGAGTGGCGGCCGCCGTCGCGGCTTCTTCGGTCGGCAACGCGGGCCGAGAGCCACGGTCGACGCGAAGGGCGACTACCGAATCGAGCAGGTCCAACCCGGCAAGTACACGCTCTCCGTGTCTTCGAATCAGCGCCGGCGCGATGGTGATGTCGCGCGCGCGCGTGTCTCCGTGAGCGCGCGTGAGACTGTGATCGTTCCGCAGATCGCGGTGGATTTCGGATCGCTTTCGGGCTTCGTCGTGGATCCCTCCGAGACTCGGGAGACCCAAGAGAAGCAGCCGATCTCCGGGCGCGTGGTGCTCTACGAGGGCGTGACAGAAGTTCCCGATTCAAGCTCCAGCGCCGACGTGATGCGCTACTCAGCGGCGGTTCGAGACGGCGCGTTTTCGTTTTCGGAGATCCCGACGGGGAGCTACCTGCTGGTGCTGCGCGTGAGCGGGTGCGAGTCGGTGACGCAGTCCGTGATGCTGAGCGCTGGGGGCCAGGCCGAAGTGCGGTTGAACGTTGGCAAGAAGCGCGCGGGCAAGGACTCGGCGGAAGCGGCTGCCTTCCGGCGGTGAACTGCCCGTAGCGGTGCAGAGACGCGGTCTGCGCGCTGGAAGGCGCCGCAAAGGTAGTGAGCTCCGAGGTTGTCCCTTCGATCGCAGCGACTCAGTCGTGTTCGGCGAGCGGTGCGGCGACGCGGAACCCGACACTCGGGTCGGTGCCCGAGTCGCGGTGTGGGTTTCCGAGATCGCCTGCCATTATACTCACAAACGTAGTATTCTGAGTATAACCATGATCGAGCGCCTACCCGAAGACGCGCAGACACTCCACTCGGAGATGCTGGCCCTGCTGCTTGCGTGGGAAGGCGAGCGAGACTGGAGCCATCTGTCCGGATCGTTCGCGAGTAAGCAGATCAAGGGCGCGGAGTACGTCTACTTCCAGTACTCCGATCCGGGCGGAGCCAGGCGCCAGTTCTCGGTAGGTCGCCACAGTGAGGCGATCGACGCGATCGTCGCCGGGTACGAGCGAGGCCGCGCCGAGCAGGGCGCGGATCTCGAGCAGATCTCCCGTCTGGCGGGGTTGCTGCGGGCCGCGGGGGTCGCAATGGTGCCGCACGCTCCGGCTCGTGTGATCCGGGGCCTTGCCGATGCTGGCCTGTTCGCGGCGGGAGGGATGCTGGTCGGCTCGTATGCCTTCCAGGTGTTGGGAAACCTGCTTGGGGTGGAGTGGCCCGGGGCGGCGTGGCGCACGCAGGACATCGACATCGCTACGCAGTTATTGGTCGCGGTCCCGGCGCTCGAGGCCGATGTCCCAAAGGCTCTCGAGACGTTGCAGATGGGGTTCGTCCCGGTGCCGCAACTCGATGCGAAGCAGCCTTCGACGTCGTTCCGCGTGCGCGGCAAGCCGTTGCGTGTCGACCTCATCACGCCGGGCGGAGAACGCGACGTCGAGCCCGTGTTCATCCCGCGGTTCCGGGCGGCCGCCGCACCGATCAAGTTCTTGTCGCTCGTGATGTGTGATGCGCAGCCGGCCGCGGTGGTCGATGGCACGACGGCGTCCCTGGTAGTCGTGCCGTCGCCCGCGAGGTTCGCGTTGCACAAGCTGCTCGTCAGTCAGACCCGATCGGTCATCCAGCAGACGAAGGGTGGCAAGGACCTGCACCAGGCGGCGTTGTTGTTGGAGGTTCTGGCGGAGGATCGACCCGATGATCTGGAGTCGGCGGCGACTTCGTTCGGCGAGTCGGTTTCCGCGGTGACGAACAAGGTCTTGCGAGGTCTGCGGGCTGCGGTGAAGCGCTGGCCGGACGCGGAGTCGGGTGCGCGGGTCGTTCGGACCGTTCTGTCCGAGTGACCCTTCAGTCCAACGTTCGCTGACGAATGATCGGGTCCACGTCGGCGAGTGTGTGCCAGTTGCGGTCGAAGTTTCGATACCAGTGGATGGCTCCCGTAAACCCGGTCGATTCGAACGCGGAGACGAATTCCGTCAGCTCACACTCCGTCATCAGCGGATCGCCGACCGGTGACTCGGCTCGCGCGAGGTTGATCATCTGCATGCCTGGCTCAGGCGGGGTAAGGGGCACGTTCTTGCGGAACAGGTTGCGAAGGAAGCGCGCCGCGTTCGCGTCCAGCACGGCATCCGCGACGCCCGGCTGTCGATTGAAGTGCACGAAGTCGTAGTCGCTGCCGAGGAACTCCTCCATGAGCTCGAGCCACGGCCGGTCGCCGCGCTCTTGGTAGGGCAACGCGAGATTCACGATTCGACTCACCACAGAGCCCGGGCCCGGTCGACGACACGTTACTGCCCGTGGTCGAGCGTTGCCTCACGGGCGCCAGGTCGATGGGCTTCGACTACGTCGACGCCGAAGAGAACACGACCACCAGACACATCGAGTGCGTCGCACTCGTACTCCATGCGCCCACCTGGTACATCCTGGCGTGGGACCTCGAGAAGGATGCGTCCCGCCTGTTCCGGACGGATCGGATCTCGGCGCCGCGATGCCGACGCATGCTCGTCGAGCAGCATCCACTGCGCGAGGTCATGCAGGAGGTCGATCCGGCACTCGACGTCTGGGACCGACGGCCGATTGGTTGAGGATATGTTGAGCCTCGCTGCGACGCGCTATCCCCACCTCACCGCGCGCATCGACAACGAACCCAGGTCGAACCCCTCCACGGGGAACGACACGGAGTCCGCATCGTCGCTTGCCGCGTAGGCATACAGCAGGGGGAACCAGTGATCCGGATGGGGATGCGCTTGGCGGGCGTGTTCCCCGTCTGGCCACGCCGCGACGAGGTGGCCGGTATCGCGCTCCCGAATGGCGTACGCGATCTCGGCGTCGAACTGCTTGGCCCACTCCGGTGTCGTCGGGTCTTCTGCGGAGCTGCGCGTCAGCGCGTCTCGCAAGTTGTGCGTGACGTTGCCGCTGCCCAAGACGAGGACGCCCTCGCCGCGAAGCTGGTGGAGGGCGCGGGCCATCTCGAAGTGCTGCTTTGAGCTCAGCCGGCCGTCGAGGCTGAGTTGCACGACCGGAACGTCAGCCTGCGGAAGGAGGTGTCGCAGCACTGACCAGGAGCCGTGGTCGAGACCCCAGTCGTCGCTCACCGCGGAGGAGCGGTCCGAGGCCTCGGAGAGGATCGCCTGGACCCGATCCGCGAGGTCGGGGCTGCCGGGCGCGGGGTACTGAATCTCGTAGAGCTCGCGCGGGAAACCGTGGAAGTCGTGAATCGTGCGAGGCTTCTCTCCTCCTGTGAGGAAGCTCCCTTCTGTCCACCAGTGCGCCGAGATGACCAGCATCGCGTTTGGCTGCGGCAGGCTCTCGCCGATGGTTCGAAACGCGCGGCTCCACCGGTTGCCGTCGACGGCGTTCATGGGGGAGCCGTGGCCGAGGAACAGCACGGGCATGCGATCGTTGGTCATGCTTGTCTTCTCCATGCGAGCCGCAGGGTCCTCTCGAACGTGGCAGCCCCAGATAGGCGCGACCGCTGCCGCAGCCGCGGCAGCTCCCGCTGCTTTCAGTAGATCTCGCCGACCGAGGTCCATGTCTCGACTCCGTTTCGCATCGTCTCCACCTCTCCAACCTAGAACTTGCCGTTGGCGTTCTTCCACTCGGACTCGGCCGGAATCGTCTCGATCACATCCCAGTGCTCGACGATCCTGCCGTCCTCCACGCGGAACAGGTCGTAGAACGCCGAGTGTTCGCCCTTTCCGAAGAGGCCTTCACTCATCGTCAGCACGAAGTTGCCCTGACCCAGGACGCGGTGCAGGCGATCGTACTTCAGGACGAGGCCGTTGTCCGCGAAGTGCTTCAGGGCCGCGCCCAGGCCTTCGAGACCGTCCGCGATGCCCGGGTTGTGTTGGTGATATTCGTTCGGGTTGATGTAGGCGGTCAGGTCGCTGGCGTCGCCTCCCATGAGCACGCGTTCAACGAACGATCGAACGAGCTCCTTGTTGGCCTCGGTCTTGTCGAGATCCCGCACCTCGGTCGGTCCGTCGATCTGCGTTCTGCCGCTCGGGTTGGCGGGCTGCTGCTCGGCCAGGTTGTCCCAGTGCTCGACGATCCGGCCGTTCTCGAAACGGAAGACGTCGAAGCCGACCTTCGGACCGAAGAAGTCATACTCGGTGTGGGTGAAGACGAAGTCGCCATCCTCGAACGCTCGCACGACCCTCGCTTTGAACCCGCCGGGAGGAGCGGCCTGGACGACGGCGGCGAACCCCTCCAGCCCGTCGCCGACAGCCAGGTTGTGTTGGATGTACTGGTCGGGATCGATGTAGGAGACGGGCTTTTGCTCGCCGGTTTCGAGGGATGTCAGGAGCGCAACGACCTTCTCTTTGTGTGTCGGCATTCGGATTCCTTCGTCTGGCATCGTCGAGCAGCCGACCAGCACGGCGACGCCGGTGAGCAGGCTCGTTCTCGTTCCAGGGTTCGCGTTCATGCGGCCAACGTGCCGGGACCACGCGCGGCCGAGAAGGTCGCTTCGCGACAAACGATGGTCGCTTTCGGACACGTCGCCCCGCGCGTCGTTTCGCTGCGATGCGCAGTCAGTCGGTCGGGTCGCTCTGCGCGCGACGGAATGCGTCCGGTGGCGAGCCCACGATGCGCCGGAAGAACTTCACGAAGTTCGTCGGCTCGGAGAACCCGAGCTCGTAGCCGATGGCTTCCGCCGTCTTCGTCGTCGTGGCGAGCCACCGTTTGGCTTCGAGTACGACGCGAAGGTCGATCATTTGCTTCGGTGAAGAATCGCGTACGACCCGGCAGGCACGGGCGAGCGTTCGCGGCGTAGCTCCGAGCTTGGACGCATACCAAGCCTGGGTCCGGGAAGACGCGTAATGGGCGTCGAGGAGGTCTTCGAACTCCAGGACGAGCGCCTCGTAGCGCTGCGTCGTCAGGTCTCGGCTGCCTTGTCGAGCGGCCGCGACGTCGGCGAGGCTTGCGAGGATTGTTCCTAGTAGGTGCGGGCCGATCGTCCCGGGACGCAGGTCCGTCGCTTCGGTGTCGAGAACCTCCTGCAGGCGCAGGAGCTCCGTGAGGATCGTGAAGTCGTTCGCAGCCGGGTGCAGGACCGTGTTCGCTTGCCACCGAGCGGGGTGGGGGATGTGGGCCTGCTTGAGAGCCACCGGCGTGAAGAAGAGCATCAGCGCCTCGTGCTCCACGTCGGCGAGGAACGAGTGCACCTGCTCGGGGCGGACGTGCAGAACATCGCCCGGTACCAATGCCACGCGTTCGAAGTCGACGCGGTGCGCGCCTTCGCCCGCGACCACGAACTGTACGAGGTGGAACGACAACCGCGTGGGGTCGTACATCGAGTGGTCCATGTTGCGCGCGCGCAGCTCGGACAGTCGCACGACGTCGACAGGGCTCGATTGCCCGGTCGAGTGGCTGAAGCTGAGCCGTTGGATGTGCTTGTCGGTGCTTGCCATGCCCTGCGCGCGTCTCGTGTGCGCTTGCCGGTCCGAGAAGATCCGCTCGAGGAAACGCTCCGAGTCTATCGGAGACTCGGCGTTCACCGCGACAGACCAGCCTGAGGTCGAGCCAAGCCATCGGCTCCCAGTACGCGTCGTTTCGGTCTCGGCGCGGGCCGCCTTCGATATCCGAGAAATCGCTTCAGGGCCCGGCCGCGGCCTTGGTGTTCCCGCTGAACACGAACCCGACAGGAGCCATCATGAACCTCTTCCACGCGACCGCACTCACTCTCTTCGCCGCTGCCACGACCGCTACGGCGCAAAGCTTCACCCACCCGGCCGACCTCGCGCCCGGTGACCAGTACCGCATCCTCGTAGTGACCGACACGACACGTGACGCGCTCTCGACCGACATCGCGGACTACAACGCGTTCGTCGCGGGCGAGATCGGCAACGTCGCGGATCTGGCCGCGCTGAATGTCGGGTGGCGCGCCCTGGCGGGGACGGCCGCCGTGGACGCCCGCGACAACACCGGGACGAACCCGTCAGCACCCGGGATCCAAGGCGTTCCCATCTATCTTCGAGACGGCCAGCGGCTGGCGGACAACTACGACGATCTCTGGGACGGTGCGCTTGCAGCGGCGCCGAACGTCACCTCGAGCGGTGCCGTGACGACTGGCGAACGCGTCTGGAGTGGCGGGAACCAACACGGCATCTCGTTCGAACCGAATCGGGCGCTCGGCGGAGCCCCCACGGTTCTCGCGGGCATCCCGAGCCAATCGAGTGCCGCGTGGATGTTCGGAAACCTCCTGAGCCCAACGGACTCGCGTCCGCTCTACGCCCTCTCGGCGGTGATCATGGTCCCGTTTCCCCAGCCGGCAGTCGAGATCGTGCGCCTCGGTGTGCCCGGAAGCGGGAACATCAACCCGGACGCGCTTCGTCCGGGCGCGACGTCCGGCCCGGTCATCGGCCAGACGTGGGATCCGTTCCTCGACCACTCGGTCTTCGTGCCGAACGCGATCTGGGACTTTCTGCTGATCTCGCCGCCGTTCACCAATGGCTACTTGATCGGCCCCCTGGCGAACGGCTCCGTGCTCGTCGATCTCGGCGCCCACGTCGCCGTCATCAACTACTACCCGGAACTGCCGTTCGCGCTTCCGCTGCCGAACGACATGGCGCTCGTGGGTGGGCAGTACACGGTCCAGGGTGTGTCGATCGACGACAGCACGCCGCCGCTGCACTTCGCGAACGTGCTCGACATCACGATCGGCGAGGTCTGAGCCGCGACTCGCATTTCGAACACGTTCGTGATCGCGAGAGGGCGTACCGGTGGTGGGTCCCCGGGCGCTGCGCACGTCCTCAACGATACTGAATGGTGTAGTCCATCGAGAAGGTGTCGAAGCTGTCGGATCCGTTCGGGCCGATCGCGACGAGGATCATGTCTCCAGCGGCCAGTTGCACCGAGGGCAGCGCCGGAGCCTTCCCATCGCCGGGTCGCACGAGTTCGCTCTGCACCGCAGTGATGGTCGCTCCGCTCTGGGTCATCACTCGCAGGCGCAGGCCGTTGCTCGAACCGTTGGGCAAGTCGACGAAGCCCCCGACGATCCGATACTCGCCCGCGAACTGAGCCTCGTAGGCGGCCACTGCGAAGGTGTCGACGTTGGCGCCCTGCTGTGTTCCACGGCCGGGATGACCGCCGGTCGCGGTCAAGCTCGCGGACGCGACGTCGCCCGCGACGGGAAACGTCAGGCCGTCTCCGGAATAGCGGTTGAAGGCCGGTGTCCACGCGAGCGGACGGAGCGTGCCCGCGGACTGCACGCTGCCGGTCTCGTTCCAGTAGTAGCTCCATCCTGGACTCGGCGCGCCGGCTCGGTAGTCGTCGCGGTAGCCGGCGATGTCGCGCCAGGTCGCGGCGGGGACGTCGAATTGGACGACCAGTGGGACTCCATTGTCACCCGTGGCACGAACGGTGTGCGTGCCCGGCGAGGCCGTCGCGGCGACCGGCACTGCCAAGAACGGAGGGGTCGCGGGAATGTTCTGTGATACCCCGTCGACGGTCATCGTGACGCTTCCCTGCCCGACGTCGAGGTTCGCGCGGATCCCGAATTGGTTCGTGCCGAGGATCGCCGGGTCGACCACTGCGCCAGGAGTGAGCTCCATCAGGTCTTTGCCGGTACTGTCGGTGAGCGTCAGGCTCGCGACAGCGGCCGTATTGGCGTACGCCTCGAACATGTATCGGTCTACCGGTCTTGGACCGGTCGTCGCGTTGTCGGGTTTGGGCGCGCTGTGGTTCGTGACGTCGACGATCCCGGCTGGGATAACCCCATGGAGGGTCTGCGGCGGTTGCGATGGTTGGCGTCGCGCATCACGGAACGCCGGGAGTGTCGGATCGAGAGTCAGCGCGCCGAGATTCAGTCCTCCGAGGCCTCCGCTGTGGTGGCAGCTGGTGCAGAATCGGTTGTCGGTCGAGTCCGGCCGCGGTGCGTTCCAGAACAGCGGGCCCTCGGGGAAGTGGAACCCATCGCGGTGGTGGGTCCCACCCGATCCCGCGATCACGTCTTCGTGGACGCCGTGGTCTCTCGCGTAGTCGTGAAGCGGTGCGTACTTGTCGCTCGGAATCTCGCCGAGGTTGCGGAGTTGCGCGCTGAGCTCGTCGTGAGCCCACGCAGGGTAGCGATCGGCGTGGTTGATCGACCAGCGCCCGGTGTCTGCGGCCGGGAGGCCGATCACGGTGCCGCCCGCGTGGTTGGCTGCGGTCTCGGCGTCGACGGCGTGCGCGAACACCTTGAGATCGTCGGTCCAGCCACGCACGCCGGGCTCGGTCGCGGCGGCAGCTTTGCCGAGTGTGAACTTGCCGCGGACCATTTGGAACAACGGCAGATCGGCGAGTGGGTCACTCCAGCGGTCGAACAACAGGCCGTTGAGATGCAGATCCACAGACCAGCCGGCTTCGCGCACCTGTACCGCGAGGTGGGCCCAGCCGAACCTCGGGAGCAGGTCGGGCTGACCGCTCGGCAACGTGCTGCGGTGAGCGACGACCCCGTTCGCGTTCACGAACTGGACTTGCCGCCGGCCGACCAACTGCAGCGACGAGTCGTCGGGGAACGTCAGCAGGCGACGTCGAACGCCGTCGTCGTCGAAGCGGCAGTCGACGTAGAGACCGACGTACCAGTCGCGGCTGCCGATCGGGGTCGGCTGATTGTCGACGAAGAACTCCAGACCGTTCGCGCCGTCCAACCAAAAGCCCTTGCCACGCACGCCGCCGGCCGCGGCCGGTTCGAGTCGTCCGCCGCCGATGACTCGACCCCACTTGGGGACGACCCAAGAAGCTGCGGGCGCGGTCGCTGCGTTCTGCAGGCGCACGGGGTCGTTGAAGTCTGTTCCGTCCCAGCCCGAGTGATGCTTCATCGTGCTGTCGTGGATCTGAGCTGCGTACGACGGCGGGGGTACGTCCTCCTCCCAGGTCAACAATCCCGCCATGTTCGCGATGATGAGCGCGTCGGGGTCGTGGTAGTCGTCGAACCCGACTTCGTCTGTCTGCTTGCCGTTGGTCATGTGCCACACGACGTCCTGTAGGCGAATCGGTCGGATCGACTTGCGGTACGCGAGCTTGCTCTCGACCGAGTCGATGATGCTGCCGTTCCCGTTTTCGCCCTGCGGCATGAACGCGGTGGTCCGGCCGAACCCGAGCTCGATTTCACCCGTGCGGAAGCGCGTCGGGTCGGTGTTGGCTTCGAAGAGATCGACGAGTCGTGTCTGTGCGGTCGCAGTTTCGCCATCGACTCCACTGCCGATCGCGAAGTCCATGTCGTTGAGCAGGTTGTCGAGTTGCACGACCTTGCCGTGAGTCCAGAGCCCGACGACCGATACGCCTTGGTGGTAGTTCGGGTTCTCCTCGAACATGTTGTCCGGGACTTGGTACGGAGCGCCAGGAACCATCGAGGCCGGGTAGCGGAATGAGGTTCCGTCTCTCAACCGGTCGGCGACCGCTTCGAAGAACAGGTTCTTCGCGCCGCGGTCGATCCATGGGTACGAACCGCCGAGGTCCTTGCCTGCCGTGATGAAGTTGCCGGCGCCGTCGCGCATCTGTGATCGTGCGAAGCCGAACTTGGTGTTGATACGCGTGTCGAGGTGAGCGACGGTGATCGGAATCATGACGGTCCAGCCGGTCGGGTCGGCCGTCGGCGTCGTTCCGCCGGATCCGTCATCCTCTTCGTAGTACGCGTAGCAGATGTCGAAGGGATCCGATCCGGTCAGCGCGGAACCTGTCGCCGACCATTCGGCGGGCAGGGTCCAGGTGTAGGTCGGCGCTGCCGGCAACTCGGCAACTCGCATCACCAGCAGGCGTCCGTCGCCGGCGACCACGGGCTCGAAGCCTCGCACGCCGAGGAGTTGGGGACCCGCGACCGGTGGTCCCAGCGCAGTGACCGATGCGATGTTCGCTTGGGCGGTCTTCGGGCTGTCGACGACGACTCGAACCGGCGTAGCGAAGATTTGCGTCTTGCGCGGATTGTTGGTGTTCACAGTGGCGAGCACCGTGAAGTCGTAGACGTCATCGCCGTCGTAGGCGTTCGGCCCGTCATCGTCCCAGAGGAACACGTGGCTCGGCCGGTTCGACCCGTTGGTGAACTGTTGGTTCTGGTGGGCCTGTGAGCCGTTGCCGCTTTCGTACGCGAAGCTGTCCCAACTCATCGTGTAGGAGTGATCGAACGATGGTTCCGGACTCTTCGGCACCAGGAGGAACGGAGTCGCGGACTTCTCCGGTGCAATCAACCCGAACCGAATGCTGATCCCGTCGATTCCTTCGCCTTCGACGATCACACCGACGCGGCCGTCGGCGGTCGTTCGAAAGCCGGGAATGTGGGGGCGGGTGAAGTATGCGGACCTGACGGGTTGGCCCTGGTGCATGACTTCGATGCCCTTCACGCCGGTGACTTCACGCCAGATCGCCGGGGATTCCGGCTCTTGCGGGGCCGCGGCGGTCACCGACGTGAGCAGATGGGGCACACAAGCGAGGAAAGCGACGGTCGCCGGCAGTGTTCGTTGGATCATGCGATGGGTTTCCCGACAGCCCCATCGTTTGCTGCGGATCCGGTGGCTTCGAAAATCCACCGGGGTTCCTCCGGTCTCCGCGTGCCACCCACTCCCGTGTTGGGACGGGCCGAGGCCCGTTTGGTGGGTCAGCGGTCGCGTCGTGCCGGGTGAGCAACCCGCACGCACGTTCGGCGTCAACGAACGCGACGCCCGACAGCTGGTGGCTGGTCCAGCGACGCGGCGGATGTTCGGGGAGGGTGGGCTCGGGTCGGCCAACGCCGCCGAGCCAGCGCCCCGCTACAGCCGATACGTAATGCGCCCGCGCGTCAGGTCGTAGGGCGACAGCTCGATCCGAACCCGGTCACCCTGGGTGATCTTGATCCGGTACCGCGACATCTTGCCGCCGGCCTTGCAGATGGGCTCCTGCTCGGACCCATCGATTCGGATGCGGTAGCGGCCGGCCCCGAGCGCCTGCACGACGAGGCCTTCGACCTCGATCGCCTCTTCTTTGGTGTTTGCGGGCGCGCCGCCACCAGAGCCCTTGCGATGGCGACTCAACTGCGGGCACCCGCGTCGAGGTTGCCGCCGTGGAGCGAGAAGTCCGATCCGATGTCGGACACACAGAGTATTTGAGTATTGGTCACGTCTGTCACCAGGATAAGTCTTGGAGTGCGTCTCCGCGAACCGGGAGTCATATTCGTTGGTTCGACGGGCCGAAGTTTTCAACGGATCCGGGGGCTCGGGACTCCCGGAGGGGCCATGCCAGCGGCGTTTCGTCCGATGGCCGGTCGCGGACGCGGGCCCCGCCGCGGAACGCACTTGGCCGGGCTCTTACCCCTGCCGGCCCGCTGGCTGGTGCCGACCAAGCGGCTCAGGATGGGGCGGAGTCGACCGAGACGGGGCGGGTCGGATTCGGCTGATCCTCCTCAAAACCGCATCTCATACTGCACCTTCACCGTCCCCGCCTGCCGCTCCGTCCGCCACCGGTCGAACGGATCCACCGCGTCGGTGTTGTAGACCACGAACAGCCGCGCCACCGGCGTGATGTCCCATCGCAACCGCGTGTTGATCCCGAGCGAGTCGCTCTCGGTGTCGAACTGCGCGAACGTCGTCCACGTCAGGTCCGGCGAGAACGTGAACTGCACCTCGCCGCCGTAGAGGTCGGTCGAGAAGTTCTGACCGCCGACGCGGCCGCGGTTCCATTCGGCGTTGGCTTCGAGGGTGACCAGCGGGCCGAGGAACGCGCGGGCGCTGGCCTCGACCTGGTTGAGGTGTCCGTCGTAGAACTCGCCGCCGTTCCAGCTGAGCGAGGCGGTGATGGCGCGCTTGGTCGCGGTCGAGAAGGACGCGCCGTAGCGGGCCCACTCGTATTCGCCGGCTGCGACGATGGCGCCGTCGGACAGATCGAAGTCGACGTCCGGCCGGTCGCCCTCGGCCGAGCCGAAGACCGCGAACTCGTCGCCTGTTTCGAGAGTGAAGTCGATGGGCACGAATTCGATTTCGTAGCTCTGCCAGCGGTGCGACAGGTCGGTGAACAGCGATGCCTCGAGCGCGAACACCTGCCGGCGCAGCCAGCCGTTCTGCGGGCGGATGCCGTAGTCGGCGCCGACGCGGTGCTTGTAGACGCCGGGGCGCGGCACGAAGCCGAGCGACGGGTCGAAGTCCTCGTCGATGCGCCAGCTCTGCCAGACGATGTCCCAGTCGTCGTTGGGGTAGTCGACCTTGATGCCGAAGGCGCCGGGATTCCCTTCGGTGCCGTCGCGACCCATCGTCAGGCCGAAGATGCCGATTAGGAAGTTGCGGTCGCCGAACAGCCGGGACGTCTGGAACGTGGCGTCGGCGCCGAACGTGTAGCTGTCGTCGCGACCGAGCGGGTCGCCGGTCGTCGCGAGGATGCCGACGTTGGATTCGGCCAGCACGTCCTGGCGCAGTCGCACGGCGCCCATCGTCGATGCCGGTGCCAGGCCGGGCTCGCTGCCCGTACGTGTCAGCAGCGCGCCGACGCTGGTGCCGCCGACGCGGCCGAGGACCTTGCTGCCGAAGCGCAGCGGCACCGTGCGGCCGTCGACGAGTCCGATGCGTCGACTCTGGAACGGCACGATGTTGCGCTGCAGGCCGAGGCCGAAGTCGAACGCGTCGGCGCCTTCATAGAAGAACGGCCGCCGTTCCGGAAAGAACAGCGGGAAGCGCGTCAGGTTGATCTGCCGCCGGTCGACGTCGGCTTCCGCGAAGTCCGAGTTGACGGTGAAGATCGCCGACAGCTCCGGCGTGATGCGGAACGACGCGTCGAGGCTGCCGTCGAATTCGTCGCCGGTGTCTTCGAGCGGCTGGTTGGCACGCACGCTGCGCGCAACGGCCGACGGCATCACCAGCATGCCGAGGCCGAGGTCGAACTTCGGCACGCCGGTGATCCAGCCGGCGCGGCTGAGCTGGGTGACGCGCTGGTCGAGGCGCGGCGTCGACCAACGGCTGCGCTCGAGCAGGCGCTGCACTCGTCGTTCGACGTTGAACTGCCAGCGATCCGAATCGCCGTCGAACACGAGGATCGAGACGGGCACGCGCACTTCGAGGGTCCAGCCGCGGGAGTCGACGTGGGTGCGGGCTTCCCACGCGCCGTTCCAGTCGGGGTTCTCGGACTCGCCGCGATCCGCGACGAGCGCGTCGTAGCGCGCGCCGCGCGGGTTGATCGCGAGCACGTAGCCGGTGCGGCCGTCGGCGACCGGGCCGAGCACGATCTTGACGTGGTCCTCCGAACGCAGCGACGCGTCGCGGGCGACGGCGAAGGCGGACAGTTGCTCCGGGTCGTCATGGCAGCGCACGCCGATGTAGAGGTTCTTGTCGTCGGCGAGCACGCGAACCTCGGTGCCGACGGCGGGCTCGGCGCCCTGCACCGGTTCGATCGCGGTGAGGCCGTCGATCTTGTCGGCGTTCTGCCACGACGCTTCGTCGAGGCGGCCGTCGATCGTGAGCTCCTCGGCCGTGCCGACGCGCAGTTCCGGTGCCTCCTGGGCGGGCGCGGCGCCGGCGCAGCTCAAAGCGAGTGCAACGGCCAGCAGGTGTCGGGTGGGGGTGCTCACGGCTCTCGGGTGCGTCGCGGCGAATCGCCGCGAATCTGTGGGCGACCTCTTCGAGAGTCTACCGGCACCGCGGCGGCGTGCACTGCACCGAGAACCGTGTCAATCCACGGGGCGTCGACGAGCGCGGGTGTGGAGTGCATCCGCGACAGGGATCGCCGCCGACAGTTTTTCGAGTTGCCTCGTTATCCAGCCTGCGCCGTGGAACCCCTCTCGGTAGCAGGTTCCTTCACCGCGATCTGAGCGGGCGAACCTGTCACCTCGAACCCCAATCCAACGGCAGGCTATGAACACGAAGATCACTCTGGCGGCATCGCTGCTGCTCTCGACCGCTTCCGTCTCGCAATCGGGGCCCGTGTGGGAGGAGCGGCTCCCCCTCACGACACCTGGCGGTGCAGCGCGGCACGTCATGACCCACCACAGTGGGACCGGCAAGTCCTATCTCTACGGCGGGATGAACACCAACGACACCTGGGAGTGGGATGGCTGCCGGTGGACGTTGTTGTCTCCGCCCAACTCGCCCTCGTATGCGTTCTGTGCGAACCCACCCTACACCAGCAGGCGCGAGGGGATGGCCGCGACCTACGACAGCAACCGCGGTGTGACGTCCATCTACGGGGGATGCATCCAGTGCCCTGGTGTGATATGTGCGAACACCGACGAGATCTGGGAGTTCGATGGCACGACGTGGACGCAGGTCGTGATCCCCATGGGGCCAGGTGCACGGATCCATCACCGGTGGGCCTACGACCCCGTGGCGCAAGTCACCGTCATGTTCGGCGGGTTCGGCGCTCCGGCCGACACCTGGATCTACGATGGGGTCGCGGGGACGTGGACGCTCGTCCCACCCTCGCCGCTCGGCGGACCACGCCCGACCGAACTGCATTCGATGGCGTACTCCCCGATTCATGGTGGTGTCGTGATGTTCGGGGGGCTCGATCACTCGGGGTCGTCGACTGTCGCGCACAGCGATTTCTGGGTGTTCAGCTCCGCGACGATGGAGTGGACGCCGGTGGTCCAGATCGCCGGTCTCCCCAGCTATCCCGAAGCGCGGGAAGGTTCGGCGATGTGCTACCACCCGGGTCGGCAGTCGCTCATCCTCGCTGGTGGTAGCCAAGGCAACACGAACTACGATGACGTGTGGGAGTGGCGCGTCGATCGGTGGGAAGAGATTACCCCGTACGCGAACAACCCGGCGTGGCAAGACAGCCACTCGCCGCGCGGGACACACCAGACCTTGATCTACGACGACACCCGGCAGGAGATGATCGCCTACGGCGGAGGCGGCGGTGGTTTCGACGAGGTTTGGGTGTTGCCGAGCGAGGCGGTCAGCAGAAGCTGTCGCCAGCTGGGTCCCGGAACGGTCGCCGCGCACGGCCAAGTGGAGTGCCGATTCGATCAATGCCCGCAAGCGGGTATGCCGCTCGCGATGACGATCTCCAACCTCCCCGCGGTTCCTGCAGGTGTGGTGTTCGGCTTTGTCAGCCTTGGCACGACGCCGACGTATCCGCCGATGACCGGGCAGATTCACCTCGATGCGACGGTGGCGTATCTGGCGCACACGCTTCCGTACACCCAACCGAACACGTCGATCAGCACGACCCTGGCGATTCCGAACATCCCGGGGCCGATCTACTACCAAGCGGTGGGAGACTTCGGCGGCAACGTGATCTACACGAACTCCGTCGCGATGAACATCAACTAGGCGGCCGGTCCCTTCATCCGTCGGCCAGCCGCCGATCGTCAGCTCGATCGCCCGCGGATACGCATCAGCGCGAGCCGCCGGGCGCGGCGGCAGCGGGTTTGCGCAGGTAGACCCACACGCTCGCCTTGCGCTGCTGCTTGGGCTCGAGCTTCGCCTGCTCCTTGCGCAGCGCGCTCGCCGTCTTGCTCACCGCACGGTAGTCGTCGGTCGAGTAGAGCTTCTGCGAGACCTCGCGGGCCTCGTCCTTGTCGAGACCCTTGGTCTGCTCCCGCACGGTCGCGAAGAAGCCCTGCTGCTGCTTCATCAGCTCGCCGAGCTCGGCCTTGATCTCGACGAGTCGCGCTCGCTGTTCCTCGGTGAGCTTCGGCTTCTTTGGCGTCCAGATCGAGTACCCGCCGACCACCAAGTCGAGGTCGCCATCGCCGTCGTAGTCGACCGGGTCGGCGTAGAGCCCGACGTTCGGGCGGTCGGCTTCGGTTCCGGTGGTCTTGGTCGGCGCGACCAGCGCCTGGGCCGCAGCGAACTCCGGCGCGCCCTTCTGGCCGACGTTGCGGAACCAGTACACGCCGCCCGGCGGCTCGGCGTCGTAGGCGCTGCCGTAGCTGCCGGCGACGATGTCCATCTTGCCGTCGCCGTCCCAGTCGACCAAGCGCGGCGCGGTCATGCCGCCTTCGAGGCCGAACGGCTTGCCGCCGGCCAGGACCGGCTCGTTCTTTCCGGTGAACGCGGGTTCTCCCGGCTTGCCCTCGTTGCGCTGCAGCCAGAGTTCGCCGCGGGAGTAGTCGCCGAGTAGCAGGTCGTAGTCCCCGTCGGCGTCCCAGTCGAATACGACCGCGGACGTGCAGTGCCGGTTCTCCCCGCCGGTGTTCTTCCACTGCTTGGCGTCATAGTCCCAGTACTGGTCGAGCATGACGCGCCGGCCCGACGTGTCGAGGATGCGTTCGGGTTCGGCGAACCCGTCCGCCGTGCCGAGCGCGACGTGCGGCGAGCCGTCGAACGTGGCGGTGACGTAGTCGATGCGACCGTCGGCATTGAAGTCCACGAACTGTGAACCCATGCCGATGCATCACCAGTTGTTGAACTTCAGCGCACGTTTGCCGCTCATGAACGGCTCGAGCGGGCCCCACGCGGCGGGTCCGCTGCCGGTCTTCTCGGCGACGTTCACGTGGCCGAACAGATCCGCGATGACGAGCTCCCGGCTTCCGTCTCGGTCGATGTCGTAGTGACGCGGTGACGGGTAGAGCTTCTGGATGCCGAGCGGAGTCTTTTCGGCCATCAGCCGAATCGGTTCCGCGAACTGCGGATCGGACTGCGGGGCGGCGACGCATGCGAGCGTCGCGAGAGTCGAGAGAAGAGTCATCGGTACTCCGGTCAGGGCTTGGATGGCGGAGGATTGTATGTCGACTCCCGCCCGTGAGTCCGCCTTCCAAAGTTTCCGGTCACACATCCGGAGGCGTGGCAAGCTGAGGGGGACCGGTCCTCGCCGGCCCGATCCCGGCTCCTCATGACGATCTCCGACGAATCCCCGACCCTTCACGAGTTGCTGAAGCACGACGCGTGGCTTCGACGGCTCGCGCACGCGCTCGTGGGTTCGTCCGACGCCGAGGACCTCGTCCAGGAGACCTGGCTGGCGGCCGCGACGCGTCCGCCGAAGGGAGACTCTCGTCCGTGGCTCGGTGCCGTGGCCCGGCGCCTGGCCGCGCAGTCCCGTCGGCGCCGCGGCAGGATCGCGCGTCGGGAGGCTGCGGCGGCGCGGCCCGAGGCGCTGCCTTCCACCGAAGAGACCCTGCAGGCCCTCGCGGTGCAGCGGGAAGTGACCGAGGCGCTCGACTCGCTCGCCGAGCCGTTCCGCACCGCGGTGCTGCTGCGTTACCACCACGAGCTGGACTACGCGGAGATCGCGGCTCGAGCGGGCTCCACCCAGGCCACGGCGCGGCAGCGGGTCTCGCGGGGTCTGGAGAGGATCCGGGCTCGCTTGGCGGAACGTCACGGCGCGGACTGGCGGCACATGCCGGGCGTCGCGTTGCTCTGCGGGATTCCCGATGCGATCACGAATGCCGCCACGGCAGCCACGACGACGGTCGCCACCGGTGGCGCGGTCGTCCCCGAGTCCCTTCTGTTGGTGGGAAGTCTTGCGATGTCCAAGTTGTTCCTGGGCGCGGCTGCGCTCGCTGTCTGTGTTTTCCTCGGCTGGTTCGCATTCGGCGATCCGGAGCAGGTCACCATGCCGGTGTCCGACGCGGGATCGATAGCGGCGGTAGACTCGGGTCGGGATGCGGCTGCCGATGGTGAGGCCACAGTGCAGCGCCAAGCGGTTCGGTCCGTCGACGCGGCGTCGCAGGTGGCTTCGGGGGCAGCGTCCACACAGAGAATCGAAGGTCGGGTGGTCGATCCGCAGGGGCAACCGGTGGCCGGTGTGCCGATCGTTCGGCGGACGAGAGCCGCAGGCTCCGGCGAGTCCGCGTCGTCCGCGTCGCGCCAGGTCGCGGTCAGCGGTCCCGATGGTGCGTTCGCCGTGGAGATCGAAGAAGCGTCGGGAGAGTTGTCGGGTGGGGCGCCGTGGTGTTCGCTCACGGTGTGCCGATTGGAGATGAGCGAGGAGGCCTGGTCGGTGCTGCTGGTCGTGTCCGAGGCGGTGCAAGTGGCTGGTGTCGTGGTCGCGGCGCCGCAGGGTGGGCCGGAGGTGCCGCTGCCTGGAGCCGTGGTGCGGCCGCTGATGCAGAAGCTTCTCACCCTCCCTCTGGCGACGGACCGCGCGGAGCGGGTTCGCTGGCCGAGCGTCCAGACCGATGAGGACGGCCGATTCTCCTTCTCTCGACTGCCTGCGGTCGGGCAGCGACTGGCCGTCAGCATGCGTGGCTACGAGCGTCAGGTGGTGGACGTCGACGGTTCCCGGGAACTGCGGATCGTCATGCGACCGGCCGATCCTGCGTCGCTCGAGTTCGTCGGCACGGTGCGCTTGCCCGACGGTCGGATCGCACCGAGTGGTGTCGTCGGCCACGACGGCAAGACCGCGTCGATCGATGAAGAGGGCCGCTATCGACTGCGATTGAATCGGGAGGTGTTGGGAGCTGGGACTTTCTTCGCCGCGGCGCCGGGCTACCAGGCCGCGGTCGTCGCGGATCCGCTGGGCGATGCGGTGTCGCTGGCCGACGGAACGTACCTCCTGGACCTTACGCTCTCGGATGCCGCGCGGACCATTTCGGGCACCGTCAGGAACGCGAAGGGGCAGCCCTGGCCGGGTGTACTCGTGTATCCCTGGATGCCAGAGACGTTCGTCGACACGCAGCTGTTGGAGGATCACTCCCAGTTGTCGCACCACGAGGAGAGCGACGTGATCTCGGGACTTCGCACGTTCGCGGTGACGGGAGCGGACGGCAGCTTCACCCTGCGTGGTCTGCGGAACCGAACCTACGACCTGCGCTTCTTCCACACGGAGACCTTCACGAACATCGTGCGGAAGGAGGTGTCCGCGGGCACCCGGGGGTTGGTCGTCGAGTTCCCCGCGGACGCGTGTCTCGCGGAGCTCGACGGCGTAGTCGAAGACCCGGCCGGCAATCCGGTGGTCGGCGCCAGGGTGCGTCACATGGTCTCGACTCGGGAAGACGAGGACGGCATCGTCGGAGCGCACTACGCGTCGGATACTCGGACCGATGACGAAGGGCGCTTTCACCTCGAGAAAGTGCCCACGTCCGGTTGCCGAATCGTCGTAGAGCATGCAGACCACGTGCGAGTCGAGGTGGAGCCAGGACGTGATGGCGTGCTGCGGGTCGAGCTGCCGCGGCGCTGCCACGTCCGCGTGGACGTCGCGTCGAGCTACCCGGCGGCGGTCCGTTGGCAGGCTTTCGATCGCGCGGGCCAGGTCCTCGCCCTGTTCCAGATCGAGTCTCGGGCGAGTTCCTGGCGGCGTGCGGCCGAACTGGATGCGGGGCGCAGCGAAGTGCTTCAGGTGAGCGAGCGGGCGGTGACGATCGAGTTGCGCGATCGGGGCGGTGAGGTGATTGCTCGGCTGCCGGTTCGGCTCATGCCGGGCGAGGTCACGACGGTTCGCTGAGTGGGAGCGAGAGTGCAGATGGGTTTGCGGAGTCACGACGTCTCGACTACGGCATGCGCACCTGCAGCGCGCGCGTCCAGGCCAGCCCGTTCGTCGCGAGTGGGCTGAGTGCCACCGCCTGCAACCAGATCGTGGAGCCCTGGAGCCCCGTCGGCGTGACGAATGGCAGCGTGATGCCTTCGTGCGCGAGTCCGGCTGGGCCGAGCGGGGTCGGTGGCGGCGCGTAGGCGACGAAGATGCCCGGCGCGGTGAAGTCGAGATGCAGACCGGGGAACACGGTTGCGCCCGGCGTGGGCGCATCGTTCGCGCGTAGTTCGCCGAGCAGCAAGAACGGGCGCCCGTGAGGTCGCCGTAGCGCGAACGACGTGCGGATCGAATCGACCCTGATCGTCCGCCCGTGATCGTGTTGTCCTCGAACGTGCACCCCAGAACCCACCGTCTCGGTATGGATCGAGCAGCTCCGCAGCGGCGACGAACGCTCGGCGGAGCGGCTCTGGCAGCGCTACTTCCAGAAGCTCGTCCGCCTCGCGGAGAAGCGGCTGCCGATGCAGACCCGCCGCAGCTTCGACCAAGAGGACGTCGCGATCAGTGCCTTCCATAGCCTGTGCGAAGGCGTACGGGGCGGTCGTTTTCCGGAGCTCAGCCACCGCGAGGATCTGTGGTCGCTGCTGGTCGTGATCACGGCCCGCAAGACGAGTGCGAAGCTGCGCGGCGAGTCCGCGCTGAAGCGGGGTGGCGCGAACACGCCGGCGGAAGTCGACCTGTCGAGCTTGCTCGGCACCGAGCCGACGCCGGAGTTCGCGGCGGAGCTGGCGGACGAGTCGGAGCGCCTGCTGCAGATTCTCGACGATGAAGACCTGCGTGCGATCGCGATCCGCAAGCTCGAGGGCTACCAGAACCGCGAGATCGCGGACGAGGTGGGCTGTGCCCTGCGGACCGTCGAGCGGCGCCTCGCGCTGATCCGCCAGGCGTGGAGTGAGTTCGAGCCGTGAGTCGTGAGCGGGCCCAGCGGCTGACGCTCGCCGAGGAGCGGCAGATCGACGCGCTGTGTGAACGGTTCGAGGACGCGCTCGTCGCGGGGGAGGATCCCTCGGTCGACGTGATGGTCGAAGAGGTCGAGCTCGCGCTGCGGCCGCGGCTGCGCGAAGAGCTCGAAGCGCTGCGCAGCGAACTCTCCGTTGCGCCACCGCGGCCCGCGTTGGACGGGCGACGGCTCGGCGGCTACCGGATCCTGCACAAGATCGGCGAAGGCGGCATGGGCACCGTGTTCGAGGCCGTGCAGGAAGCGACGCGCCGCCGCGTCGCGCTCAAGGTCGTGCGCTCCGACCTCGGTAGCGACACCGTGCGGCGGCGCTTCGAGCGCGAGGCCCAACTGCTCGGACACCTGCACCATCCCGGCATCGCGCAGATCTTCGATGCCGGTGTCGACGAGCACGCCGACCCGTCGCGGCCGACGCCGTACCTGGTGATGGAGCTGCTGCGCGGGCTGTCGCTGATCGAATACGCCGATACCCACGGACTCGGCGCCCGAGAACGTCTCGAGCTGGTGCGGCGCGTGTGCGGTGCTGTCCAGCACGCGCATGACCAGGGAATCGTGCACCGCGATCTCAAGCCCGCGAACATCCTGGTGATCGACGCAGGGAGCGGCAGCGACGTCTCGCGGAGCGACGACGGCGCGTTCCCGCAGGGGAGTCCGAAGGTGCTCGACTTCGGCGTCGCGCGGGTCCTGGAGAAGGAGTTCGAGGCTTCGCTCCAGACTCAGACCGGACAGCTCGTCGGAACCATGGCCTACATGAGCCCCGAGCAGCTGCGTGGAGATGCGGACGGCGTCGATGGGCGTGCCGACGTCTACGCCTTGGGCGTGATCCTCTATCAGTTGCTCGCGGGTCGATTACCGCACGACCTGACCGGCCACAACCTTCCCTCGGCCGTCGACCTGCTGCGAACAGCCGAACCCATGCGGCTCGGCGCGTTGGATCCGCGATTGCGAGGCGACATCGAGATCATCGTCGGCAAGGCGTTGGAGAAGAGGGTCGAAGATCGCTACGCGAGTGCCGCGGCGTTGGCCGCCGACCTCCAACGGCATCTCGACGACGTGCCGATCGACGCGCGTCCACCCGACACGTTCGATCGCATCCGCAAGTTCGCGCGTCGCAACCGTGGGCTCGTCGCGGGGATCGTCACGGCGGGCGTCGCGCTACTCGTGTCGTTGGTCGTCGTCAGCGTGTTCGCGTGGCAACAGGCACGGCTCCGCGAGAGCGCGGATCTTGCACGCGCCGAAGCGAGCGAACGCGAGAAGATCGCGTCCGCGGTGTCCGACTTCCTCAACGACATGCTGCGGGCAGGGGACGTGAGCCGCGACGGCGTCGCGACCGATACGACGTTGCGAGACGTGCTCCTCGCTGCCGCCGACAAGGTGGAAGACTCGTTTCCCGAACACCCCCCGAGCCGCGCCGCGGTGCATATGGCGCTCGGTGCGTCGTTCCTGTCGCAGGCGGAACTGCCGCTGGCAGAGCGGCAATTCCGGCAGGCGTTGCGTCTTCGCCGTGAGCACTGTCCCGAGCAGAGCGACGAGGTCGCGCATGCCGAGAACAGCCTCGGCCAGGTGCTCGAGCAGCAGGGCCGGTACGACGAAGCGGCGCCTCACTTCTCCAAGGCACTGCAGATCCGGCGGGCGCTTGTGTCGGGCGAGTTCGAGTCCGACGCCGAGCGAGACGACGCGTCGCGCCAGCTTGTCGCGGTGCTCTTCAACGTCGCGGGACTCGCGGAGCGCCGCGAGGACTTCGAGGAAGCGATGCGGCTCCACGGCGAGGCGCGGCCGCTGATCGAGCGCGTCGACGGCGTCGAGAGCGTGGAGTATGCGCTCTACCTGAATGGGCTGGCCTCGATCCACAAGAAGGCGAGCCGCTACGACCGTGCCGAAGAGATCTTCCGCGAATGCGTCGCGCTGCGCCGCCGTGTTCTCCCTGATCCGCACCCACACCTCGCGAACGCCATCCACAACTTGGGCGGACTCCACTTCGCGCGGGGGCGCAGCGCCGACGCAGAGCCGCTGTTCCGGTAAGCGCTCGACATGCGTCTGGCGCTGTTCGACGACGGCCATCCGGCTGTCGCCGGCTCGCGCAACGCGCTCGCGGCCGTGCTGCACCGCAACCAGCGCTTTGAGGAGGCGCTCGAGATCCACCGCGCGTCGCACGCGAGTTTCGCGGCACGCGTCGGTACGGACCACCCCGACACGCTGATGATCGCGGTCAACCTTGGCTTCGTGCTCCGTGACTTGAAGCGCTATCAGGAATGGCGCGACCTGTTGGCCGAGACGGCCCCTCGTCTCGAAGCGCACCACGGCCCGTCGCACAGCATCACCATCTGGGCGATGACGCAATTCGCGCGCGCGGAGCAGGCGAACGGCGACTTGGCGCGCGCTGTCGAAATCGGACGGCGGACCGTGGAACGCGCCACCGCAGGACTCGGCAACCACATGCGCACGGCCCAAGCGCTGCTGGGTCTCGGCCGTATCGAGGCGGCGCGGGGGGAGGAAGCCGCTTGCTTTGCGGCGTTCGACGAGGCGCTCGCGATGATGGTCGAGCTGTTCGGCGTCGGCAGCCTCAACACGTGTCGCGCGCGTTGTTCTCACGTGGACGAGCTCGTGCGGTTCGGGCGGCTCGACGCTGCGGTCACCGCGCTCGACGGGATCGACGCGGACGTGCAGGCGTTGGGCTCCGCGGGCGAATCCGTGCGGGACCGCGTGGCGCGATTGCGCGACACGATCGCCGCGCAGCGTCGATAGCCCGCGGAGATTCCGATCGGCTACTCGCCGATCGTCAGCTCGAGCCCCTGCGTCATGCGCAGGTCGAACGCCGTGTCGGTGCCGATCGCCGCGCAGCGTGCCGGTGACGACCCGCGCGTTCTCACTCCACGAGCTTGGTCCGCGGCGCGGAGCTGAGTACCGCTCGCCACCGTCGACG
>JANQJF010000092.1 GCA_028281765.1 Planctomycetota bacterium | reverse complement strand
GCCGTGTCAGTCGATTCGCTCGGAAGGCGCTGCGACGACACGGTTTGTCAGTGGACAAGTTGAGGAGCAGCAACGCAGCGAGCGGGTCGAATGGCCGGTTACTTATGATGCGGACTTCGGACGCGGGGCACTAGCATCCCGGAATGCGCCCCCTCGCAACCGCTCTGGCCCTCGCCATCGCAGGATCACTCGGAGCGCAGGACCGTCCGCCGCGGCCCCGCGCGCTGCTGATCGGCGACTCGATCTCGATGGGCTACACGAAGCCGGTCCAGGAACTGCTCGAGGGCCGGGTCGAAGTCCACCGCAACCCCGGCAACGCCGCGCACACGAAGAAGGGCCTCACCAAACTCGACGCCTGGCTCGCCGACGAGAGTTGGGACGTCATCCACTTCAACTTCGGCCTGCACGACCTCGCGTATCGCAACGCGAACGGCGAGGGACGCAACAAGAAGACCGGCGTGCAGAAGCACACGCGCTCCGAGTACGCCGCGAACCTCGAAGCGATCGTGACCCGGCTGCAGCAGACCGGAGCCGAGCTGATCTTCGCGACGACGACACCGGTCCCCGAGGGCGAACCCGGGCGCGTCGCCGGGGACGCCGCCGCTTATAACGAGTCCGCACTCGAGGTGATGCGGAAGCACGGCGTCGGTATCGACGATCTGCACGGCCTGGTCGCGGACCGCATGGCCGAGCTCGCGACCAAGCCCGGCAACGTGCACTTCACGAAGGAAGGCTCCCAGGTGCTCGCCGAACACGTCGCGCATTCGATCGAGCGCGCGCTCCGGCAGCGCGCCGCGGCGAAGCGTGAGAAGGACGCGAAGCCACCGGCATGGCGACCGACGAAGACCGTCGCCTACGCCGAGATCGGAGACGTCACGCTCCGTCTGCACGTCTTCGAGCCCGACCAGCACGCAGCGAGCGACCGCCGCCCCGCGATCGTGTTCTTCTTCGGCGGCGGCTGGAACGGCGGCACTCCAAAGCAGTTCTATCCGCACTGCGAGTATCTCGCGTCGCGCGGCATGGTCGCGATGTCGGCCGAGTACCGCGTGAAGAGTCGCCATGGCACAACGCCATTCGAGTGCGTCGCGGACGGCAAAGCCGCGCTGCGCTGGGTGCGCGCGCACGCGCACGAACTCGGTATCGACCCGCAGCGGATCGCGGCGGGCGGCGGCTCGGCCGGCGGCCACGTCGCGGCCGCGGTCGCGACGACGCGCGGCTTCGAGGCCGCGAACGAAACGGTCTCGTCCCGCCCCGACGCCCTCGTGCTCTTCAACCCGGTCTACGACAACGGCCCCGGCGGCTACGGTCACAAGCGCGTGAAGACGCGCTGGCGCAAGATCTCGCCCGCACACAACATTCGCAAGGGCATGTCGCCAGCGATCGTCTTCCTCGGCACGAAAGACCGGCTGATTCCGGTCGAGACCGCCACGAAGTTCCGCGATGCGATGCGCACCGCCGGGAGCCGCAGCGAACTCGAGCTCTACGACGGTCGGCCCCACGGCTTCTTCAACCACGGCCGCGGCGACGGCGCGGACTACAAGGACACGATCCGCAAGACAGACGCGTTCTTGAAGTCGCTGGGCTTCCTCGAAGGCGCGCCGACGCTGCGCTGAAGGAGGCTACGTCGACGAGTCGCAGCGACGCGATGGGGACATGGATGGCAGTGAGCGGTCATGGACGATCGGACGCAACTGAGCTGCCAACGATCTGGCCGGCTTCGCCGGAAAAACCAAGCGAACCAAGCAACCAAGAAGCATCAAGCGGGCTACGCCGTTCGAACGGCGGTCGGCCAGCCGAGCCTCTTGGTCGGTCATCATTGCGGAGGGACATCTCGGGCATCCGGAGCCCTTGGCCGACCGAATGCGTCACGAATAAGGCAAGTAGGTCTCTCGGTTGCGTAGAGCGGCCAATTGTTTGATCGCTCGATCGGCAACACCGCATGTTGAATGTGCCGGTTGCATGCACTGCTCGAGATCGTGCGATCGACCGATCGCGTCCGCTCGCCTCTTGGTTGCTTGGTCGCTTGGTGTTTCCGGCGAAGCCGGTGAA